>CAYYXF010000077.1:0-4291 GCA_964475545.1 uncultured Candidatus Bathyarchaeia archaeon | reverse complement strand
ATGATTATTTTTCCATCGATGTCAAGGGTTGCCTTGCCTATTGTTGCAGCCATGCCGAACGATGAACTGTTCCTTCCGCCGATGTACTCGTTGTCTCCGAAGCCTATTTGAACGGCTCCTTCAACAATGTTGTCCATCAGATACCCGTACTCTGCCTTGGGGTTTAGCCCTATTTGGAGGAAGCCTATTCTGTCCTTGTCCCCTGAAGCTTTCTCGAACTGTTTGGAGATGGGTTCGGGGTTCTTCTTCGCTGTCATCGACGTCAATTTTCCATCCTTGAATTTCCACTCGATGCCCAGCACGTTCAGGCCCATTAGTCGCAGCGGCTGGTCGAAGACGACTTTTCCGCTTCCACTGGTTTCAACTATTGTCGTCAGCACGGATCCTGCTGGCAGCTGCGCATCAAAGGATTTCTTTGCGATGTCTTCTTTGTCGATTATGCCATCATCGATATGAACAGGTCTTTTGTTTAGCTCGAAAGTGAGATTCGTGCCGTTCGGCGCTGTCAGGTGAACCGTGTGGGCTTTCTCAAGTATCGCGGCGACATCGCGCCCCCTCTTCGCTATCTTTTTCAAATCCATTGTTAAGGCGCTGTTCATTACCTTCTTCCAGTTCCCAAACTCGAAGCCGTAGACCTTGGCTCTCTCCTCTGTCAATAGCGCCAATGGAAGAGTGATATTTCTGATCTTTCTCTCTATGTTTCTTGGATAGTGTGATTTTCTCTCTCCTTCGCCCCAAGCATTGACTTTCGAAGAGGGCACCTTCTTCAGACCCTCTGGGTTCTTCGGACCAAACATGTTGATGGTTGCTGTCTCAGTCTCAGTGAATGCTTCGCATATCTTTGAATGCTCCCCTAGACTTTCTTCAGATAGTTCCCTGAGTAGCCCATAGTAGTACTCGTCAGTCCAAAGGACTATGATTGTGTCTGCGCCTTGTTTGAAGCATTCGACTGCCATAGCATTGGCGACATCGATGGTATGATCCCAGGTTGTGATCGTGACAATGTCACTTGAGTCGACACTTAACGCGTCTCTAACAACTATTCTAGCTAATTCCTCATACAATGCGTATTACCCCAGAGAATGGATACTCTCAACCATACTTATAAAACCTAAGAAGTGCCTCCACTTTCAGCGGCTAGAAACGCAAACAGTTGGGCGTGTAACTCATACCTGGTGGAAGTCTGCCGCAAATTGCCTTTCTCCTCGATGGCCTTTCCAAGTTTGTGACCACGGCTGAATGATGTTCAAGGATTTCTGCGCGCACCAGCCTCAACCAAGCTTTCTCGGTTGCTCACACGCATATCGCGTAGCGGACAGAACCATTTTAAAAGATACTTCTCTTCTACTATAAGCATGGTCGAGCTAAAGGACGAAAAGAAACGTTTCGAGTTTCTAGAGCACACAGCTGACGCCTACGTTGCCGCATATGGTAAAGACCTGCCTGAGGCTTTTGAAAACGCGGCTTTTGCTATGTTTGAAGTGATGACTGACGTTGTCGAGGTGGAACCGAAAATTGAGGATCACGTTGAGCTCGAAGCGATGGATGAGTGTGCTCTTCTTTACAGTTGGCTTGAGGCTCTGCTGGTGAAGTTTGATTCTGACGGGTTGTTGTTCTCGAAGTTCGAGATTCTAGATTTTACGAGGATTACTGACGGTTTTAGGCTTCGAGCGAGAGTCTGGGGCGAGCGGTTCGACGCTAAGAAGCATCTGCAAAAGGTAGGCGTAAAAGCTGTAACCTATCATAGGATGGAGATAATTCAAGGCTTTAGCATGGTCACTTTAAGGTTTATTCTTGACATATAGACAACGGTTACCCGGCGTTTCTAGCGGACTACGAGTGTTATTTCCTTCACAAGTGTTTCTGGGATTAGAGCCCTTCCCTTTCTTCTGCTCAGCTTGACGAAGCCGAACTTGCTGAGCACTGTCAGATCCTCATAAACGTTTTTGACATTCCGTCTCACTTTCTTGGCTAAATCATTTATTGACTCCACCCTTAACGCTGCGAGCTGGCACAGCAGCTCCATTCTTTTCGGTGTCAGCAAAGCGGCCTGTTCGGGATTGAAATCCTTGACTTCTTCAGCGGTGTAGTCAAGTTCTCCGTCCTCTACGTACCCTTTGTAGCTGTCTACGAGGTCTGCCCACTCAAAGTAAATTCTTGCAGATCGCGCTCCCAATTTGCGCTTGCGAAAGACTTCTTCAAATTCATCGAAGCTCATTCCGAATTGCTTCTCAAACGCCTTAATCTTGTCCAGCACTTCTTCGGGAGTTAGCTCTCTGGCAATTCGCAACAGCACAAGCGACCACGAGCTAGCAGTATGTGTTTGTTAACTTAAAATGCTCACGATGAAAACCCTTAAAGCAGTTGACAAGGACGTTAAGATTCGCCTGAAACGAGTTTGATGTACAGATGAGCGTAACAAAGCTTGAAGAGCACATTTTCTTGATTGACGCAGAGACGGCTGGAATGAAGAAATTCATTGCAAGCTACGTGGTAAGAGGTAGACGCATCGCAATGGTTGAAACAGGCCCAGCTTCGTCCGTGCCCAACCTGCTGGCTGGTCTAAAGGAATTGGATGTAGAACTCGCAGAAGTCGAGTATGTTGCTGTTTCGCATATTCACCTGGACCACGCTGGTGGGGCAGGGACCCTTCTTAAGCACTTGCCTAACGCCAAGGTAGTCGTTCATCAGAGGGGAGCTGCTCACTTGGCTCATCCGCAAAAGCTCTGGGAGCAGTCCAAGCTTGTCCTTGGGAGCATAACTGAATTGTATGGTGAGCCTGAACCTGTCCCAGAAGATCGAATCATCGCTGCGTCGGATGGAATGGCTTTTGATCTGGGTGACGGAGTCGAGCTGAAGGTTGTTGAGACTCTTGGGCATGCTTCACATCATCAAAGCTATTATGAATCGCTCAGTGAAGGGGTTTTTCCAGGTGATGCTGCAGGCATTTATCTGAGTGAGATCAACGCGATTGTGCCCACAACGCCTCCGCCATTGCGTTTGGACGTTGCCCTTGCTTCTTTGGACAAACTGATCAGTTTGAAGCCTAGAAGCCTCTACTACAGTCACTTTGGCAAGGCCGTTGACGGAGTTGAGAAACTGCATGCCTATGCGCAGCAGCTCAAGTTGTGGGCAAAAATTGCTAAGCAAGGATTAGACAACGGCGATGGATTAGCTGCCATAAGCAAACAAATAACCGAAAACGATGATTCTCTCCGACGAGCTTTGAACTACGTGAAAGTTCATCCTGTCTTAGGTGAGACTGTCTTGGCAAACAGTGTGCAAGGCGTTGTCGACTTTGTGCAGAAGTTTGGGCCAGTCTAAAGAGGGCGGTTTTGGTCTCTGGACCAAAATGGCTTATATTTTTGCTTCAGCATTCTTTCTGCTAGGTGAAAGATATGGGAGAAGAAGAGAGTCACACTCCTTCCGAAAAGGTGCCTCTTGAGAAGATAGACGATTACACATGGTGCATCCCAAAGTACAGGCCAGGCATGCGAGTTCCAGGCAGGGTTCTTGCTGACAGAAACCTACTGGAAAAGATGCAAAGCGACAGAACTCTTGAACAATGTGTAAACGTCGCCCATTTGCCCGGGATTTACAAGTATGCGATAACTTTGCCGGACGGACATGAAGGATACGGCTTTCCAATAGGAGGCGTGGCTGCAACAGATTATGATGAAGGCGTAATCAGCCCTGGCGGAGTAGGCTACGACATAAACTGTGGAGTACGTTTATTGACAACCAACCTTTCAGAAGAAGACATCAGGCCGCAGCTTGCCCTTCTGACCAATACAATCTTCGAAAATGTGCCATGTGGGCTTGGAAGCCGCCGAAATGACTTAAAAGTGACACTTACCGACCTCGAAAGAGTAGTCACTGACGGTGTGGGATGGGCTATTGATCAAGGGTTAGGCTGGCATGAAGACGCAGAACACTGCGAAGAACGCGGCTGCATGAAAAACGCCAATCCCGACAAAGTTTCGGCGACGGCAAAAAGCAGAGGATTACAACAGGTCGGCACGCTAGGTTCAGGCAACCATTTCCTTGAAATCCAAAAAGTCGATAAGATCCTTGATGCTAGAATAGCCAAGGTTTTCGGTATCACGCATGAAGGACAGGTGATGACTATGATCCACTGCGGCTCACGAGGCTTCGGCCACCAAATATGTTCAGACTACCTGCGCGTCATGGAAAGAGCAGTAAGCAAGTACAAGATTGTGCTGCCTGACCGCGAGCTTGCATGCGCTCCTGGCAACAGCAACGAAGCAGAGGACTACTATCAAGCAATGGC
>CAYYXF010000076.1:0-6598 GCA_964475545.1 uncultured Candidatus Bathyarchaeia archaeon | reverse complement strand
TTGGGACTCTGTCCAGATTCACCGACAAAGCAGGAAAGCTGATCTGTTGTGGCGTTAGATATGATAAGGGAACGTTTTTGCTCTTTAAGATGGGGGAGAGCTTTGTGGTTGTGAGTGCTGAACCCGGACCCCCTTACATCATAATGCAGAAACTCGAAGAGAACATCCACATCTAATGCTAGCTAGTATCTCAACTGGCATTGTGCGAACTTTTCGACGTCTTTGACGTTGAACTCACTGTAGGGTAATAGATGTTAAATGGTTGGTGCATGCTTCGCCTTATTCGGAATCTGAATCGTAAATCTTAGCAATCCCTATCTAGTTTTCGTAAGCATTATAACATGCAGCGTCGGATATCGTATTAAACAATATAGAGGTGACTTGAAACATGCAGATGAAACATCGATTTAGAGCGAACAAAGCGTTTTCTGCAGTGATCGCTTCGCTGATTCTGATGCTGCTCGCAGTCGCAGCAGGCGTTGTCGTTTACGCCTATGTCATGGGGTGGGTCGGAGGCGCAACAGGACATGACGCCGGACAATACGGTGAACTCTCTCTTGACACAGCCAATGCCTATGCAAACGCAACAACCGGCGCGCAATCAAACATTACTGCGTACGTAAGAAACGTAGGAGGAAAATCCGTCACGACAAATGCAGCCTATGTCAATGACCTCAACGTAACCAGCATAACCTCCGCCGAAATCGCCCCCAATACTGTAGCAACAATATCAATAAATGCTACAACACCCGGCTTAACAAAGAACATTACCTACGAAGTCAAGATAGTCTGCACAGACGGCACAATTCTAACATTTAGCGTCAAGGCCAAATAGCAACCTTTTTTTTTCTTTCTGCTTTGAACCTGCTTGGAGAAAAGAAGAGAATGAAAATTCAGCGCTCTCTATTACAAAACAACAAGGGTGTAAGCGAAATCATAGCCAGCCTGATATTGGTTCTCATAGTCACGTCAGCAGGAGTCGTAGCATACTCGTACAGCATGGGCGCATTCTCCTCTTCCACCAGTCTTTTTCAACTAGAAACAAACCAGAAAGAGAGGCAAGCTCAAGAAAGATTCGCAATAATAGCTGTCTGGTCAAATACGTCAAGTCAGTTAAACCTGACCGTGTTGAACTATGGACAAATAGACCTTACCATAGACACGGTTTACGTCAACTGGACATCAGTTGCAAGCTACTTGGGTGGAAGGATGACAACCATCGGAAAAGGGGCACTAGTTCAGGTAAGCTTCACTTCACCCATCACAATCCAGTCAGGATCTACATACGAAATAACCGCTGTCAGCACAAGAGGAAGCAAGAATGCGATCAATTGGAAAGCTTAGCCAACATAATCGGGGAGTCGGGTCCATAATCGGAGCCGTATTCGTAGCCCTGATTCTCCTTTCGGGCTTTGCTTTCTACGCCTTTACTCAGGATGTCACTCAACATTACAACAACACGATGAGCTCGATGAACGATATGGATTGGAATCGCAATCAAGAAAGCATCATCATTAAACGAATAGCAATAACAGGAACAAACCAGCTCAACATAACAGCGGAAAACGACGGACCTATCCAATCTCATCTGATCTGGTTGGGAATATTCAATACGACGGCAACTCCGGAGAATCAGACGTATCAAGCGTTGAACGAATTTGTTGCACCAAGTGAAATCAACAACATAATTTCCAACTTCACTGTCACGGCAGGAAACAAGTACGTTGTACAGCTAGTAACTGAACTAGGAAACGTTGTCGAGAGCAAGTTCTATCCAGCTAGCTACGTCAGCTGTGCACTCACATTAGTAACGGCACCCCCGACTGTTTATCAGGGTAACAATGTTACCGTGCTGCTTACAGTAACTCTTAATGACACAGTAGTGGACTCTATTCAGAGCTTAATAACAAACGTCAGCGCAACACCAGCCAGCCTGGTGCAGTTGATGAGCAACTCATCACTTTCCGTAAGCGGTTTAGCGCGAGGAACAAGCGCCTTTTTCTGGTGGATCTACAATGCAACGGGTGTTGGCACTGTTGTTTTTAACGGTACGTACAATATGGCACCCCTTGGAGTCTACGTTCTGACAAGCTTAAGTGTTTTGCCGTTGTCAATGGGCGTCGCTGGTCCTGCGGGACCGCCAGGGTTTTCAACTAATGCGACCTTCGTTAATCTGATAAAAAATTATCCTTACGGAGGCGCACCAGCAACTTTGACTCCAAATGCCTTAGGTGCTTCTACCTGTCGTGTCTATCCGTTTGAAATCGACCGCAACCTCACTGTAACCGCAATATACATCCGCTCACGTCGCGTACTGACAGACTGCCTTTTAATCGGAATATATGATAGTGCAGGAACACTATTGTACGTAAGCAATCCTTTAAGCACTGTGCTTTCAGGATGGATTGCCATAACCGGAATATCTGTCACTCTTGCATCTGGAACGTATTATTTTGGAACAACAAACAATAACGTGGCGAGTAATGTTGCCGCTTATACTGTGACTCCTGATATTGAGACAGCCGCTCTGCCAAGATGGGGTTCTGTACCAGCGTTTAACGGTGCCATGCCCGCAAGTATAACTCCCTCTTCTATAACTGAAAGTGTCGGGGGATGGATGTGTTATGTGCTGCTTTCATCAGTCACGTCTTAAAGGTGATGAGAAATGTTAATGTTGTTTAACATAACAAGTCAGCTTCTGTTTGCAGCTGATGCGTGGATAGGTTTCTTGATTGTGACGCGCCCAGGTGGGACGAGTGTCGCTTTTCGAGACGCAATGGACAGATCGTCCGTGACGAATCCTGCGTGGATTCGTTTGAATGCATCTGGAGAATACCAGTTAGAAGCAAAGCCGACAACTGGGCCTGCTGAGACTTTCGTGTTGTATGCGGTTGTCGGAAGCGTCGTTGGGCAGAAAACGATAGCGCAGGAGGCACCTTAACGAGCTGGGCCAAGCTGATTCACAGGAAGGTTCAGAAAGAAGCCGAGCGCCCACAGGAACCCCCAAAGGAGACTGAGATCGCGGAAGAGTCAGCATTCACCTTTAAGGAATTTTATCCGGTAAATCCTCCATTTGGATACGTGGGAATACAAGTTGACACAAAAACGGGGAAGCTTCAATATTTGACCATTGAACCAACGATGACAAAAGAAGAGAAAGAAGCACTTGCCAAGCTCAAGACAATGTTGAGGGAAGGAACAAACACTCCATTGTCTGTTCTCAAAGATGAGACACTTGCACAGGAATACCTAACGAATCAGATCAAGCGCGCTATCAAAGTATTTCACCTCAAGGTTAGTGGCGACTCCCGAGACAAGTTCATCTACTATATCAAGAGAGATCTTCTCGGCTATGGGATCCTCGACATTCTCATACGAGACATAAACATAGAAGACATCAGTTGCAACGGCACAGGAATTCCGATCTACGTCTGGCACAGATACTACGAGTCCATCCCAACTAACGTGTCGTATCCTTCGAAGGATGAGTTAGACGCTTTCGTCACACGATTGGCCTACAAGGCAGGCCATCAGATTTCAGTTTCGAGGCCGATTCTTGAAGGTACCCTTCCCGAAGGATTCAGAGTGCATCTCACATTGGATGAAGTATCAAAACGCGGAGATACCTTTACCATAAGAAAGGCCAGGGCCATCCCGTTCACCATCATTGATTTGATAAACTTTGGTACAGTCTCGCCTCACATGGCAGCTTATTTCTGGATTCTAGTCGACAACTTAAGGTCCATCATAGTTGCTGGCGCAACAGCATCTGGGAAAACCTCTCTGCTAAACTCAATCTCCATGTTCGTAAAACCCGAAATGAAGGCCGTTACCATAGAGGAAGTTCGTGAACTGGTTTTTCATGAGAACTGGATACCGATGGTGACGCGCCCGTCATTTCAGCCAGGAGTCGAAGAAGTCACCCTTTTTGACCTCCTAAAATCCTCTTTGAGACAACGGCCAGACTACATCGTGGTTGGAGAAATCAGAGGTGAGGAGGCATACACTCTCTTCCAAAGTATCTCAGTTGGTCACGGTGGACTATGTACGATTCACGCTGAGAATGTCGAGACGGTGGAGAAGCGGTTGCTGACAAAGCCGATGAACATCCCCCCACTGCTCATTCCTATGATGAATGCTATTGCCCTAATTGAACGAATAAAGATTCGAGACATTACGGTCCGTCGTGTCTCAGATGTTTCAGAAATCACTGGAGTGGACGTTGAGACTGGACGAGCAAAATTCTTGAAAGTCTACGAGTGGGATCATGAACGTGATTCGCTCGTTTTTCGTCTCAAATCTGCAAGTGACAGCTTTGCTTTCAAAATGATCACTGAGCTCAGACATGTTTCTATGGATGACCTGTTGAGCGACTTTGACAGACGAGAGCAGATTGTGACGTGGATGGTGCGTAAGAATGTCAGAAACTACGAGGATGTGGCTGATGTGATCAGAAAATACTACCTCAATCCTGAGGAAATCTACAACAGAGCGAGGTTCGAAACTTGAGCGAGATCTCAGAGAAAGGTTCCTTCCTTACGGCCTTGAGCTATAGGCTATTTGGAAGAACAGCCTCACGGTTCATGTTTCTCAAGCACGTCTACGAGCAAAGTGGGATTTCGAGGTTGTACGAGTCATACATAGCCCTAATGCTTTTTTCGTCTGCAGTCACGTTCGTCACTGCCATTGTGACAGGCGCTTCGTTGCAATATTTCATGTTCAGATTGACTGTCACACAATTCGTCGCGGCTGTTCTCGTGCTTTCGATAATTGCTTCAATCATTGTTTCTGCCACGTTTGTTGCTTATCCTCTTTATCGTGGAAGGCAGAGAAGAGCAGATATAGATTCGAACCTCGTCTATACTGCGGGCTATATGGGAGTCCTGTCGGCTGGTGGCATCTCAGTCGAACGAATTTTCGACCGGGTCTCTCAGGTTGAGCGCCATCCTGCGATTAGAGACCTGGCAAAGAGACTCATGACGGATGTCAAAGTATTCGGTTTGGACGTGGTCTCCTCGTTAAACGATGTGATAAAGCACAGTCCATCAGAAGTCTTCTCAAAGCTGCTCGTCGGGATCATGAACACGCTCAAGACAAGTGGAGATTTGAAGAGTCTTTTGGCATTTGAGACAGAGAGACTTCTGAGCATGAAGAGGGAACAACTGAAAAAGACCTTGAACACTTTGTTGGGGCTTGGAGAGGTCTACATTGCCGGAGTTGTTTTGGGACCGGTGACTTTCATTATTATGATAACCGTCTTGTCTGTTATGGGAAACGTGGCTTTCGGCATATCTCCAATCATGCAGTTGAATCTCCTAGTCTTCTTAGGGATCCCAATGATATGTTTGGTCTTCATCATCATTTTGAACAGCGCGCTGCCACAGGAGGAATAGAAGATGTATATAGAATGCAGATACCGTGTTGCTGTCTGGGCGGTCTCAGTTTCAGTTGGGCTTTCGATCGTTCTAGTCTTGGTTCTGTTCGGTTTCTATATTCCCAGTGAGCCCTATTTCATACCGGTCAGTCAGAGGGTGAACAATGCCATCGCCTTGAGCATTATGATAGTCTTTGGTTTTCCTGCCGTTATTGAGTTTAACAACTATAGTTGGAAGAAGCAAGTGGAACGAAATGTTCCGCGACTTCTCAGAGATGTTACCGAATCTGTACGCTCAGGTATGACGTTGCCCAGGGCTTTGGAGGAGGCCTCACAAAGAGACTATGGCCCAGTCTCAAAGGAACTTGAGCGTGCCGTTTCCATGTTTGTTCTGGGCGCAAAGTTTGAGGATTCGCTCACGTTTCTTGCTGAGCGTCTGAGGTGTCCTGTTGCTCTGAAGATGTGCACGGTTTTGGTCGAGGCCCAACAGACCGGAGGCAAGCTGCTGGAAGTTCTTAGCACGAGTGTCGACTTGTTTTCAAGCTTGAATGCGTACAAGGAGGAACAATACACAAACATGAAGCCTTACATGATAACTATCTACATGGCTACATTGACTTTTCTAATAATAGCCTTCATCATGTTGAATCAGTTTCTTGCTCCCTTGTCTGCTGCTAGAAAGGGTGTTACCGTGACGCAGTCTGGTTTGCTAGCAGGTGTCTACGACATCAACTACTACGCTTCCTTGCTCTTCTGGGGATCCCTTCTTGAATCGATCTTTGGCGGTCTCGTGGTCGGGAAAATTGTGGACAGAGACATTGCCGCAGGATTGCGCCATTCACTGATTCTTATAGTTATTACACTTGTATTCTTCAATATTCCCAGTTTCTGAGGAAAGATAAGAAATGGAAGCAATTGAAAAGACTGCGATAACTGTCGGCTTAGGTGGAAACGAAAGCGAGGAGCTTTTGCGCAGGCTTATCAAGAAAGGTGTCCTGCGGCTTGAGCCAACTTTAGATAAAGCCGCTGTTCGTTACCTTGAGGCTGAGGACGCTTGGCACGTCGATCCTTCTCAGGTCAAGATCATGCTTGATGATTTGATGAAGAGAAATCTTCTCAAGTCAGAACCTTTGAATCGGGTTTTGACGTGTCCGCAATGTGGTTCACCGGATATGCATTCTAAGTATGCTTGTCCGAGATGCAAATCTGATAATGTGGGGTTCA
>CAYYXF010000075.1:0-6646 GCA_964475545.1 uncultured Candidatus Bathyarchaeia archaeon | reverse complement strand
GAGAGATTCGAACTCTCGGCTTTGCAAAAGTGCGGGCTTTTTGGGAACTGAGCTACGGGACTTGACCCCCTTTGGGTTGTAACCCCCACTGGTCCACTTCAATCCTAAAGGAGGTAGCCGAGATGCCCTCGAATGGTTGGAAGAGCTGACCACTATGGTGATCACTTTTGCGCAGAACACCTAACTAGAGTGACCAGTGTTTTGTTGCTGTGAATGCGCGGGAAAAGGGATTTGCATGGAAACTCGGGCTAATGAGCTGACATTCCGGAGCTACCTGCTTTTCTTTGCGGGTCAGCAGGTCTCTCTGTTGGGGTCTTCGGTTGTGCAGTTTGTGATTATTTGGTGGATAACTCTTGAAACGCAGAGCGCTGCTTACTTGTCAATTGCTGCTTTAGCTGGTTTGGCGCCTATGGTGGTTCTTATGCCACTAGCTGGTGTATTAGTGGATAGGTGGAGCCGAAAACTGGTGATTTTTGTGTTCGATTTCTTGCAGGCCTTGACCACTGTTGTGTTGATCTTGTTGTTTTGGTCGGGTCATATTTCAGTTTGGCTGGTCTTGCTGATGATCGCTCTTAGAGGGGTCTGCCAAGCTTTTCATTCTCCGGCTGTGAGCGCTATTATCCCCTTAATGGTCCCGGAAGACAAGCTAAGCCGTGTGAACGGTTTGAATTACCTTCTTAACGGCGCGGTTACCATGGTTGGTCCGATTGCTGGGGCTTTGCTTTTGGCGTTTGCAAAGATTGAGCAAATTCTCTGGGTTGATCCTGTTACTTTTGTGGTTGCTTTGGTGCCTCTGCTTCTGATCGGGATACCCTCTGTGAGAAGCAAGGAGGAGAAGTCCTCTCTCAGCAGAGATTTTGTAGAGGGCATAAGCTTCATCAGGAAGGCAAAAGGTTTCATACCATTAACCACGTTAGCAACGGCTTTGAACTTCTTGCTCGCCCCCTTATCCACTCTTCTTCCCTACTACGTGAAGTTTGATCATCTAGGAGGGGCTGAAGCCTTGGCCTTCGTCATGGCTTTCTTGCAAGGTGGAATGTTAGCGGGCGGCTTGATGATGTCAGTGATAAAGGGTTTCAAGAAGAAAATAGCCACAAGCATATTCTTTGTATATGTTGTTTTTCTAGGATATGCTTTGGTCGCTCTCACTCCGACGGGACAGTTTTGGTTTATGGCGCTGGGAGGATTGGTCATAGGGTTTGCTGTCGCGCCTGCCAACGTGTTGATCAGCGTGATCTTTCAAACAGCGGTTCCTATGAAAATGCAGGGCAGAGTGAATTCAGTTCTCGGTTCGTTGAGTTCTGCTGCGATGCCTGTCGGCATGCTGCTTTCAGGAGCAGTGGCAGGATTTATGGGAACGGCTAACCTGTTTCTGGCGTGCACTGTTTCAGGAATACTAATACTGACGTTTTCTTGGTTGTTCACCGAAGTCAGATACGTGGACAAAGCGGAGGTAGCTCATGATTCCAAGGACAATGAACCACGCGTGCCTTAGCTGACTTATTCATAGCGAAGCAGATACAATGGCTTCTTAGCTTCCATTCTCCATTTTCTCGAATTAGATGAGACAGAATGCTTGGTTTCCACATTTTGCTTCTGATCAGCTTTCAATCGCAACACCCATTCGCACATGGATTCTTTTGCATATTTACTTTAAGAAGCCGAAATCAATATTCAGAATCCATGATCACAATCAACTGAACCTGCAGCACCGCTCCACGAAAGACTTCACATGCTACGATTTGCTTTTCAGCGCGCGGAACAAGCGAGCAAAACAACAATTCACTTTCCTGACGCTTGTCATCGTGCAATTACTATCCCAGTTAGCAATGGCTGGAACAATGCAAGAAACTCGAACCCATCAGCTTATTCTTTCAGTTTCTTAAATGCAATCAGCGCTAGAAGAGGCATAGGGATTATAGAGGCAATTAGTCCGTAGTACGGTGACTGTGTATAAAGATAACCTCCAACGTAAGGTGCTATGACCCCTGCTGTCAGACTCAAAGTTTGAGGAATCGAAACCCATAGACCGCGCCTACTTATGGGCGCAATGGTGCCAACGTAGGAGCTTACAAGAGAGCCCATGACCATCGAGCTTCCGTAAAGAAACGCCATTAACATCAAGATGAATGGCTCACGAATCAGAAGTATTGGTATCATCGATAGCGCATAAAGCATTAAGCACATGCTGATTGCAGTGGATTTTCTTCGCTTGTCCCCAAACCTTCCCATTATGATCCCTATAAAAGTCATACCTGCGAAATTCATTGAACCGAACAGTCCTATGTAGAACTCGTTCAGGCCTGCCTTCTCATCAAGAAACGTCGGGACGAAAGGCCGCGCAACTGTCGCAAAAAAGGTCGTCATTGTATAGAAAACTGACCAAAGCAGCATTTGCCGCCACAGCTGTTTCTCTTCGACTGAAGGTCGAGCCTGAGCTACGAACTCAACTTTTTGAGGGTGCTGACTGCGAAGGAACAGGAAAACGCCAGCGGCCACAGAGCAGATTAAAGCAGCTAGACGAAGCACCCACTGCATTCCGATAATTGGGCTTAAGAAAGCACCAACGGTGGGAGCGAAAATATAGCTAAAAGAATAGGCAGCCCATACAAGTGAGAGTACAGATGCCAAATTCCTCTTATTGTCAACGGATGTGATGATGTATGCATTCATGGCTGGAACACCGATCATCGATGTTCCCCAGCAAATTGCTCCGGGAATCAGCTGTACCCAGTCTTGCGCGAAAGAATAGAGTAATGGAGCAAAAACCCACGGTATCCACGATAAAATCATGATTTTCTTGCGGTCAAACCGGTCGGCTAGTACGCCTCCGATGAGAGGCGTCAATGCCGAAGCACCATAAAGAGCAGAAAAGACCAGACCAAGCTGCACAGGATCCGCATGCAGTTGCTTGATGTACAACGGAAAGACCCAAAAGTACAGACCTTCTCCGAAAGCGCCTATTACGTTAGAGAGGCAGATTAGCCAGATGTCGCGGGTCAAGGCTTTGAATGGAAAGCCAAAGGATAAAACCCGCGCGTAACCTGCCAGTCTTGACATACGCTCCGCGACCTTTCTTTATGAGCCTATCGAAGAAAGGGAAGAGACGTTTATCCTTTTAGCACTTTCAGTCTAAGCGGTTGCTTAGCGAGCCACGTCTTCGTCGCTTCTTCCAGAACTTCTAAAGCTTCAGAAAGGTCGTGTCCATCTGGATTTACGGCGCCGAGGCCAAGCCTGATCATGCTTGACTTTGCGAGTTTGTAGCCATTCTTGAAGAGGAAGAACGCTCCTGGAACTGGGGCTAAGCTATACTTGGGTATGGCGTGTTCGTTTATCCATCTGTAAGTGTCTTCTATTGGTAGTTTTATCCAGTAAGTGGCGCTAACGGCGTTTGGGAAGTATTCAAGTTTCTTGTGTTTCAGCCATTTTTCAGTTTCCTGTTTTACCCGCACCCATTTTTCTTTGTGCCTCTCCATGTTTTCTTTGCCTTTTGTCAACAGTTCCGCCGCGGCTAGTTGTACGATGTTTGGGCTGTTGCCGACAGTGTTCAGCACGTCTCTGTAAAGCTCGTCCACGAGCTCCTTGTTAGCCAGTGCAGTTCCAAGTTTCAAGCCGCCGAGGCCATAAGCTTTTGTGAAACTCGTCGTGACGACGCAGCGCTCGGAGTCAACTGAAAAAGCCGAGGGCACGGCGTTCCGATCGAATTCCGCATATATTTCGTCGCACATGACAAAGAAGTTGAATTCGTTTGCCACCTTGGATATTTCTTTTAGCTCGTTCTGGCTTGATATTGCTCCGCTTGGCGCGTGTGGATTGGTCAGCACGAGTAAACCCGTTTCTTGTGAAACTGTTTTTCGAAGCTTGTCGGCATCAAGTCTGTAGGCTTCCTCAGGGGGTCTTTCCAGTCTTCTCACCTTTGGGAAATATTCTTGAACCAGTCTCAGTAAGGGCTCATAAGTCGGATATTCCACAATAGCCTCTTTTTTCTTCTTGTTTCGTTCTGATAGGTATCGGATTATCCGTGCATTCTGACCTGACGCGCCTTCGCTTGAAATGAAAACGTTTTCAGGCTGAACATGGTACCTCTGGGCGAGTAGCTCAGCAGTCCTAGGATTGCCATGTGGGTAGTTGACGCTCAAGTCAACCTCCCCCAGATCAAGCCTATACTTGAAATATGCCAAACCGCTTGATCTGAAATCGTATTTTGCCTCTTTCACACGGATATACCAGTCCAAATATGCCGAAGGATGTTTCATCGCTGGCGCCCGAGCAAGATACAACTAACTTGACCCTTATCTCTTACTGTTCTGCTTTGCACTTGGATACGCTTTTATCAGATGAGCTGCAAATCAAGTGAAAGATATGAAAGTTACAGAAACAAAAGAAGGCTGTGTACTGGAAATCCTTGTAAAGCCAAGATGCAAGGCTTTTAAGGTTGTAGTTGAAGGAGACGACATCATCGTCCTTTGCAGGGAAGAGCCGGCTAAAGGAAAGGTCAACAGAGAAATAATCAAGGAGCTGTCAAAGCTTTTTCACAAGAGAGTTGAGCTTGTTTCAGGCTTTTCCTCTAGACAGAAGAAGCTACTCGTAAGAGGCATTGGAAAGAACGAAGTCGAACTGGCATTGCAAAGTCAGACATTCTAGCCTTGAGTTTTGAAGCGTAGTATCGCAGCTATTCCGCCGAAGGAGTTTTTGAGCATTTGGCCCTCCTCAGTTTCGCTGGATATTATCTCCACTTCAGCGTTAGTGTACTCTGCCAGCTGAGCAAAGTTGTCTATGAGATCCTGGGTTTCAGCGACTCCCAGTGCTGGCGCCTTACATTTCGGGCAGGGTTTCCCAGACAGGTCTTGCTCAAGACTTGTCAGCATTTGGCTTCTGAGCGACTGCTGCTCTTGATACCCGCAGGCATTGCATTTCAGCGTAACCCGCATTGTGTCTACGGCGTCGGAAAGCAGCAATGTTCTAATGGCTCCAGTTTCCAAGGCTCTTCTAACATCTTCCTCGCCGTATGTCACCAAGCCAGTGTCATGCCCAATTTCATAAAGAAACTGCTGCATCAGCTTTTTCTCTTCTATATAGCGTATTTTGCGCATTATTTCAGGAGCCTTGTTGACAATTTCCTTCACACCCTGCTCTTCCACGTACGAAGTGTCAATTACGTCTAATATTTTGTCTTTCAGCATGTAGCTCAGATACTCGCCCTTTTCAAAATCATACTTCGTCGGGCCGGGCCCCCCTAGGATTAGACCCTTAAGGTTTTCAATTGGAAGAAACGTTTCATTAGCATGGTGACCTACTCGAGTGAAATATTCTTGAAGTCTCATGTCCCTGAGCCGTTCATATCTCCTGGCAGACTGTCCTCCTGCACGTGTTTTTCCAGGAACTCCTGAGGTCAGTTCTCTGACTATTTCAAGTCTTCTGCCCTGAAGCGTGGCAAGCGTGGCTTGAGACGCGTCTAAGAGCAGTATACCATACGTCTCTTTTTCCCTAAGCATCTCCTGTAGGTGTTCAGTGTGGAACCTCGCATCGCATCTGTAGAGGTAGATGTGTATCGGTTCGGGCGGCACTATCACGTAGGTTTCGATTCTTTCGCTTCCCGGTCCGTTTTGAGGAATAGCGCCGCAGAATATTACAAGCCCATTTTCAGGGGGTTCCTTGAACAGTTTGAGCCGTTGCTGAACCTTGACGATGGCATCCATCACGTTCTTGCGGGTGGTCGTGGACTTGATGTTTGTTGCCGTGCCATATTCGTCCCTAAGCGTGTTCAGCACATCGCTTATCTGCTTTCCAGGCGGAACGTACACTGAAACAAGCTCAGTACCACGACCTTCCTTAATCGCTAGCGTATTCAATGTCTTTCTCAGCCTGAATAGCTCTAACGAAGTCTTCTTGGCAGTGCTCAATTATACTCACACGATTGCTACTATGTTCCTAGGTTACACTGTGAAGAATCAGATAAATGATTTGGAAAGAAGGGCTAGGACAAACCTAGAGCTTCTTTCAAGAAAGCCTTGTAGGGGCCCAGCCTTCCCCCATAATTCCCCGCTGAAATTCTCGCAATACCCGGCATATTCGCAGCAGCTCTGACCCCCTCACCTATAGCGCTCTTAACCGCATCAACACTCAGGCCATCAATGACAATTTCATAGACGCAGTTCACATCTTCAGGCACCTGTGTTCCTGACACAAGAGCCCTCAAACGTGGACAGAAAAGATGATTTGTAGATGCACTGAGCTTATACTTCAGTGAGCCCGCTTTCGAGCCTGACCGGCAAATTCCCCCGGGAAAAGGCAAAATAACTTCGCTCACCCTGGCTCTTATGGCTTTCACTGCTTCTTCCGCCGCTTTCAACCCTGAAGGCCTATCCTTGGATAGGATTATGAAGTTCCCACCAGCCACAGCTTCTGCTACCCCAAAAGTGTCTTCAACGATGAAGTCACCTTCCATAACTGGGATTTTCCACACCTTCCTACTTCCTACCAAGGCTTTTCTCTGGAACCCATCGCCGAACAATCGTATACTCCTGCCCACCTTCAGCTTCCTCTTGGCATTTGGCATAGCGTCGAAAGCCGAGGCTGTCGGACAGGTCATTATGCACTGTCCTATGCGCAATATCATCTGGCTTTTCAATTCAAACCTGTTGCG
>CAYYXF010000074.1:0-6661 GCA_964475545.1 uncultured Candidatus Bathyarchaeia archaeon | reverse complement strand
AAACGTTGCAGAGACCTACAGTCGAGATTGAAGCAACTGAAACAGATACGGCTGAAGCTCAGAAGACAACAGTGCAATGCGCGGAAGATTCACTATCAACAGAACCGACGACTGAAGCTAAGGAAAAACAAGAGGCTTAAAAAGAACATCAACTCTTCCTTTTTCTTATTACGGAGCTTCTGGCTGTTTCCGTAATATTTTATATTCGCGTGTATTGTCTTAACTCGGAAGCGCACTGTTTGCCAGAAAAGACGGTATTGGCTTTCCACGAAAAATACAAGCAATATGACCTAGGGGAAGGGCACCCATTTAGAGGGGACAGATTCAAAAACGCAATGATGTTCTTTGAGGATCAGAAATTGCTCAGTCATCCTGAGCTCACTCTTGTTGCACCAGAACCAGCATCGAAGGAAGACGTGTTAAGAGTTCATGACAAGAATTATGTGGATTTGATCTTCCGGTTGGCGAAAGAAAACAAGTCTTATGATTTCGAGACGCCTGTTTCTCCCAAAATCCTTGAGGCTGCATTGCTAATTATTGGCGGCGCAATCGCATGCGGAAAGAATGTGATAGAAGGAAGAGCCAAGCACGCGATTTCCTTAGGAGGCGGTTATCATCATGCTGGCAGAGACTATGGAGGAGGATTCTGCCTCTTCAACGACATAGCAGTCTTGATCGAATATCTAAGGTTCAAACACAACATCAGCCGGGTTCTAGTGTTGGATCATGATGTTCACTACGGAAATGGCACAAGCGACATCTACTACCAAGATCCCACGGTGCTCTACATCTCATTTCATCAAGATCCAAGAACAATCTATCCTGGAACCGGATTCGTCTGGCAAATAGGCGAAGGCGACGGAAAGGGCTACAACGTTAGCGTTCCCTTGCCGCCTGGAATAGGCGATGACACATATCTCTACGCACTGAATGAGGTGTTCGTTCCGCTGGCAGAAGAGTTCCAGCCTGAGATAATTATCGCAAATGGTGGCAGCGACCCACATTTTGCTGACATGCTTGGAGACTTGAGCCTAACAGTTAAAGGCTTCTTCAATCTGTCTCATTTGGTCCATCAAACGGCAGACAGAGTCTGTGGGGGCAAGCTCGTTCTCATACCTGGGAGTGGATACAATCCTCAAATCCTGCCACTTTGCTGGTATGCCCTTGCAGCAGGCACAATCGGTCTAAAAGAGATCGATGTAGAGGAGCCTGGAGAACCGCCAAGAGAACCGCCGCAATGCCGTAGAACGGTCGAAAAGACGCTTGATGAGCTCAAACGTCTATTGAGAAATCATTGGACATGTTTTGGCGGTTTTTCAATAAACACTGTCCCTTGACCTTCGCGGACGGCGAATCAGGGTCGAACTAGTCGAGATTTTAATATATGATGTTGCCAATATACGGGCATCTAAACAGGCCGGTGGACTCTCCGTGGAAGACATACAGAAGATTCGTGAGCAGTTTCCAGTAACTAAGAACAAGACATTTTTGAATCACGCTGCACAATCTCCTCCGCCAAAACCAGCGGCAGACGCTATTCGCAAATACATTACCGAGGCCTCGGATTTCGGCGTCACTTCGTCTGAATGGGATGATGGTGGCAAGCCTTTCTTCGCAAAACTGGTCGGAGCGAAACCCGAAGAAATAGCCTTCGTCGAGAATACTTCCATAGGCTTGAACATCGCCGCAAACACGCTTCATTATCCGTCAGGCTCGAAAGTCGTCACCACTGACCTCGAATATCCATCAGTAACCTATCCTTGGCTACGCAAGAAGCTGGGCGTGAAAGTTCACTACGTGAAGAACGTCAAGGGAAAAATCTTGTTAGATGATATGGAGAAAGCCATTGACGACAAAACCGTGGCTGTTGCCATAAGCCATGTTGAGTATAGCAACGGGTTCCGCCACAATCTGCGAATTCTGAGCGAAATAGCCCACGAACACGGAGCATACCTAATCGTTGATGCAATCCAATCTGTGGGCACAATGCAGGTAGACGTTAAGCGAGACGATATTGATTTTCTGACAGCATCATGTTACAAATGGCTACTGAGCCCGCCAGGCGTGGGCTACCTCTACGTCAAGGAAGAACTGATCGAGGAGTTCGAGCCTCCACTAGTCGGATGGGCAAGTGTAGACCAAGAGATCTTTGAAACGGTGGACTTCTGGGATATTTGGAAACTGAAACTTTCAAAGACGGCAAGTCGCTTCGAAGCTGGCACTCCGAGCCGCCTAAGCCAAGTTGGAGCCAGAGTGGCAATGAAAATGCTGCTGGATTTCGGGATCGAAAACGTCAAAAGAAGAATCCTGACGCTAACGGACCATCTTATAGATTCAGTAAAGAATTTAGGACTTCAACTCCAGACACCCGAAGAAGAACAATACCGTTCTGGAATAGTCAACTTCAAAATAGACAAGCCGCAAAACGTGGCAGAAAAACTCAGCAGCAAAGGAATAGTGGTTTCCGCAAGATCCCATGGGATACGAGTTTCGCCTCACTTCTACAATACGGAAGAGGAAATTGACAAGCTAGTGAAAGAGATCAAGAAGGAGAAAAAGACAGCCGCATGACAGTTGCGGTACTATTCGATCTAGAAGACACACTAGTCCAGACTCCATAGACGCGGGCCAGGAGATTTCATGTGCCGAATAAGGGAAGTTGATGAAAGCAACAAGCAATGGATAATTGATCACCTTAAGCGGGATGTGGTTAGACATGTTTTCGCCTTCTACGACCTGCAACAGGATCCTGAGCACACAGCAATGTATGCCGCCGTCGATAATGACAGACTGACGGGATATATCCTGGTCTACACGGCGCTGGAATTTCCAAGCGTGATTTTGGAAGGCGATGAAGCAATCGTGGAGAAGCTGATTGAGCATGTTCCTGCAAATCGTTTCATTATGCATGCAACATCAGATCTTCTTGCCTGTGTGAAAAACAAGTTTCCAGAGGCAAAACACTATGTTGAGAACTGGATGCTCATCAAGAAAGACGGAGCCAAGTTTTTCAGATCAGAGCATGTACGCAGACTGACCGTTGCGGATGGTTCGAAGCTCGCAGCGCTTCTCTCAAGTCGGAAAGATCGCCACAGTGCAGCTGAAAGGAAGTATTCCGATTGGATAAGGAAAATGCCTACGTACGGAGTCTTCATGAACGGCGAATTGGTTTCCTATGCTGGCTCCTTCATTCAGACGCCGCAGATCTGGATGATAGGTGGAGTCTATACTAATCCAAGCTGTCGAAACAAAGGGTATGCAACGTTGGCCACATCAGCCATCACGGAAGAAGCTTTGGGAGAATCAGACACAGCCGCTTTATTCGCAAGATCAGATAATTATGCTGCCATCAGAGCCTACGAGAAAATAGGCTATTGGAAAATAGGCGAAAGGCTCTGGATAGACGTAGGAACTGAACTGAAACCCTAATCCAAGCCTTATTTCTCCAAAATCTCTTTCAGCAGCTTTATGGCAGACCAAGCTGAAAGCGCACTGGTTTTCGGATTTTCTGGATGCGGATCGTTAGAAAATCTCAGAAGCATTTCGCCATATTTCCATTTCACTCTTATTTCATGCACGTTCTTGTTGACCTCTGGATCCGAAATCACTTGCACCTTGACCCTTTCAGGGGGAACAGTTAAAGCTAATGTGGCCGCCACGTTCATTTCCCGCGGAAAACGTCTAACCGCCTCCTCAGCGTCTCCTTCGTAAACCAGCTTTTCCTCTCGATTATCCAAATCCAAAACTTTCGGGTTCTTCCTCGTCGTCAATACTACCTCTTCCACTCCAGCCAAATTCGCACTGGATATGGCGTCTAGGCCGCCAATGGCGCCTGAGGAAATGTGGATCTTGTTGCTTCTAACGCTCATGCCTAGAAGCGCGCCGACGCTCATGACTATCAATTCGATGTTTTTGCCGACAATTCTCTGCGTGACATCCCTTGCAGCCTGTTGTGATGCAGCTTCCACAACAACTGTAGGCTTGAGTTTGATCACTTCTTCGAGGCTGGCGGCTAAGGTTGTCGGAATGCGAAGTGCCTTCTTGAGTTTTTCAGCCTTCGACTTTTCAATGTCATAGAGGATGAGCTTGTCACAGGGCACAGTTCCTCTTTCTACTGCTTCCGCAATCAGGGTGCCGATTGCCCCGCAGCCCACTAGTGCAACTGTCTTCACTGTCTACCGCTTCCCGAAGTTTCCTCTAAAACTCTGCAGAAAAGTGGACGTTGTCGTATGGCTTGACTTCTTTGCCTTCGCCTTTCTTGGGCAGAATCTCGATGCTTGCAACTTTGCATGTACCAGTGATGTCTTCCTTCCCTTCCACAATGGTCTTCGCCGTGCCTCTTTCTCCAGCGTAGATTGTCAGCTTCTTGACCTGTGCATTCAGGGGCATATGCTTTTCTGCTTTTTCGCGTCTTACTTCAGCTATGATAGCGGCTATTAGGTCTCCCTGTTTCTCAGCTCTCTCATCGATTAGTTTCTTGTCAGTCGTGGGCCAGGGAGACAAATGAATGCTTCTGAAGCCTTTGTCTTTCGCGAACAGGACTTGATAGATCTCCTCTGCGATGTGTGGTGTTATCGGAGCTAGAAGCTGCAGAATCCGGAAGAGGATGCTGTAAAGCGTGTGCTGCGCCGCTTTTCTTTTTTCTTCTCCATATGCTTCCGGCCTGTACAGTCTGTCCTTGACCGCTTCTATGTAGGAGTCACAGAAGACATGCCATGCGAAGTTGCGGGTCTCCTCAATGGCTAGGTTGAATTGGCACTGATCGAAAGCATCTGTTACTTTTTCGGTCAGCTTCTCAACCTTGCTCAGAATCCACTCGTCCATCGGTTGCAGCGTGTACTTTGCCCCTTCGTCTGGCGTGTAGTCTTTCAACAGGTTGCTCACAAAGCTTGAGGCATTCCACAGTTTGATTAGGAAGCGCCAGCCATATTCGACATCAGGCCAACGGAAAGGTATGTCTGAACCTGTTGCTCCGCCAGCAGCAGCCCATTGTCTCGTCGCGTCTGCTCCGTGTTTTGACAGAACTTCTAAGGATGCAACATAATTGCCCAATGACTTGTGCATTTCGCGCCCATCGGTTCCGAGAACCATGCCGTTAATCAGGCAACTCTTGTACGGCGCCTCGTTGAACAATGCCAGATGCCTGACCATCAAGTAGTACGCCCAAGTGCGGATGATATCCACTCCGGACGCGTGCAAGTCCGCCGGGAACAGTCTCCGCCAGTCTTTCTTGTCTGGCCATCCAGCGTGAACCGCGCACGTTATTGACGAATCCATCCAAGTGTCAAAGACATCCATTTCAGGAACGAATTCAGTTCCACGGCATCTGGGGCACCTGTCGATTTTAGGCTTTTCTATTCGTGGATCTATCGGTACCCAATCCTCTTCAGCGAGAATTAGCTCGTTGCATTTTTTGCAGTACCAGATCGGTATTGGTGTTCCGAACACTCTCTGGCGTGATATTACCCAGTCCCATTCAAGTGATTTCGCCCAGTCTATCAGTCGATGTTTCATGTAGTCAGGGTACCATTTGATTTCCAAGGCTTTCTTTTCCACATCGTCTGTTAGGATGCGGGTCTTCATGAACCACTGCTCTCTTTCAAGAATCTCGATCGGTGTGCGGCATCTCCAGCACATGCTGACCTCTTGACTGAGCGCTTCGGTTTTGTCAACCAAGCCTTCTCTTTTCAGATCTGCAAGCATAGCCTTTTTTGCTTCTTCGGCTTTCATCCCTGCGTATTTACCGGCGTTCTCAGTCATTCTCCCCTTTTCGTCAATACACATTATGGCTGGCAGATTGTGCTTGAAAACGGTTTTCACATCTGCCTTGTCTCCGTATGTGCATATCATCACTACTCCTGTGCCGAATTTCGAGTCCACCATATCATCTGCTATTACTTCAACTGTTCTTCGAGTCGTCGGCACGTGAATCTTCTTTCCGATGTATCTTGAATAGCGTTCATCGTTAGCATTTACTGCAACTGTAACGCAGGCTGGGATAAGCTCAGGTCTTGTTGTGGCTATCTCCAGAAAGCCTCCATCTTCAAGCTTGAATCTGATATAATGCAGCTGCGCGTTCCTGTTATCATATTCCACCTCTGCATCGGCAATAGCGGTTTCACATCTGGGGCACCAGTTCACAGGATGCTTTCCTCGATAGATGAAACCCTTCTTGTAGAGCAAGATGTAGGAAAGTTGGGTGCGCCTCCAATAGTCAGGATCCATTGTTCGGTACTCGGTTGACCAGTCAATGGAGTAGCCCAACCGAATGATAGATTCTTTCATCACGGCAATGTACTTATTGACAAGGTCCATGCAGAGCTTGCGAAACTGATCAGGGGAAACGTCTGTCTTTCGAATATTATTCTTCTTTTCCACTTCCACCTCAACTGGTAAACCGTGACAGTCCCAGCCCTGTGGAAAATAGACGTTGTAGCCTCTCATGCGCTTGAATCTAGCCACAATGTCGAAATATGCCCAGTTGAGCACCAGACCCATGTGAAACTCGCCTGAGGCATAAGGCGGCGGTGTGTCGACGCTGAAGGCTGGACGCTTCTTATCCTCCCAGTCAAAACGGTAAGTGCCCATCTCCTCCCATTTGCTCTGCCATTTCTTCTCCATTTCCAACATGTTGGATTCTTTCGGCAGTCTATCCATATCA
>CAYYXF010000073.1:0-6689 GCA_964475545.1 uncultured Candidatus Bathyarchaeia archaeon | reverse complement strand
CAAAAACGGCAGACGCAGAGTCCTGAACGAGTTCACGTGGGACAAGATAGCTGAAGAAACACTGGGGCTTTATGAACAGATCATCAAACGCTAAGCCTAGCGCGCGCTTGATAGACACGGGGATCGCAACAAGTGATCTAAGCGTAGCAAGGCGCTCGCTAATCTTAAATGGAAACGCGCTGTAATAACAGAGTGCAGAATGCTGTGATAAGGGTTGAGGAAGGAAGAACTGAAGCGTCTTGGCGTTCTTCTGATAGCTGGTGGAATATTGACTCCATTTACCCCTCTCATTGCAGATTGGTTACGTGGAAATCTTGTGTTCGATATCGAATACTTGTTTCTGCTATTGCCTCACGGTTTTGTGACAGCAATCGTCGGCATGATAGTGTGCGTAATAGGGATAATCGTGAAGGAAGAAGCCCGAGTGCTTTAGCGCTGTCGTCGCAACTCAGGGTAAACAGGGCTCAGTTTTCACTTTGGCTTTTGGAATCTTCACTATGCTCGGCAAAGTGTCGTCTTATTTTTCTATCTAGATGTGGAAGTACTGCGACAAGAAAGAATGCTACCCCAACTATTAGCAATATTCCAACGATAATCACGAAGTCATAATAGTCCATATCTATTCCTCACATGGACATTTGAGTCCACATTTATTGATTGTTTCTGACTCTTTTCAGGCACTGCAAAAATTCCGCAACAGCTTTCTTCAACGTTCAGGTAGCATTCTCTCGCGGTTCCAACATCAAGCTCCCCGCGCCGACAGAGTAGATTGCGAATCCAAATTGCCGATTCATAAGATAGTTAAGATGAGGGACTGAATCGTTTAAGAGGCGAGCTGCTGGGTAAGCTTATCTTTCAACTTTCATTCCTCATTTGATGAGTGGTCTTGGCAACTCGCCATTTACAGTACGAAGCGGGCTTTTGTGTGAGTATTGAGGTCTTGAAGCCCAGTTCTGGCGTTCGCATTCAACAAGCAGTTGCGGAACAAGAAATGGAAATGTGTGATGGAACACTAAAACAGAAATCGATAAGGCACATCTATCCTTTCAAATGCATCGGCGAGTTCTTCCTTCATGGAGTTGAAGAACTTGTCAGTCATTGCATGCTCCAGTCTGAATTGTCTGTATACCCAGTCTGCGTAATGATAGTTCATTTTGTCAATCAACACGTAATCCACCTTTCCTTCTAGCAGAGCTACTAAGCCTTCGGCTCTCGGAAGTAGTGGTGCTATCATCGCGAATGTTTTTACGCCTGCAGAATGTAGTTCCTCTAGCGTTGCGATTCTTTCGTTTATGGACGGTGCATTTGGCTCAAACATTTTCCTAATGCTCTCGTCGGCTGTAGTAATAGTAAATCCGACCTCAGCATCTTTGATTTTTCTCAGCAATTCCACGTCTCGACCTGCGAGTGGAGACTTTGTTTGAATGGTAACAGGCCAAGCATGTTCTGCGAGAATTTCCAGGCATCTCTTCGTTAGCTCATACTTTTTCTCAAGAGGCTGATAAGGATCGCATGTTCCGCTTATCCAGACTCTGCCCATTCTCTTCTTTTCTATCTCCTTCTGAAGCAGGCTTGGGGCGTTGATCTTTGCGTCAACGAACTTGCCCCATTCCTCTTTGTGGCCAGTGTACCTTTTCATGAATCGTGCGTAGCAGTAAGTGCAGCCGTGCTCGCAGCCAATGTAAGGATTGATTGTGTAGTCAAAAACCTTCGATTTAGATAGAATGGTCTTCGCATTGACTTTCTTAACGATCACAGTTATCAGATGCTTTCTGTACGTGTTCTAGATTCTGTCTAGTGCTTGTTCAAGATCTTGTATTATGTCTTCAACATCTTCTATTCCCACAGAAAGTCGCACAAGATTATCTGTTATGCCTGCTTTGAGTCTTTCCTCTCTTGGCACTATGGCATGTGTCATTGACGCTGGATGCTGAATCAACGTTTCCACGGCGCCTAAGCTCACAGCCAGCATGCACAGCTTAACAGAGTTCATCAGCTTAATGCCCATTTTCAATTCACCCTTCAATTCAAATGATATCATTCCACCGAATCCGCTCATTTGCCTCTTGGCCAACTCATGTTGCGGATGCGATTTCAAGCCTGGATAGTAGACCTTTTCGACCTTGGGATGAGCTTCCAAGAACTCTGCAGTTTTCATAGCATTCTCATTGTGTTTCTCCATTCTCAATGGCAGGGTTTTGATACCGCGCAATGTGAGCCATGCGTCAAACGGTCCAATGGTTCCCCCTGTATTCTTGAGAACAGGGTCTAGCGTTTTGAACAAAGACTTGTGGCCTATTATTATGCCGCCAACTAGGTCGCTGTGTCCGCCTAAGTATTTTGTCAAGCTGTGAATGCTTATGTCTATGCCCATTTTGAGCGGTTGCTGAAAATAAGGTGACATGAATGTATTGTCCACTATTGTTGTGATGTGTCTTTTCTTAGCTATTCTTGACGTTGCTTTGAGATCTGTTATTTTCAACGTGGGGTTAGCGGGCGTCTCAACGAAGATTATTTTTGTGTTATTCTTGATGGCCTTTCTAATATTCGCTGGGTCAGATGAGTCAACGAATGTGGATTCAATTCCGAACTTTGGAAGAATGTCCCTGAAGAGTTTAGCTGTGCCGCCGTAGAGGCAGTCTGGCGCGACTATGTGGTCGCCTTTTTTGACCATGGACATTACTGCAGTATGTATTGCAGCCATTCCGGAAGCGCAGGCTCTTGCGTCTTCTCCGTCTTCAAGTTCGGCAACATTTCTTTCCAGTGCTCTGACTGTCGGATTGCCTAGACGAGTGTAAATGTACCCTTCTTCCTTTCCAGCAAATCTTGCGGCGCCTTGTTCTGCATTTTCAAAAACGAAGGTGGATGTCTGGTAGATTGGAACGGAAACAGAACCTGTGAGAGGGTCTGGATCTTGTCCAGCGTGTACTGCTTTTGTGGCAAACTTGTGTTCTTTCATCTTCCTAACCGAAAGATTGTTGTTTTGCGTGGCTATTTCATTTTCGGAAAACATATTCATCGTGGGATATTGACAGCTCCATGTTTCGTTAGGCATGCTTCTCAGTTCCAGCTTTTCCTGCAGCAATGGTTGCGACTATGCGGTAACATGCAGGCTTAACGCGTGCTCTATTGCTGTGTCCTTAGAATCTCTTGCGGTCTCTTTGCTGAGAGTTCTGGTCAAATTCCTTAGATAGTTCTTCAAGGAGGTTTTTTTGTCGTTGGTTCAATTTCTCTGGAACAGATATGTTTATGCGCACTAGTAGGTTGCCTTTGCCAAATCCTCTAAATCTAGGCATGCCCCTGCCTTTCAGCTTTGCTATTTCCCCGGGCTGCGTTCCAGAATGGATCTTGAGGCTGACGTTTCCTTCAAGGGTAGGTACTGACACTTCCGCGCCCAGCGCAGCTTGGGGAAATCCTATCGTGAGATCGTACAAGAGGTCGTCTCCTTCTCTTCTGAAGATCGAGTGGGGTCTCACGCGGATCAGGGCATACAGGTCTCCTGGAGTTCCTCCTTCCGGTGGCATGTCTCCTTCTCCTCGAAGCCTCAGTTGAAATCCATCGTCTATGCCTGGTGGCACTTTGATGGTGATGGTTCTTTTTCTTCTTATCAAGCCTGTGCCTCTGCATTCCCTGCATGGAGATTCTATGATCAGGCCTCTGCCTCTGCAGGTGGGGCATGCTATGACCTGTACAAACATTGAGAAACCGTTTCTTCGAACGTTCTGGACTTGCCCGTTTCCTCCGCATCTGGTGCAGACTTTTGGAGTTGTGCCCGGGCTGGCTCCTGTGCCATGGCAGACTTCGCATTTCTCAGTTCTTGGCACTTCTATTTCTCTTTCTACTCCTCTTGCGGCTTCTTCCAGTGTAATGTCCAGTTCGTATCCAAGGTCTCGGCCTCTTGCTATCTGTTCTTCAACGTCGCCGCGGTTGAAAAAGAAGTTGAAGATGTCGCCGAAATTGAATCCGAATCCTAGGTCTCTGAATACGGATTCGAAGTCTGCTCCCCTGAAGATGTCTTCCCGAGTGTAGCGCTGATCGAACCCTGCGTGGCCAAGCCTGTCATATTGGCTTCGCTTTTCATCATCTGACAAGACAGCGTAGGCTTCAGATATTTCCTTGAACTTTTCTTCAGCATCAGGCGACTTGTTCCTATCAGGATGATACTGCATAGCCAGCTTTCTATATGTGTCCTTGATCTCGTCTTTTGAAGCGGTTTTTGAAACCCCGAGAACTTCGTAATAGTCCCTTTTAGCGGCCATTTTCTTTACCATCAGCGCCTGATGCAATCATTAGGGTCAAAAAATGCCGCTTGGGCCTATTTGACTTTGTAATCCTCTGAATCAACCACCTTGTCGCCGCCAGCTCCTGCGGGTCCCGGACCCGCTTCTCCCTTCTGCTTTGCATATTCCGTTGCAGCCTGCTGGTAGACAGATGTTCCAACTTCTTGAAGCACCTTCGTAAGTTCTTCAGACTTTGCTTTCATATTGTCCAAGTCAGTTCCTGCGAGTGCATCCTTCAGCGCTGAGACGGCAGCGTCAATCTTGGTCTTCTGATCCTGAGTGAGCTTTTCACCTAGGTCTTTCTTTGTCTTCTCAGCAGTGTAGACTAAATTATCAGCGCTATTCCTTACCTCAGCTTCCTCTCTTTTCCTCTTGTCTTGCTCTGCGAACTGCTCTGCATCTTTCGTCAGTCTCTCCTTTTCCTCTTTGGAGAGTTTTGTCGAGGCCGTTATGGTGATTTTCGCTTCTTTACCCGTGCCCAGATCCTTCGCCGTCACGTTCATTATTCCGTTGGCGTCTATGTCAAATGTTACCTCTATCTGTGGCACACCTCTTGGTGCAGGCGGTAAGTTTTCAAGGTTGAATATGCCGAGGGACACGTTGTCCGGTGCCATGGCTCTTTCTCCCTGAAGCACGTGAATCGTAACAGCGGTCTGGAAGTCTGCTGCTGTGGTAAAAATCTGGCTTCTTCTGGTCGGGATTGTGGTGTTCTTCTCCATGATTCTTGTGAATATGTGGCCTAGGGTTTCAACACCTAGAGACAATGGTGTGACGTCGAGCAGTAGCAGGTCTTTCACTTCTCCCGTAATCACTGCTGCCTGTATCGCGGCGCCAACTGCCACACACTCCATAGGGTCCACGCCCCTTTCAACAGGCTTACCCATCATCTGCTCCACGAACCTCTGCACGTATGGCATTCTTGTCATTCCGCCAATGAGAATGATCTTGTCTATGTCCTTTGGCGTCAACTTTGCATCTTCCAGGGATTTAATTATGGTTTTCTCGGTTTTCTGGACTATCGGTTGAGCGAGCCCCTCAAGTTTCGCCCTGGTCAGCATGAGATGCAGGTGTTTGGGGCCTGAAGCATCGGAATATACGAAGGGCAAATCAATGTCCGTGTTCATCAGCGTCGACAATTCTATCTTTGCTTTCTCAGCAGCCTCCTTCAGTCTGGCTGCTGCCATCTTGTCATTAAGAAGATTGATGCCAGTCTGTCTCTTGAACTCATCCACGAGGTAGTCCGTAACGGCTTTGTCTATGTCTGTACCACCAGTTTGAGTGTCTCCACTCGTAGACAACACTTGAAAGACGCCTTTGCCAAAGTCCATCACCGTTACGTCGTGGGTGCCGCCGCCGAAGCTGAAAACAAGTATCTTCATCTCCTTTTCGAGCTTGTCAACCCCGAAGGCAAGACATGCTGCTGTCGGCTCGTTTATGATCCTCATAACTTCGAAACCGGCAATTTCCCCAGCGTCCTTTGTTGCTTGGCGCTGGTTGTCGTTGAAGTGAGCTGGAACCGTTATTACGGCCTTCCTTAATGAGACACCCAAGTAGGTTTCTGCATCCTTCTTTATTTTCTGCAGTATGAACGCCGAGATCTGCTGCGGAGTATACTCCTTTCCAGCTATGGTGACCTTGTAGTCGGTGCCCATCTTCCTTTTTATCTCGTATATGGTTCCTTCAGGATTGGCAGTGGCCTGCCTTTTAGCTGACTCTCCGATCAACAGCTGGCCGTCTTTTGTGAAGGCTACGACAGAGGGGAACATCTTACCGGCCATGGTAGGGCCTTCGGCACTCGGGATTACAGTTGCTCGTCCCCCTTCGAAAATGGCAGCTGCGGAATTTGTCGTTCCTAGGTCTATGCCTAGCACTTTTTCGCCAGGTTTCACACCACTCATTTGGGTTCAACTCCTTTTTGTGATTCTGATAAGGGTTTTACAGCAACTTTAACAACACTGGGTCTAATTACCTTTTCCTTCATGCAATAGCCCTTCCTTATCTCCTCAACTACCATGCATCCCTTGACATCGCCCCTTTCCACCTTGGAAACGGCGTTATGTTTTGAGGAATCAAAAGGCTTGCCCAAGCATTCCATTGGAGAAACTCCCTCTTTCTCAAGTATCTTCTTCAGATTACCAAGCGTCATTTCAACGCCCTGAATCAGGGTCTCCTTTGAGTTTGAAGAGTGAGCAGACTTGATGGCCATCTCCAGTTCGTCAACAATGCCGAGCAATTCGATAATAAGACGTTCATTGCTATACTTCTTCACGTCCTCCAACTGTCGATCCTGTCTCTTTCTGAAATTCTCAAAATCCGCCTGCATGTACTTGAGCCTTGCAAGGTAGTCTTCTGAACGCTTCTTCTCTTCTTCCAAGAGATGCGTGAGTTCCTTCAGTTGGGAATCATCTT
>CAYYXF010000072.1:0-6732 GCA_964475545.1 uncultured Candidatus Bathyarchaeia archaeon | reverse complement strand
CAAAGAAAGGGTATGCTTCTCATGACACTGTCAGAAAAAGAAAAGATGGATCGCTGGTGCACGTGTCCGTTTCTGCTGCTCCAGTGACCATTGAAGACAAACTCTTGGGCTATGTTGCAGTATACAAAGACATAACAAAACTGAAAAACGCAGAAGACCGCCTGAAAGAAATGAACAAGAGACTTGAAGTCACAAACGAGAAGCTACACGTTGTCGGAGGTCTGACGAGGCATGACGTGCGAAACAAGCTTTCCGCGGTGACTGGAAACACCTATCTGCTGAGGCGAAAACTGGCCGAGGATCCGAAAGCGTTGGAGCAGCTGACCGACATGGAAACAGCCGTTAGGCTGGTGGGAGACATTTTTGAGTTTGCAAGAGCCTACGAGAAACTGGGCGTCGAACAACTAGCCTACATAGATGTTGGTAAGGCTGTTGACGAGGCAGCGTCGCTTTTCTCAGACTTGAAAGGTGTCAAAATAGTGAACGAGTGCGACGGGTTAACCGTCTTGGCTGATTCACTGCTGACACAGCTCGTCTACAACCTAGTCGATAACTCGCTGAAGCACGGCGAAAAAACCCGACAGATCAAAACATACTACAGGACGCCGAGCGCGGACCAGCTTGAACTCGTCTACGAAGATGACGGCGTAGGCATACCCAACAACATGCGAAGCAACCTCTTCAAAGAAGGCTTCACCTCAGGGAAAGGCACAGGTTACGGTCTGTTCATGATAAAACGAATGTGTGAGGTGTACGGCTGGATAATACGGGAAACGGGCAAGCAAGGCAAAGGCGCACAGTTCACCCTGTCAATACCCAGAATAGACAGCACCGGAAAGGCAAACTACCAAATCCAGAAGCCACGACAACATTAGAAAGAACCGGAAACAAACACGGAATTTCCAAGCGCGCTCTCTCAACCACCGAGCAAACAAACCACAGGCACAACGTCAGACTCAACAACCCAACCTCTGATTTGATGTGACAACCTCAAATTTCCCCGCGGACTTCTTATGTCAGGCGACTTATGCTTCTGCACGCGCGCTATGTGCCAAGCCACTGTTTTCACGCAAAGAAAACACGTGCACGTCTCAGGGTACTCGCGGAAATAACGATGAAAAAAAAGCTGTGCTCGTGGAACTGAATAGGCTATGCCATTGAATGTGCTTCTATGCGTGAATATAGGCCGGGTATTTCATTTGCATATTTCTCAGTGATGATTTCTCTCAGGATGTTGATGGTTTCAGTTGCCAATTCAAGTACCTGTCTGGCTTTTGCCTGTTCGGAGAGTTGATTCGTCACTTGGTCCGTGGAAAGGTCTCCAAGTGTTGCAGTGTTCTCGTTGATGCACTCCACATTTCTGATTGCCCGCTCGAATCTTGTTCGTTTGTCTCCTTCAAACCTTGTGGACAGCATTCTCAAAGCTTCTTCCTGGCCAGGGCTTTCGTCTGGCTTGCCCCCACAACAATGTATCAGGGCGCGTGAGATGTTCTCGACGCCAGTCGATGAAGTCAGAATAGCCTTTGCGCAGTGCCCTTGTTCATAGAAGGCTTTCGCTGACTCGAAATTCCTGTCAGCCAACGTGACGAGACCAACTATGGATTTCCGCCAACTCTCAACTAGGATTCGTGTATCTTCATTGTTCTGCGGCTCAAGTCTTGGATGTTGAAACGCTCTTTCGTAAGACATTCGCCTTCTCCAATAGTCTTCTATGCCCAACTGCCTGTGCGGTCGGGCCATATGATAATTGAAATTCAACATTTGGTATGTCAAGCCTGATCTTCTAGGAACCGTTGAATCCGGATTTGCTGAGCCTGCACTTCTCGAGTTCGCTGCGGCTTGAAGCCCGTATTTCTCGTGTTTAGACATTTCATTTGTTGCCGCAACCAAAGCTATGAGAAGAAATACCCAAAACCACAATTCCTCTATCATATAGATTCTCCTTGGTAGTAGTTGAGCACAGGGTAAGTTCTGCGCAGCTCTGAGAATCGGTCAGGAGGGCCTTTCTCGCTCTTCTTTGCACATCTAAGCTTAACCGACAGTTTGACATACTTGTCCAGCAACCGTTTCAGGAGATACTCAAATGCATATGGATCATTCTTCTTAGCTTCTTCCAACTGCTCCTTAAGATGCTGGCATTCATTGGCCCCTATTACTCCGAAATGCCTTCGCATCTCCTCTTGCAAAAACTCTTCAAGTCCGGGATCTTCGATGAAACCGCTTCCATAGCCTGTATAGTACCTTTGTTCACGCATGATCTTCTCGACAACTGGCAACACAATATCTCGGATCACGATTCTACTCAAAATCATTCCTCCTTTCGTCCACTCTAGTCGGACTGTGCGCGCTCAGCTGACTCTGTCGCCTTCGCGAATTCCTGAACCATCAAAGGCTAATCTTTTGGATGGGTTATTCCTTTCAATTCGACTCATCATACACTCACCCAAAAAGACACCCCGCAAACACGCGCCACACCTATATAAACTCTACATCTGCCCACTTCCTCGTGCCAACTCTAGAAGAGTCCTTCCAGTTCAACGTTAAGCCTGAGAACTGCCGAGGGAAGGTAAATGAATGCTGCAGTACACTGTATCTAATAGTAGGGCGCGCCAGGATGCGTCATATCGGAGTACACTTGTCCGCTACGAAGCGGACTGCAAAAAAGGTCATACTGGTAGTAGCTGCAGTATTTAGCCTTGTGTTGTTGGCCTTTGGCGGGGCATCCAAGCCGCTGACAACGACAAGTAACTTGGAATATTTGCTGAGCCAAAGGATATCCATTCGAGAATGGAGCAGCACGCCTGTACCTAATGATGTTTTGAAGACGATTTGTGGGCTTTCGCGGGTCTCAGCGTTTGACTTGAAAGGGATCGGATTGTACGTGATGAATTCTTCTGGAACCTATGAATATGATGACGAAGGAAACGCGTTTATCATGAAGTCTACAACTGACTCTCGCTACGAGCTGGGATTAGACACTGATCAAACGTTCATCGCAGATGCACCATGCATTATCATGCTCGCATGGAATAGCCAATTGGAAGCTGACCCGCTGCAAGCATATCGAAAAGCAGGAATAGTCGTTCAAAACCTCTACGTCCTATCGATTCGACATAGTCTTGGCGGAGTGTGCATTGGAGACTCAATTTATGCCAACGAAGTATCCATCAGCATACAACAACACTTAGGTTTGCCATCAAACCTCAAACCAACCATACTTTTTCCGTTAGGCTATCTGCGCGAAGGTCAAAGCTATCCCATTGGAACTCCGCAGTCGACCTCGGGCAACCTGCCGACCCCACTTCAATCCAACATTGATATCCTGGAACTGCTTCAGAATCAGCAGCAATTAGCCGTCAACTGGGAAAATATCAGCTTAGCTCAGAACAAGCTGTCTAACATTCTCTGGGGAGCCTACGGCTATTCTCTTCTCATGACAGGACACCGGACTGTGCCGAGCGCCTACGGCGAATATTCATTCCAAATATACGCATGTAACGAAACGGGAGTCTACAACTACACGGCCGAAAATCATTCGTTGCACAAAACAGGCTCCGCTGACAAAAGGGCAACCATAATACAACATGCCAATGGACCTGACTATTTGAACAAAGCCCCAGCGCTACTTGTTTTCTGCTGGAACAGCCGAGTTGGCGTGCACAATGCTTCAGACTCTGACAGCGGAGGAAGATTCATTAACGTAGATTTCGGATGCTGCCTCCAAGACTTGTATCTGTCTGCCACTCTCTGGAACTGCAGCCTCTCGACCCCGTTTAACACAATTAACTATGACATGCTTCGGAATGACCTATCTACCCTGCCTCTAACAGATGTTTATCCGATGTTCCTCATCGGATTAGGCGAAAGGCTTACAGATGTTGAACCGCCGCTTATAGGAACTCCCCATACTGCGCCTGCAGCAAATCCCCAACCAAACCAGGAGGTTGTGGTTTCTGTGAATGTCACTGACGCAGACAGTGGAGTGAAAAATGTGACATTGTCTTACAGCACGGACAATGGCACGCTGTGGATCGATATTCCAATGGAATACAATTCATCCTCAGCTATGTACGAAACAGTCATTCCAGGACAACCCGCTGGAACGACTGTGAAATATGAAATAACCGCTTTTGACTTCGCGGATAACAAATTCGTGGAAAACAATCTAGGAACCCTCTACGTATACGCTGTGATTCCAGAGTTCACAGTCACTACTCTCTGGCTGATACTGCTGTTAGCTGCAATTTCCATCTTGGTCGCGAAGAAAAAGCTAGCACACGCCTAATTGAAATTCGTTCAAAACCAACAAGCGATCTTGTTTTCACCAAAGCAATAATAATCCAATTTCGAGGATTGATTCGACCAAACTGCAACCCATCGGGCACGAGATCCGCCCCAACCACGACAAGAGCATGCCAAATTTCGAAGGGGAAGCTTCGCATTATTGTTTCTGCGATATGAGGACGCGGTAGCCGCTTTCCCTTGCCAGAACTGCGACGTTTCCGAAGGCTTCCTCAAAAATCATCTGCAACCTCTTTCCGCCGACTTTAGACCTCACAACCATTTGGAAACAGGCTTCTTGCGCCATGCGTTCAGGCGCATTCAAAATCAGCTTTTTCACTGTCTCCATTCCTGCGCTTACAGGAGGATTTGAGAGCACACAATCAAAAACCAAATCGTCTACAGGCTCATATAAGCAACCACGTCTAGCTGTAGCATTGCTGGCATAGTTCTTCTCGATATTTTGCTTTGCAAGCCAGACTGCTCGGGAATTCACGTCAACCAATGTCACGCGCAAACGCGGGTTGAAGATGGCAGCTGCAATGCCAATAGCGCCGTAACCACATCCAATATCAAGCACGCGCCCCTCGTTTGGCAATACCATTGACTCGATCAGGAGCCTTGTGCCCAAATCGAGGCGTCTCTTGGAGAACACCCCTGAAGCCGTCAGAAACTCGAAAGGTCTCCCACGAAGATAAGCCCGGATCAATCCGAATCGTGGCCTTGACCTAGGATTCTCGGCAAAATAATGATCTACAATTTTGCCTCTCTTAGTCATTATTCCTTTCGCCGCGCTTCCAGCATCTTGGATACGTACCCCGGGGCATGAGCACACGTTCGACGCCAGCAACAACTCCATGCTCCAAACGCATGATCTCGTCTGAACCTACTACGGCTCTGCCTAGGGCTGCAGCCTCACCTTTCAACGTCAGAATAGCGATAATCGAACCCTTCGCTATGCCCGTCTCCAACGACAGCACACCTGGCGCTGTGAGACGAGCCCCATAGCAGACGGCATCAACCGCAGAGTCTCTGATGCAAATCTTGGGGATCAAAGCTAACGCGTTCTCCATGGGCTGAACAAATTTCCTCAAAAGCTTCTCGTCGTTGTTCTTCTCCCACTCCATAAACCAGTACGCAACATCATGCAAGGTGACAGAACCATCTTCGACGAATGGCCCTGCTCTTGTTCTTCGCAGCTCCTGCATGTGCGCACCGCAGCCCAATACTTCGCCGACATCATAGCACAGTTTTCTGATGTAGGTTCCTCCCTCACAGCCAACTTTGAAAAGGACGTTTCGCCCGTCTATCTCAAGAAAGTCCAAGTAATAGATCCGCCTGGTGCGCAGTTGGCGCTTCACTGAAGCTCTCAGAGGAGGACGTTGATAAATAATGTCTTCAAATTCCTTCAGGACTTCGTTGACGCGCTTTTCAGATGCGTCTGCATGAAGCTTCATGACGCAGATGTATTCCTTGCCACTGTAAAGCAGAGCCTGAACGACTTTCGTAGCTTCTACTAAGGTAACGGGAAGCACGCCTGTCACTTTGGGATTTCTCTGGCCTGTTTCAGGTCTCTAGAGTCCCGCCGTGACCAACTGCTTGAAGCTTAAGGATGCGCTTGGTCCATGCGGCCACTTCATGGCTTGTGGGGCCAGCAGGCTTATCGAGATTGACGACGCCGTACCGCATGCACTCTTCAGCTGGTCTTTCCTCAGGTTTGTGTCCATACTTGGGATTGGTCCTGTCCTCAGCTTTCACGAGCAGCTTGCGCTCAGTTTCCCATGGAGCAACAGTTCTTGGCATGATGAATCTTCACTCTTGCTGAATAGAAAAGAGTTGGAAATATAAGAGTATGTTTAGAAGAGCATTTTGGACACTGGTTGAGCTTGTCGCTTAATTGTCGTGATTTGTAGCTCCACGCAGCGGCGTGGTTCTCATGGGTCTTTCTGTCCATATCTGCTTGCTATCAGCGCCACGTCTCTCACGTCTATTCTCCCGTCCGCTAGGCCTGGTGTTGGTCCTGTTATGTCCCAGTTGACGTCATATTTCGGGTTTGGAGGCTTAGCGCCGTAGCAGCTGGCAATTCCTGCTACGTCTCTCACGTCTATTTTACCGTCAGGATAGCCGGATGGACCTGTAATGTCTCCAACCATCGCAACTATGACCCAGCCATCAGTCATATTGTTGTCCGCAGTATCCGCTTCGCCCGAAACAGGCCAAGCATAAGCGCTTAACGTGTAATTGCCCTTGGAAAATCCTGAAGTATCCAGCGTTAATGCCAGTGTCGTAAAAGCTCCGCTATCTAGAGTCACATTTTGCAGCATGACAGATGCTGAATCTAGACAGGTGGTGGCATTAAAGGTCTCAGTGTAGCTGCCGATATTCATTATGGTCAGTTTGACGGACAGATTGAACCCTTGTCCAACAACAGTCTTTGAAGCAAGCCATTTT
>CAYYXF010000071.1:0-6786 GCA_964475545.1 uncultured Candidatus Bathyarchaeia archaeon | reverse complement strand
TCCGACGTTCTTGTACACCGCCTTTATAGTGCCCGAAACGGCTATCACGTGCACAGTTACCGGCTTGTCACCTATCCTTGTCATCGTAGCCAACGCGGCTCGAACCATGTCAGAAGCCATGCACGCAACGCGCACAAGTGCAAACTTTCTTTCTGGCTCATAATGAATTAGGCTCAATCCAGTCTGGCTTGCCCCATGCTCCCCGTAGAGCTTGGTGACAGCAGACCAAACGGCGTTCATAAAATCCTTTGATTCAAACGTCTCAGCAGAATCTACTTCCAAGGCTAGGTAGCGGCGCTTAATTCTTTTCAGCAATCTTTGCCTCTCCGGACCACGCGTATTCCAGGAGCAACGAAGCTCGAACTGAGTTTTTCCCTGTTCCTCTTGACAATTGCTGCAGGGTTCTCGGATACTGCGTCCAATGCTAAATCTTTCTTCAGATCAAACAGCGAACCCATTATCGCGAGTTCCATGGGTCTTCGCATCAACAGCTCATTTGAAGCTCCACTTGAGACAACAATCGGAACATGGAAATCGGCTGCAATCAGAGCTTCTCTCCGCAGGCTTGACAGGAACCTGATTCTCCCTGCTCCCTCCGATGTGAGCAATGGCTCCATGTCTATCTCAAGTGAAGCCAAGGAGTTTGAAGCCAGCTCTGCTTCGGCCAAGTCAAAGAATCTTCTGCGAAAATCAAACGAAGGGAAATTCAGAAGGTCGACCCGACGGTCTTTCGCAGCCTGTCTCGCAACATCCTTTGACTGGCACACTGCACAAACCACCTCAAACTTTCTTCTATGCCTCCTCAGATCACGCACCAGTTCATTCGGCGTATTTGACCACAAATCAACGCGTATGGCAACATCTAGGCCAGCTTCACTGCCTGCCTCCTTTATTTGCTGACGTTCTCGTTCATCGCAGTTTGAGGGAAACGTGATTGCTGTCAAGCGGTATCCAAGCTTTGCAGCCTTGTTTATCATGTTCACTGTCTGCTTGAAGTCTCTTATGTTGGGGCGCAGATGTAGGTCTGAGTAAAGCCTTCTCATGGGATTAACCCGTATTTTCTGCAGATTTCAATCACTTCTTCCGTGCTGTGTTTCTTAAAGTGCACTTTGAAATGTATGGGGTCGGTTTGGCAGACTCTAAGCACGTTCATGCACGCAGCTTGCTTGTCGAATCTAACGTACAAATTTCCTTTCTCTAAATGCAGTTTGATCTTGCCGCTCAAAAGCTCCTTGTCCATCATGCTCAGTTCGGAGGACAGTTTCTCAAAGACTTTTTGGACAGCGTTTTTGTCCTTAATCCTTGTCTCGAAAAGCACTATTGGATTCCCATGGTGCCCAGTGAGATTGCTTCTTTCAAGTGTGATTGTGCCGATCAGCTCGGCTGGAAGAGTGTTTCGTACGGCTGCCTCAACTTTGTCTGTGTCCTCTGTTGCATGTGCAAACGTTCTTATGTCGATGTAGGCTATCGGAACCTTAGAAGACAAACCGTACCACAGGATTGAATATGAGTCAAGTTAACTTTTAGTCTTTCCCTTAGGCTTTGCAGCTGCTTTCTTGTCTGCCAGAAAAGCTTTCAGCGCTTCAACATTTTCTTCATGGGCTGTTCTACGCTTGAAATCCACGTGAACGCCAAGCTTCAGTGCTTGTTTTGGGTCCGATCCAGCCTTTCTTATTTCTTCTTTGCTAAAGCCTTTTCCGCGGCGCTGTTTTCCTCCTGGCTTGAACACTTTTGGTTCGGCTGCAATCATGGGGCTATGCTTCTCCTCTGCCTGCCTTTCTGCTTGGCCTGAATTTTTCCGCGCCACGCCCTCTCCTACGCAAGCTTCTGACTTTCTTGCCCGCGCTTGTCAGGCTCCTGAAGACCCTCCTACGATGTTGTTTTTGACATATCCAGCTGACATTAGCATCGGCTTTTATTGCAGGATGACTCGAGTCTACCATTATCACTTCAAACCATTTCGAGCGTCCATCCTCGCCGACCCAATAAGAGTTCAACACTTCAAGATTCGGAAACTTTCTTGCGACTCTTTCCTCACCTATAAGCCTTATACTCTTGCCGGGCTTGAACTTCTTGACGCCCATCCTTTTCGGTCTTCTTCCAGATCTCGGCCGCTGCTTTCGCAATCCTCCTCTTCTAACACGGACGCGAGCCATCACGAAACCCTGTTTTGCCTTGTAGCCCAGTTTTCTTGCCCTGTCCAAACGTGTCGGCTGCTCTATGCGCGTGATCGTTGACTGCCTGCGCCACTCTATCAGTCTCTTGCGCATTAATGCCTCAACAAACGATTTCTCAGGCTTGGCCCAAGCTTCAGCAATGTACTTGTATGCCATTATCTATTCACTTACCTTCCCAGTTTACGGTTCAGCCTCTACGGCTACATCCCAGCGGACCCTTAATCCGCCAGTAGCTTGATTCATACGACTGAGCCGCAAGATAAACTTTTCCAGAAGAACAAGCGAACATCCAGCAGAAACCACATGGTCTGACTATGGTCTGATGCTGATTCAAATCACTATGGTAATCAGGCACGCGATCCTTCCGTTGCAATCAACAGTGCCATACGTGCGAAGATTTCAGCCTCGCTTTGTTGACCGTTACCTAGATCAATGTGTTCATTCAGAAATTTTTGACTTAGCTTCGCTAAACAAGTGCTCTGTCTGTGTTTTCCACTCTTTGAAGCTTTCAGGATTTTCTGGGTAATTTCTGTAATGGGCTTTGACTTGTTTCATCAGCCTTACTGTAATCCGAAGCTTGTTCAGGAACCGCAGATTCTTCAATCCTCTAAAAACGCGTTTGGCGGTTTCGCTGATGTTCAGGTGAAAGTCATCGCCTAAGCCTGCTTTCAAAACGTCCTCTTCAGTTAGAAGCTTGTAGTTCATGCCATAGTCCAAATCTTCATTTTTGGACGAAATGAGCAATAGACGCAATATGTCCAGCCCAGCCTGCTTTTTCCCGTACAATTCCATGTACTTTCGATTGTATGGCCACAATGCTTCTTGGTTAGCATTTCCATTTTCTAGCGCTTCTACTATGGTTTTTCCAGCCAAGAAACCGCTTAGCATCGACGGGCCGATCCCTCCGCCGTGAATGGGATTCACCAGGCAAGCCGCGTCACCTAGGACTAAGACACCATTTCCAACCATGTTGTCCAATGGCCTGCGCGTCGGATCATACCAGGCACCAGCATTCAGCAGAAGGGAACCATCAAACAACGATTTGGCTAGAACGTACTTGTAGAATTGGGTTTTAGGGTTCGGAAACTTGCCCCGCATGCAGATTCCCAAGCCGGTATTGACCCTTGCCCCCGTCTTGGGGAAAATCCACGTGTAGCCCGCTGGAGTTGCTTCCTGGTTCAGGTAGATTTCACAATACTTCGACCCCTCAGTTTCCTGCCTAAGCTGCCTGATCTCGCGATAGCAAGCTTCAACATCTTCATTCGCAACCTCAGCTTCTATGCCAATTCTTTCCGGAAGCTTTCGCCTGACGACAGCCATGAAACCGCTAGCGTCAACAATCACCTTGCCCTCCATACGATCTTTCTTGCCCGTTTTCAAGTTCTTGGCGAATATGCCCGTCACAGATCCCTTCTCGATTATAGGTCCGGAACACTGTGTTAAATCAAGAAGAGTTGCACCTTGACCGAGGGCCTTGTTCAACAGCCATTGTCCAAAAGCGCGCCTGTTCAGCATGTAACCCACGAAGTCCTCATGCTGAATGGTAAATATCGTCTCCAAGTTTGGTGAGTATATTTTGATGCCTTCGATTCTTTTTTCCAGTTCGCCACTCTGTGGTTTCTCTAAGCCCAGCTCTTTGAGATGATGTTCACCTAGGGCGTCTCCGCAGATTTTCTCGCCGATCTCCTCTCTTTTCTTATTCTCGACCAGGCAAACTTTCAGCCCTGTTTCAGCCGTTGTTTTCGCAGCTAGACAACCTGCGGTGCCGGCACCAACCACGACGACATCATACTTCATTCAGTTCCCACCGTCGGAGCATGATTTACCTTCTATACCACGTTGTATTGGTAAACCTTATAAATCTAGAAGTAGGCTGCTTCACACTTGGTGTAACCCAACGGACACACATTTGACATTAATTGATGAACTTCGCAGACTCGTAGAGGCACGCATAGACCGTACATTGAGAGGAATAACGGAAACGCTACAATGCATAATGGAAAAACAGGAAATAAGTCTTGAAGACTTGAAAAAAGACATTCAAAGCCTCGAAAAAAGCTTCACTCTACTTTCTCAGAAATGGAATCTTGAAATACTTTACACGTTGTTCCTCAAGAACACGATTAACTTCGGTCAGTTGAAGAAAACACTCGGCGTCAACTCGCGAACGTTATCGGACAAACTGAAAAGTCTAGGAAGACATGGCTATGTCAAAAGAATGGTGAAGACAGAGCCTCCCTTGAGAGTGGAATACGCGCTTACGGCCAGAGGGAAAGACATTGTGCTACTGGCATTGCCATTACTGTATTATTCAGGCAGCTTGTCCTCAATTTCAGCTCAACCTGAAGGCGACGTCAACGGAAAGACTCAGAAGCATTTCACATGAATTCAGAATTCATATTGGAAAGTCATAACCATTTAATATATTATGGGCCAAACCATGGAACAAGATTGGAAGACAAACATGGTGTGTAAAAATGATGAAGAAAACCTCAGTGAAGAGAGAGATCGCGTACACAATAGATCTGACAAAGATAGATGGAGACGGAGCTTTTTCATGCCCGAAATGTGGAACAGTGATTTCTCCCGACGACGAGACAGATAGCACTTACAAGATTGTTGAAACAAAAGTCAAGAATGATGAACTCGCAGAGTTGATATTGACCTGCAACAAATGCGAAACTACTATCAAGCTTACAGGCTTCTTGTCAAGTGCTGAAACCTAGAATAGAAGATAACTGTCTTTCTTATGTCGCCTTTCTATCTTCTGTCTGCGGCCACAAGATGACGTCTTCAAAGATGGTCATCAAATATTCATTTCAGCCTTTACGCGCCAGTCAGCTTTGAAACGCGATTTCTGGAAAACATTTTATGGAATATTGACTGGATGGCGATTGGGAAGAACGAAAGCATAAACTATGAGCATGAATGCTCCGCCTGTTTCTGTCTCTTTATTGGCAGGAGTTCGATTCGTTCTGCTCTTAGGAGATCATTATGAAATGGTGTAGTAGTTTTCGATAGTGGCGTCTTCTACTCAAGAACGAGGATTCTAATCTAACTGGGGAGGGAAGAAACATAGGATGAAAATGGCTAACAGAGCGATTGCCACAAGTTTCCTGCTTGTGGATAGGCCGGAAACGTCATCCAATGGGCCTGGATGCTTGTACATGGCCATGAAAAGCACGAGGATAGCCATGGGGTAGAATCTCTGAATGAACAAGTAGAGAATAGACAGTCCAGTCAGAATGAGCCTCACCTTCTCTCCTGCTATAGAGCGCGCCACGTGACCGCCGTCAAGCATGGCTGCGGGCAGCAAGTTAAGCATCGTAACGATGATCCCGGCCCACGCGGCGAAAGTTACTGGATGTAACAGCAGATCCTGGCCTGCGCTGGCGATGGGCATCAGATGCAAGCCTTGCAAGAACTGTGCAAGAAGCGTCCACAGCAACGGTATCTGAAGTGGAGTGGCACCCTCAAGGTGCGGTGTGGGAATGACCAATGTCAGGCCTATAATGCTGACAACGGTAGCAATTATGAATCCTGAAATCGGACCATCAGCTCCGACATCGAACAAGGCGTCTTTGTTCGGAGGCAGAGACTTTTGCATTATTACTGCGCCGAACGTTCCAAAGGGTGGTGGTCCTGGAATGAAATATGGTGGTGTTGCCTCCATCCCCTTTTTGTTTGCGGTTATCTTGTGACCCATTTCGTGTGTTCCAAGCACGGCCAGCATGGCTATCATGAACGTAGCTCCTCCAACCAACGGGTTTATCGCATCAGGCGAGAGTAAGTACCCTGTGACAAAAGTGGTCGCAATTGTCGCGAAGAATAGCGCCAGATTTATGTAGATGTTGCTTGGTTTCACCGAAGGCTTAGCAGCGACTCTTAGAACGATTTTGTCGTCCATTCTTCGCAAAACGGCAATCATGTTGATCGCGTCGAGTTTTTTCAGCAATCTCAGAAAGGGTTTTTTTGTTTCTTGCGGCTGCTTTAGATAGTATGTTGGAACATTGTAGGCTAGCAAAGATTCTTCTATTTGAAATTCTGCAGTGACCATCTGGGTTATTTTCTCAAAATCGCCTTGCTGAATGAAAGGCGCCTCTGTTGTTTCATCCGGTGCTTCAGTCATCCTGCTCTTGCCCTTTCTTTTTTGCCGTAATACTGTGTCTAGGAGTAGAAAAGGATATTGGAATTATCCTATCGTCTGAGCCGATTTGCGAATCGTGATCGCTGAGCATTTGGAGACAAAGCGCGTTAGCCACTTGTTTAGTTTCATGCCTTCGTTACACGGAGATTGATGGCTTCATGTTGGCTTAGACCTGCTTCTTAGTCACGGCTTTTCCTGCAGCGTTAGTTGCGACTATTCGGCAGGTGATGCTGCATTTTGCTTTCATCGTGTTTTAACGTTTTCATGTGAGTTCTCTGGTGTGTGCTTGTCGCGGCATAGTGCTGAGTTTCGCAGCGCTGACATCCGGTGTCCATTCTTGCATGAAGGCAGAGCGCAGCTTCAGCATATTGTGACTTTGACTTCGGCGAGCATGGAGCTAGCTAGCTGGCGATTGCTTGAGATTAGCGGAATTGCATAACGTGATAGACGGCTTTCCAGAGT
>CAYYXF010000070.1:0-7175 GCA_964475545.1 uncultured Candidatus Bathyarchaeia archaeon | reverse complement strand
TGATATTCGCTGTTGGCTCTTACTTCTCGCTCAAGGACTAGAGGCTCAGAAGCCGGAAGCATAAGCGCGCGCTGGCACAAAGGCATGGGATCTAAGATTGACAAGAATCCAGACGGCAGCGTAACAGTGCGGAAGGCTTAGATTCGCATCCACGTCTCTCTTCCTGACATGTTCTAACAATCGCGTAAGGCAACTTTTTCTGTTGGAAAACAAGACTTAAATCGAGTTGAACGTGGATACGTAGAACCATGGAGGAAACGTAACTTGAAGGTTCCTAGCATTTTTGTGCTTTTCACAGATCCGCTCGGAGTAAGCGATATCGGCGGCACGCTAGCTAAGCATGCGAAGGCAGGCGCACGCGATTACGTCTGCACGTAGGTATGCACTCAAGGATACTCATGCCATGCTAGCCATCGAGAAACTGGCCGCAGAGCCATATGCTTCTATAGTTTGTTATCCAAGAGCCAACGTGGCAGAACTGAGAAGACGCGGGAAGGAACTTGGAGGACTGGGGATTAAGGCAGTGGAATTTGTCGGCGAAAAGCAGATTTTCAATCTGCGCGTCTTAGGCAAAGGCTGCGTTGGCATAGTTGTACTGGCTTACAGGAATGGAAATAGGGTGGCTTTGAAGATTCGGAGGGTGGACGCGGACCGCGCCAGAATGCAGCGAGAGGCAAAACTGCTTAAAAGAGCAAATTCAGTCCATGTGGGACCGAAGCTATTGGCGGTGAGCAGAAACTTTCTTTGCATGCGGTTTATTGATGGTCAGCTTCTTCCAAGATGGCTTAGGAGGAAAAGGAGCAGGACAAGAATAAGCAACGTCTTGCGGAAGATCTTGGAACAGTGTTGGCAATTGGACAAGATCAATCTGGACCACGGAGAATTGAGCCATGCTCCAAAACACCTGATAGTCAATGAGAAAGATGAGCCTTTTGTTGTTGATTTTGAATCAGCTAGTCTGAACCGAAGACCCTCTAACGTTACGTCAATCTGCCAATTCCTCTTTATAGGCAGCGAAACCGCAGAGAAAGTGGCTGAAAAACTGGGTGCAATAGACAAGAAGAACGCGGCAGCAGCGCTGAGACGTTATAAAAATGATAGAACGCGGGAGAATTTCGTCAGCGTACTAGATGCTTGTGGGCTCTAGATCACGTAGCATGCTTGTTTCGATGTTGTTTTGCTTTCGGCTGGTTTTTCGATGCCTAGCTCTTTGAGAACTTGCGCGAGGTCCAGCCAAGCTTCCACTTGAGACTGTCTTGCGACGCGCTTCTTTTCGTAGAGCAGCGGCTTGTTATTGATGAACAGCCAGCCGAAAGCCTCGTCCATCTCCTTTCTCCCCTGATAATGAAAAATGCAAGTTTTTCTTAATAACAGCATATGTAAGAATAAGATAGAACAAATTTATGGAAGAAAACTCCATCGTCAGCCTCTGGCCAGGACGTAAAAAGTTTAAAAATCCCGATTTCTATTTGCTTACCTATTCAGGTGGACCACATGGTTATCAAGAGAGAGGAGATGCAAGAAATAGTAAAGAGGTACAAAGAGCCAATTGGATTGAATCTGGGTTCTCATTCGGCCCTTGATGCTTGGCAGGGTCAACGCAACTACGGCGTGCGAAGCATAATCTACACAACACCAGGCAGAGCTCGAATTTATCTTCAAAATCCGATGGTTGGCAGGCCAAAGGAAGCAGTTGAGAATTTGCCATGTCTAGTGAGGAGAGACTTGCGCATCGTGAATGATCCTAAAGACATAAAGAAAAGCGGCAGCTGGAGGAGCGTCATACTGATACTGGACAAGTACTCGGACATCGTGAAATATGCCGATGAGCTTGTTGATCTGGAATGTATGCAGATCACAAACAGAGCCTTTGCAGTCTACGTTGGGGGCGATGAACACTGCAGTGTCATCGAAAACAAGTACGGTGTGCCAATATTGGGCTCAAGGAATCTTCTGAAGATAGAAAACAGAGGCGAGCTTGAAAAAGACTACTACTGGTTTGCTGAAAAGGCCGGCATTCCAACTCCGAAGGCTTATCATTACAGCGTCCATAAGGACGGGATAACGTTCAAAGAACCAATAGATGAACCTATGATTCTGAAGGCTGAGCATGCTCACAGAGCATTTGAAAGGGAGTTCATTTTTGCCGCAGACTCGCAGGACTTGGAAGAGAAGGTTGCCAGAGAAGTAAAAGCTGGAAACCTGAGCAAGGAAGCTTTGGAGAACGGGCGAGTCGAGCAGATTGTGCTCGGGCCACATGCTAACTTCAACTTCTTCTTCTCGCCGCTAGACGCTAAGAGCGAATGGGGAGACACTGATGATTGGTTTGCTAAACTCTACAACGTTACCATGGAAGAAGCGAGGATCTGCCTTGCAAATCAGTTCCTTTCAATCGACGAGCGCAGAGAGACAATTCTTGACGGTTTGAAGAGGCTTCCAACCGACGTTCAGAACAAGATAAAGAAAGTTCCCTCATTCGAAGTGACTGCCCATGCCATCCTAAGCCTCAGAGAGTCGCTGCTGAAGGACCTGCACCGCTACGCTGACAGATTCTTGCTTGCCTGTCGAGAACATGCGAGCCCAGGAATAATAGGCGCATGGTGTTTGCAGACTTTGATCACGTGGGACCGTGTTTCCAAATATGAGCTTAAGCCTGCGGCCAAATTGGACTTCACAGGCGGCACGGAGGGCAAGACTTCAGTTGACTATGGGCTGTACGACGTGCCTGACAAACGAGATCCCTACATGCACATCCCGGTAACACAAGACGTAGCCCTGAGACATGGCGGAGGGACAAACGTCCACATGGGCTTGGGCTCACAATATGCCAATGCCAAATACAAGAAGCGACTAAGCACAGGCGACCGCATAGCGATGGAAATCAAGAGAGCATTGAAAGCCAAAAAGCTCCACGAACTCGTCACGTGACATGCGTCCCACAGACTCTATCTTTCGTTTTTTCGTTTGCTCAAACTGTCTGGCGTAGTTGCTGGAAGAAGGCGGTTTGTCAAAACAATCTAAAAAGTTTTAAGAAGGAGAAGAGAATACTCGGTCGAACAACCCTGAAAGAGAGGAAACAGGACTATGGTTCACTGCAAAAAATGTGGAAATGAACTGCCTGAAGGAGCAACCTACTGTCCAAAGTGTGGAAGTGCAGTTGAAGGAGTGACTGAGCTCAGATTAGCTTTTTGGGGTGAACGATTTGTTGCATGGCTAATAGACGTCATCATCATAGGAGTCACAGTTGGACTGGTAAGATTGTTCTTGTGGGTAGGTTGGCCGGGATATGCTTGGGCACCCTTTTTCCCAAATTGGATTCCGTTCGTAGACATGGGGCTTAGCAATGTCGTGTACTTCCTCTACTGGATGTTCATGGACGGGATCTATGGCCAGTCGATCGGCAAGGCGGTCATGAGGATCAAGGTAACACGGTTAGATGGCAAACCCATAGATATGGGGCAAGCAGCCTTAGAAAGTGTAGGGAAGGCCTTCTTGCTGCCTCTTGATTGCATACTAGGATGGATATTCTATCCGAAGAAGAGGCAGAGAATATTCAGTTACCTCTCTCAGACTATAGTAGTGAGAACGTCAAGATAGAGCTTGGTGCCCTACGTCTTCGAAGACGGCGGACTGGACAATACTTAAATTGCTCTTTACGTCTGTTTGACAAAGGTGACGTTTATGGGATTCTGTCACAAGTGCGGGAAGGAGATATCTGAAGATGCTTACTTCTGCCCCAACTGTGGAATGAGAACTGAAAGGGGTGCAGAGGCAGGCGTTTCCGCGCCGATGGAAGAGGTTAGAGAAGCATTTTCCAGAATGGGACAAGAAATGGAGAAAGCTTTCTCAATAGCTGCAAAAGAGATTCATGAAGCCTTCAAGACTGCGAGAGAGAACATACGACAACCAACAAGCATAGAGCCAATTGCCTGCACGCATTGTGGAGAAAAAAATGCAAGCACCGCAAGCTACTGCCACAAGTGCGGTGAAAAGATCGGCAAAGAATAGCCTTAACCAACATCACCTGAACAGACTCTAATCGTCATTGCGCCCCTGAAAGGTTTGGCATAATAAAGCAAGAACTCGTTTCCACGCTATTTGGAGAATTCCTTGTACTTCTTGACCGCGTCTGCAAGGCTTGGGACGTCGAACATTCTCCGTTGGGTCAACGCGTTTGAAGCCGCCATGTACATTTCGCTGATTATTGTTTTCAATTTTGGGTCAAGTTTCGGAGGCTTTGACCTGCATAGTTTCTTCCAGTCTTGAACACCTTCAGTTTCGGCTTCTTTTTTAGCTTTTTCGACGTCCTTGAACCATCTTGTTTTTCGATAAAACTGTCTGGCGATCTCTTTGCTCACATGCAACCCGTCGTAGGTGAATCTGCACTCGTCAAGCGTTCCCACAACGTCAACGACCATAAGCTTTCTTTCGTCGTTGAAAGCCAACTCTATCTTTCCATCCTCATTCACCAAGCCTGCTTTTGAAGCGGTCTGCGTTATCATCCCGTCAACCTTCATGAGCAAATCCTTGATCTCGACTACTTCCCCGTGTGTCAGACTGGCTATCTCCTTCGCCTCGTCCCATGTGACGTATCTGTCCTTGTCTTCGAGTTTTGTGCTCACATCGAAGATTGGCTTCTTGAGCTTCTCGCCAGCCTTCGGATAGTGATCTAATCCTAACTGCTCATAAGTGACTGACCCCTGCTCAAGTCTTTTGAAAACAGATGATCCTTCGGGCAGACCATTCCGGTAGATTATCTCGAGCGGAATCAGGCAGTTCGTCAACTTCGGATTGTAGATACCATAATCATAACAGAGTTTTCCTTCACGTGTGACGGTTTTTGGCTTGTGTACATTGACTAGACTGATCTCTATGACATTCGAGGGTTGCGCCAACTCATCCAAATGCACGGTTTTGCCGTTCCTTTCAACTAAGCCACGGTAGTGTGTCCTGATACTTTTTTCTTCAAGCCTTTCAAAGCAGTAGGCCCCCATCATGCAGAGAGCTTCGCCTTTTCCGTCAATGAGGTCAGGCATTTCGCCCCAGTCAAAAACTGAGTAGCGATCCGAAAACTTGAATCTTCCGAGACCCATCTTGTGTGTTGTCGGTTTCTTGATGATGTCTAGGTCCTTGACGCTTCCCATGGCTTATGCACTACTTCAGCTTCTTGGCAGACTCGTCCGCCTTTTCAATCTCACTTTTTTTCGATCGTTGGTACTCCCTGACTCGTTTCGCCAAATGCTGATCTTCAAGGGCAAACATTTTTGCTGCTGCAATCGCAGCTCCTTCAGGCTCAATTGTCACTACCAATCCAACACCGCTTGGAACTCTCAACGAAGAGTAGATGTCTGCTCCTCCAAACTTTTCAGAATACGGCGGACAGGCGATTACCGGTTTTGTTGAGTTTGCGTCTACGAAAGCACTCAGGGCGTTGGATCTTCCTGCGACTGTTATGAAGACGACTTTTTCTTTTTCAAACTCCTTCAAGATATCTAAGACCTTTTCTGGAGTTTTGTGAGCAGAGGCAACGCGAAATTCATATTCCAGTCCTAAGGCCTTAGAGTGTTTGGCTATCTCACGGGAGAATTCGAGGTCACGATCGGAACCCATTAATATGACGACTTTGCCCAACTTATACTCACCTGAACAGCTACATTGCTACGAGAAACCTAATAAGCGAATTTAAGTTTTTCATCAATCTGATATCAGTAAACGGGCAGGCCTTGAATCTCGCATCTGCACGGGATCAGCGCGCGCTATTGCATCTCTTCTAGCGTGAGGAGGATATGGGTCAGAAATTCGGAAGTATTAAACCAAGGCACAGCCACATTAGGCGAGAACAAGCGGAATCCGCAATTGAGGATTATGATATGGCAAATCGAGAACCTAAATATTGGGGATCATGGAAGGGACGTGTTATCTCCGCTATTGTAAAAGGCGGCGAACAGACATGGATAGAGCTTCTTGAAAAGACAGGTCTAAATGAAGCTGCCTTGAAAAGGGTTCTTGCTGAGCTTCATCATGCCGACGCTATCAAAAAGACCTCTGATTCGAGATATAGAGTTCCTCCCGATCTCTATGATCAATATAAGACATTTTTCGAATCCAATCCATCAGTTGATGTTGAGAAGAGAAAGGACAAAGGTTTTTCTGCCAGATTCGCGCAAACCCGACGAAGCAAACTTGTCGACTGGATTGAAAAATGGAAAGGTTTGAAAGGTCTGGAATTTTCTCTTGATCCTAAACACTTCTTTCTAGAAGGTATGTATCTTGATGACCTCTCGAAATCATTGATTAAGAAGGCAACAAGTGAGGTTCTTGCTGTGAATCCATACGTTGAGCATTGCGATTTGAGTAACACATTAAGGGATGCAAGTAAAACTGCGCGAGTGCGTCTTGTGACGCATCCTCCTGAAGAGAGAGGTCAGTTCCTGAGAGATAGGCAAGAATACCATAAGACGTTGACAGAAAAAGGAGTAGAGATCGTATATAACAAGACGGTACATGCCAAACTCCTTGCAGTAGATCGTGCAGTAGCCGTAGTCTCCTCGATGAATTTCTATGGAAGTTCCTCAGGAGGTGTCTCATGGGAAGCAGGACTTGTCTCAATAGAAGATACAGTTGTGGTGTCCGTAGCTGATTCCATCTTGAAGCTAATCGAAAGTCCTGAATCAAGAAGAATAGGAACCAGCGACAGCACGTAGCTTGAAGCGTGCGCTTTGGTTTAAAGGTCCTTTGGGGATCTAGAGTAGTAGTATCTGCCTGGACCTAGACTATGATCTTTGTCGACGTATTTCATGCCTTTCCTGATAGATTGGTCTAGGAAACCTCCTCTGTGGAAATTCAGAGCAACCAAGAAAGCAGTGTCAAAGTCGACTTTTCCATAAGGACCCAAATAGACCCCCTTTTCTTCCATCTTGAAAGAAGGCCTTGAAAAGCGCGTGCGCTATGCTAAAAGGATGGACTGACCTTGTTCAGAAAGAGGAAGTGAATTTGGCTGCTTCCTCTTCCGCTGTTATTATATGCGACCTGCGATGCTCGAAACGGGCAGAGTGTAAATGTTAATAAGATTTGAAGCACTTATTCATGTTGCTATGGCATACGCGGTTGTAGCATACCTAGATTTGGAAGACGAGTCGAAGATTCAAGAATTTAGGAAGAAACATGACCCTTAT
>CAYYXF010000069.1:2684-7207 GCA_964475545.1 uncultured Candidatus Bathyarchaeia archaeon | reverse complement strand
CAAGAATAGAGTGGTGCGGGGGGTGGGATTTGAACCCACGAACCTCTGCAGGATAGCCGCCTCAGGGCTACGCCTTTGGCCATGCTGGGCGACCCCCGCTGCTGGTCGGGTGATCGTTCTATCTGCTAGCTATGGTCTAAATTAAGCCTTGCTTATCTTTTGTGAATTGAGCTATGAAGCGATTATGCTGCCACTGCTAGATTATGCGGAAATCTTCCTTTATGGTTGTTAGAACTACATGTGTGTTGGTGCGTTCGACGTAAGGCAGCGAAAGAAGGTGCTTCGTGAATCTGCTTAGCTCTTCACGATTCTTGAATTTTGCAACTATGGCGGCGTCTGCCAGCCCGGTCAAATCGTATACGCAACATACGTTTGGAAGCCTGGCAATCTCGTTTTCCATCTCTAATAGCCTTCCTTTGGAGACTGTTATTTCTGTAACGACAGTCAGCTCATAGCCAAGCTTTTCCTGATCCAACAGAACGGAATAGCCCCTTATTATTCCAGCGTCCTCCATCTTTCTTACTCTCGCGAGCGCGGTGCCTACAGAAATGTCGCATTGTTTGGCGATCTGTCTCGAAGACAGCCTAGCGTCAATGACCAGTGATTTCAAGATTTTGACATCCGTCTCGTCCAGAGTCAAACTTCACCACCCGTGCTATGCACTTATCCAATCAACAAGTCATGTATTTAACATTTGTTTTTCTTTTTGGCAATAAACCTTTTATATTTACAGAATGTTCTCGTTTTGCTGTAAACCCACTATCGAGGTAGCAGCATGATACAAGCCAAACCGCATATGAGCCAGAAGTTTGACACTCAGCTCAAGCTCATGAAAAACGCAGATTACATCCTCTTACACTTCACTGATATGCTGGGCAATTTTAAGGGCAGGGCAATACCTGCAGAGCAAGCTGAAAATGCGTTGAGGGAAGGCGTGCCCTTTGACGGTTCTTCTATGATCGGCGGAGCCAGCATAGAGAACAGTGACATGATAATGAAACCTGATCCATCAACATTCACGGTATATCCCCACTATTTCTACGACAAAAGCGTCGCAAGCTTCATATGCGATGTAAAAGAGTCTGACAGCCGGCAATTCGAGACCGACTCAAGAAACGTCCTCCGAAAAGCTTCAGAAAAGATGTTAACAGAAGGGTATCAGCCCACAGCCGCGGCTGAACTGGAATTCTACGTTGTCCAGAGAAATGAAAGAGGCGGAATTGACCCTGTTGAAAACCACCTCATCGACAAGCAACGCTATTTTGACAATATCCCCGGTCGAGATTTAACAGAACCCTACAGAATGGAACTGTCAAACGCTTTGTCGACGATGGGAATGATAGTCGAAAGAGAACACCATGAGGTAGGTTCAGCGCAAAATGAAATCACAATCAGATACTCAAACCCCTTAATCACTTCCGACAATATAATGCGTTACAAGTTTGCAGCCAAAGCGGTAGCAGATAAAAAGTTTGGTTGGATAACCACATTCATGCCAAAGCCGTGGTTCGGCAAAGCTGGAAGCGGCATGCACATCCACATAGGACTCATCCACCCAAAAACGGGCGCAAACCCATTCTACGACGTCAACGGAGACGGACATATTACACAGAAATGTCGATACTTCATCGGTGGACTCTTAGAGCACGCTGCAGCACTCTGCGCCATGGTAGCCCCCGCAGTCAACAGCTACAAGAGACTCGTACCCGGCTTTGAGGCACCAGTCTATGTCGCATGGGGCAAAAAAAACCGCTCTGCACTGGTGAGAGTACCAGCCTTTTCCTCAACAGACAGCAAAGAAGCCAGAATAGAATTCAGGTGCCCAGACCCGCTCTGCAATCCCTACCTTGCCTATACCACAGTGTTCGAGGCCGGATTGGACGGCATTCGAAAAAAGATAGACCCCGGAGACCCAGTGGATGTTAACATTTACCACCTTAGCCAAACAGACCGCAAAAAACTGGGCATTAAGGTTTTGCCTGCATCACTCAAAGAAGCCTTAGAAGAATGGAAAAGTGACGACATCTGTGAAAGAGCACTTGGCATAGAACTTGCCGAAAAGTATGCGCGAACCAAAATGCAGGAATGGCAGGAATATGAGCCACATATTCCAAATGATAGAAATCAAGTAACCGCATGGGAAGTACAAAAATACCTCTACACGTAGCCTTAAGCGAAGTTTATAGCATCAGCGTAGGTGCTTGAGCGCTGACCCTTAGACTTTCGGCTTCAACCTCAAATCTTCAATCTTCATCTTCTTAAGCAGATTAACATGCTTGACTACTTCATTCACAACGGCTTCAAAGGTCTTACTTCCCTTAGCCGCGGCCGCCGTCGTTGATTTGCCGAAGACGCCTGATCCCGTCTCGTCCACCGTGCCCAGAGGAAGCGTAATGCCCTGCACCTGCAACGCGTGTTGCCGAACTTCAGTATCCACTGCTCTCCTCATGTTCACGAGGTTTGGATGCAAAGCCAAATTCATCGAAGTCTCATCAGCGCCCGCATGTCTTCTCTCCTCGGGCGTGAAAAGCTTCGGCAGCAACTTTTCTGCTGCTGGCCACCACTGGAACACTGACACGAAGACCCCCTCCTCTCGCAGCTCTCTTGCCAATTCTGTGAGAGCAGGCAAATTGCCCCCATGCCCGTTGATTACCACTATCTTTCGAACACCATAATAGCCAAGCGCCAAGCACGCTTCTTTCACGTATTTCTTGAAAGTTCGAGGCGATATGAAAATGGTTCCCCAAAACTGTTTGTGATGCGAGCTTACGCCGAACGGAACTGTGGGCAAGCAGAGCACTCGTGTGCGTTTGGCTGCTTCCTCTGCTATGGCCTTAGCTATTAGAAAGTCAGTGCCAAGCGGATTTGCCGGCCCATGCTGCTCTGTCGAGCCAACAGGCAGTATCGCAATGTTGCTCTTTGCAAAATGCTCCTTAGCCTCAACCCAACTCATTTCATAAAGCAGAACCTTCAAGATCCCACCTGCCTATTTCACGAAATCGTTTTATTGAACTGATTGAATATAAGCTTGCCATCTAAGTCATGGGGAAAACCTTTGAAAGCCTTGATTCTCGCGGGAGGTTTCGGCACAAGACTAAGGCCTATCAGTTGCACGAGGCCTAAGAGCCTCTTTCCCGTGCTCAACAAGCCCCTGCTTCAATGGACCTTCGAAAGACTTGCAAGAAGCAGGATCAACGAAGCCATATTGGCGGTAAACTATCAAACTGAAGCCGCGATAAAACAGCACAGAATCCCGAAACACGGCATACGAATTAAATACTCGAGAGACCCGCTGGGAAAACCTCTTGGAACAGGCGGTCCAATAAAGAAGGCCGAAAAATACCTCAGCCACGACGACCCTTTTCTGGTATTGAATGGAGACATATTCGCAGACGTAGACTATGCGCAGATGCTGAAGCTGCATGAGCAAAAGAAGGCAACAGCCACAATTGCCCTTCACCAAGTTGAAGACCCAAGCAGATACGGAGTCGTGCAACTGGCTAAAGACAACCGCATAACAAGATTCATCGAGAAGCCCACGCGAGAAGCTGCTCCCTCAAACCTGATAAACGCCGGCGCCTACATTCTCAGCCCCAAAATCTTCGATTACATACCCAAGGGGCAAACAATGTCCATTGAAAGAGACGTCTTCCCCAAACTTGCCGAAGAAAAAACCCTTTACGGATACGTCTTTGACGGGTTGTGGATCGACATAGGCAAACCTGAAGACTACCTGCAAATAAACAAGATTCTACTCGACTCCGCAACCACTCAGCAGAAATCCAAAATGGAGAAAAACTCAACAATCTGTACGCCAGTCGCCCTTGACAAAGGAGTCGCGATAGGAGAAGGATCAATCATAGGCCCATATGCAGTTCTAGGGCGAAACGTCAAAGTAGGACAGAACGTGCACATTCAAGATTCTGTAATTTTCCCAAACGCTGTGATATCAGACGCTTCTCTAGTAAAAGGCTCCATAATCGGCGACGGCGTCTTCGTCGGGAAAGCAGCCAAAATCAAAGGATGCCTCCTAGGCGACTGTGCAAGGATAAGTGATGACGTGACACTTGTCAAAGGAGTCTCAGTTTGCCCTGCCAAGGAAATTCGTCAAAGCGTATTAACTCCCAAAGTAATTTATTAGAAGGAGAATGCTGAGCCGTGTCAAGCCAAAAACGCCTTTTTGGAACGAACGGGATCCGAGGAGTCGCAAACAAAGAACTGACTCCGATGATCGCCATCAAAATCGGAAGCGCAATAGGAACATTCTTCAAACATGGCCAACTCATTCTCGGATTTGACGCCAGAACAAGCGGTCCGATGCTTGCAAAAGCCGTTGTTTCGGGCTTGAATGCCACAGGAATCGATGTCCTTCTCGCCGGAATGGCCCCCACACCCGCACTGCAATACGCGGTAAAAAAGCATAAGACAGCCGGCGCGGTGATAATAACGGCGTCTCACAACCCGCCTGAGTACAACGGCATCAAGGTCATCTGGAAAGACGGAATAGAAATCTCACGCGAACA
>CAYYXF010000069.1:0-2584 GCA_964475545.1 uncultured Candidatus Bathyarchaeia archaeon | reverse complement strand
ATGAAAAAGCTCAAGGCCAAGCTTGGCGGCGAAGAAAACGGCGGAATCTTCTACGCACCACACAACGCAGTCAGAGACGGAGCGATGGCAACCGCCCTGATCTTGGACATAATGGCCAAGACCGGCCAAAAACTATCGAAGCTAATTGCAGAATTGCCGAAATATTACATAGCGAAAGGCAAAGCAGAATGCCCAGAAGGGCTTAAGGAAAAGGTCCTGCAGAGCCTAATCAGGCAATTCAAAAACTTGAAGATAAGCACTATTGACGGTGTAAAAATATGGTTTGAAGACAAGAGCGCCGTCCTGATACGCCCAAGCGGCACAGAACCGATTTACAGGCTGTATGCAGAAGCCAAAAACCAAGCGAAAGCATCAAAACTCGTCAAAGAATACAGCCAAAAACTCGAGAAAACAATCAACAGCTTGGGCTAAACTGTCTTCTCAACCACAACCATGGAGACCACACACATGTCATCAATCCTGCACACAAAACCCGAAGACGCCGACACCAGTGAGAAACGGGCAAAATACACGGTCACAGTCATAGATTGTGGACACACTGGCGTTCTGTACTCGTGTCTTTTCGCCGATGCAGGATTCAAAGTGATATGTGCAGACTCTGACCAGACCCTAGTAAACCTTCTAGCCAAGGGCAAAGCCCCATATGCACCACATGAAACAGAGGTCAAGTTGAAAAACCATGTTAAAACCGGACGCCTCACCGCAACAAGCGACATCAAAGCGGCAGTTTCTCAAAGCAGCATAATCATCATTAATACACAAGTCGCAGTTGGGCAAAAGCGAAAACCCGACTACTCAAACCTAGAGAAGACATGCAAGTTAGTGGGTGCAAACATCCGCCAAGACTCTCTAGTCATAGTAACAAGCACGGTTGGAATAGGCATCGTTGAGGGCATGCTACGGGAGATTTTGGAAGACGCTTCTGGATTCAAGACCGGAAGTGATCTAGGCCTAGCCTACAGCCCAACTCGAATCTCGCAGGGGCAAACGCCTGAAACAATATCAAGTTGCGAGCAGATCGTTGCAGCACCCGACAAAACTAGCCTAGACGCAGCCTCAACTGTGCTGGGAACTGTCATGAAAAGCCCTATGCGAAAAACGCTCAGCGTGAAAACCGCAGAAATCGCCGTGCTTTTTGACGAAGCACAAAAGGATGTCAAGAACGCCCTTGCCAACGAGTTCGCCATCTTTTGTGAAAAGGCAGGTTTAGATTTCCTTGAAACTAAAAAGCTGCTCATGACCAGTGCGTCAGCCACCCTTCCCTCACAGGCATCTGCAGATGGAAACACAGAAGAGGCAGCCTATATTCTGCTGGAAGATGCTGAAAACCTTAATGCTAAGCTGAGAATAGTCGCAGTTGCCAGAGAAACAAATAGAGAAATGGCCAAACACGTAGCTAATTTGACCAGAGATGCATTAAGAGACTGCAGAAAAACCCTGAGAAGGACGAGAATCTGCCTGCTTGGAATCTCACAAACGCCCAACGTGAGAAGCTCTCCCAAAAGGCTGACTAAAGAGCTCGTTAAGATATTGGAAGCCCGAGGCGCCAAAGTAAGCGTCTATGACCCATACTTCTCGCATGAACTATCTGAAGCGCAGCATCATCTCAAAAAGAGTCTGACTGAAGCGCTGGAAGGCGCGGACTGCATAGTGCTGGTCACGCCGCACGATCAGTTCAAACGCTTAGGCCAGAAGCTGAAAGTCTTGATGAAAATGCCCGCGGCAATTGTCGACTTGGAAGGAGTCTTTGAACCAGATAAGATTGAAAAGGAAGGCTTCACATATCGTGGGCTAGGAAGAGGAGTTCAGCCGAAATGAAAAAGCTAGGTGTAGCGGTCATCGGCACAGGTTTCTGGGGAAGAAACCACGCTAGAGTATTCAAAGAGCTTGCGGAGACAGAACTTCTAGCCATATGTGACATAGACCCTGAAAGGGCCCGAAACGTGGCTAACCAATTCGGAGTAAAGCCTTACACGAACACTGGAAACATGCTGAGGAACGAAGACATCGAAGCGGTAAGTATCTGCACTTGGTCAATAAGCCTCGCCAAAGAAGCCATGAAAGCTTTGAAGGCCGGCAAACACGTTCTGGTTGAAAAACCCATGGCTGCAAATGCGAAACAGGCAGAGCAGCTGATTAACACTGCCGAACGCGAAGGTCTGCACCTGACAGTTGGCTTCTTGATGCGGTTCATTCCAGGGCTGCAACGCATCAGAAAAGAGGTTGAGAGCAAGACACTAGGTAAACCAGTCTGCGCCACAGCAAAGAGAGTATCCCAATGGCCCGACAGAATAGGCGACGTAGGAGTAGTCAAAGACACTGCCATACACGATTTGGACGTGATGAGATACGTCTTCAACGAAGACCCAGTCTCAGTATATGCAAAAACCGGCAACATGAGACACAAGAGGTTTGAAGACTACGCCCAGATAATGCTCACTTTCAAAGGTGGGCAAAGTGCCTTCATAGAATCCAACTGGTTGACACCCTACAAGACAAGAATACTCATAGTCACCGGAAGCGAAGCCATAATGAAGCTCGACTACATCACACAGGAATTGAC
>CAYYXF010000068.1:0-7339 GCA_964475545.1 uncultured Candidatus Bathyarchaeia archaeon | reverse complement strand
AGACGGGAAAATGGAGATTTAGTCGAAGCAGACAACGATGCTTATGAGGCGAGGGCTTTTGCCAAGTCTTCAGCGTATTTCTTTGCTTTCTCCAGTTCTCCCTCTTTCAGATACATTTCATACACGTTCCTGCCTTCAACGTAGGTAACCAAAGACGGTATGACCATTTTGAAACCGAGTTTTTCGAGCTTCTTTTCTATCCCCTTTGCTGCGTTTCCACTCATCATGCGTTGTAACTGTGTGTCAAATGCCGCGGCAAGCTTTCCAGAAAACTCATCTTCAGCAAACCTGTCCAGAAATTGCATAATAGGCCCTGTTGCCTTCAGCCACTGCGTAGGCGACCCGGCCAAGACGCAATCATAATTCCTCACACCTGCAGGGTCAACATCCCCAACGTATAGACAGTCAACATCAAACCCTCTTTCTTTGAGAACCTCACTCATTGCCCTTGCAACTTTCTCCGTGTTCCTGTTGACAGAAGCCGTGTCATATACAATCAGAATCTTCAAGCAATTCTCCTCAGCTCTTACTGGAGCGCGAACTTTTTTGAACCTTTCGAAACTCACGACGAGAGAGCACACGCTCAAAAAACTAGACTTTACCCACTGGTGCTAGGTAAATCGTGAATTCGTTTTCTCCGTCAACACCTATCAGGGCATCCATCATTTTCTGCTCGTAAGCCCCGATCGCGCATGCACCAGCACCGATCGCTTCACAGGCAAGGTAGAGGTTCTGGCAGACATGACCTATGTCGACCAAGATTCCTTTGTAGGCGACTACGCTGTAGCGCCACTCAGCGCGATAGGGAACCGCGGCCCATACGAAGACGACGGCAGCCTCCCCGACGAAAGTCTGCCCCCAGCATGCTTCTGAAACTTGGTCTGGAAGCGGCTTATTGTCGTTAACCAAGAGCAGCTTGTGTTCAATTGGAAGGTATCTGTAAACGCCCGGTTCAAGGCCTTCTACTCTGTTTACGATCAAGTATGTTTCAAATGGATGCCGTGCACCGGCTGATGGGACGGTTCGTCTCGTCCACACCTTGTTTTTGTCGATGGATTTCAGTCCTTGCGTTGCCCACAATAGAAACGAGAGTTCCTCAAGCTTAAGGGCTTCCAACGTATGCTTTCTGCGGCTCTCCCGTTGTTTTATTGCTTTTGCCAATGAGATGTTTCCAAGATTCATGTCATCAGGTCTCATCAACTCAATCAGAAGACCATCTTCGGGGTATGGTTTCTCGAGGGGAGGAGGAGGGATGCCTTTGCGCTGATGCGATTCCCACTCCTCATGCTTGATGCTCAGAGACTTGAGCAGCATTCTTCTTTCTTTGATGATTTCGTCATAGGGTTTTGTCTTCATGCAGACACTACCGACCTGAAGCACGCTGGAACCTTTGAACGTTAGGAGTTAAGGTTTTGTCCCAAAGACCTTGATGCTTGCCACAGTGTTGGCTATCTCTTTTACTTTTTCAGTAGACAATTTTGAAGCCTTGATGACTGCTTTTGCCGCGGGGTCGTTTATCATGTATTCGACAGCAAACGGTGTTTCCTCAACGATTTTGACTTTCTCAAAGCCCGCTTCTTTGATCATTTGTAGATATTTGTCTTTCATTTCGGCGCCAGCAACGCATCCAACGTATGCCCTCACGTTTTCTTTTACGATTTTTGGAAGTTCCTTCAGTAGGACAATGTCTGAGACCATTAGTCTGCCAGTGGATTTCAGGACTCTGAACGCTTCTTCGAACACGCGCTTCTTGTCTGGCGAAAGGTTGATTACGCAATTTGAGATCACTACATCGGCTGTGTCATCTGCTACTGGCAGGTTCTCGATCTCTCCAAGTCTGAACTCGACGTTCCTGTATGCGCTTTTTCGGGCGTTTTCTCTTGCCTTGTCTATCATTTCTGGGGTCATGTCTACGCCGATGACTTTGCCTTTTTTGCCGACTCTGTTGGCCGCCAGAAAACAATCGAATCCCCCTCCTGAGCCGAGGTCAAGAACGGTTTCTCCTTCTTTCAAAGACGCAAGCGCAACAGGATTGCCACACCCAAGACCCAGGTTGGCGCCTTCGGGAACAGACTCAATTTCGCTTGTGCTGTAACCGATTCTCCTGCTGACTTCTTCCCTTGTCTCGGGCATGCAGCAGGGGGTATCTGCTTGAGCACAGCAGGAGTTATCTTTCTTGGCAATCTTTGCATAGCCTTCTCGGACTATTTTCTTTACATTTTCTTCTTCCATGTTGCCACCTCCCTTATTTTACCACGTCTTTTAGCATGGGACCGAGCACTTTGCTGATTGCTTCTCCTAGCTTTTCCGCTTTGATCATCATAATGCAGCAGACTTCGCCTTCTTTTTCATAGGCCATAACGGCTAGCTTGTCATTCGGTTTGAGTTTCGCCCTCTCTCTAATGTCCTTTGGAAGGACTATTTGTCCTTTCGAATCTACGGAAACTACTGCATCTACCTTGCAGCAGCTTTCACCACAATTGGTCATTGCTCTCACCGTGGAGAAGTAGTATTTTTCTGAATATTTAAACATTTCTGATTTGTAGGAAAAATACTACCAACAGCAAATGGGCTAGCGTCTCTTTCTTGGGAAGTATTTTCGCGTGTATAGGCCAAGCTTAACGACTAAGAGCATCAAAGGAACTTCCATCAATGGCCCTATCACTGTTGCCAGAGCGGCACCAGAACCTATACCGTAGAGAGTTGTCGCAACCGCAATAGCAACTTCGAAATGACTGCTTGACCCTATTAGGGTAGTGTCTATCGCTGTTTCGTACGCCCATCCTGCAAAATATCCAAGGAGATATGTCCAAGAAATCATTATAGCATAGTGCATCAAATTGGGAGCCGCCAGATAGGCGACTAAGAGAGGATTGTTAAGGATAGTTTGTCCTGCGAAGGAAAACATGACAATCAGCGTTGTCAGTAGAGCAATAATCGAGACTTTTCCGATTGCTGGGCGATATCTATTTTCAAACCATTCTTCTCCTTTTCGTTCTATCATATACCTTCTGGAAAGTGCGCCTGCCGCTACAGGTATTGCAATGAAAACCAAGACGCTTACTGCAATCAGATCCCACGGAACAGGAATAGCGCTTATTCCAAGATACAGAGCTGCAAGCGGAGCATAAAGAAGAAGCATCAACAGAGCATTGATTGACGTGTTAATTAGTCCTTGAGCCATGTCGCCTTTGGCGAGAAACATCCACCACATGACCATGGCTGTGCAAGGTGACAGTCCTAGCAGTATTACGCCGGCGATGTATTGTGGATTTCCAGCCAGAAATGTGTTTGCGAGGAGTGTCATTAATGGCGGAGCTATTACCCAGTTGGCGATTACCGTGACGAGCAGTGGCTTCGGTCTGGTTGCTGCTTTCTTGATGTCGCTGAATCGTATTCCTAAGACGGTTGGATACATCATGAAGAACAGAAGTATGCCTATTGGAATTGACAGTTGCCTGAACTTTAGAGAATCCATAAATTGCCCGAATTGCGGAATGAATCTTCCGACCAACAAGCCGATTACTATGCAAATTGCTATCCAGAGAGTAAGATACTTCTCGAAAATCCCAAGTGTCTCACTTTTGGCAGTTTCCTTTGATGCTTTCAAAGGCTTGTCCCTTCGTGATCAGGCTAAGCAAGGGAAAACATATTCAAACATTTAAATATGTTGTTTCAACAGGCGATTATGGGACGTTCAACTGAAGCATGCTCTTCGTTAAGGTTGGATCAGATATACTGTAGAAAACCCATTTTCCCTCTTTTCTATCTTTTATTAGCCCGGCATTTTCCAGTATTCCCAAGTGATGGGAAGCCGTAGGCTGCGTCAAATCCAAGGCAACCATGATTTCGCAGACGCACATTTCACGCATGTTGAGAAGACTTAGAATTCTCAGTCTAGTCTCGTCAGCAAGAGCTTTGAACAATCTGCTTTTCTTATCTGCACTCTCAGCACTCATGGTTTTTCCTGCTGATCTCCTCAGCTCATCTGCATATTTCGACGCATTTTCAACAGAACAAAATCCCGACCTGGTCAATCGTTCTAATCTTCTGTTGCTCTTTGACTTAACCATGATCTGCTCAAAATACGAAGGATGAACAACGTATTTAAATCCGTTGTTCCGTTGCGTTCACTTTCTACTCTGTGGTCGTGTGTTGCAGAGGTTTCCATCTTCTGCTTCATAGCTACATTGAGGTTTTGGAGGCTTCATTCATTTTTGCTTTTTCCTCAAGTCAGCCCCGCATTCTGAGCAGAAGTTTGAACTCACTGGAATATGAGCATAGCAGTTAGGGCAGACTAGCACAACTAGTCTATCTACTGGTCTATAAATTGGAACCAAAATGACGACAGCTCCGAAAATCATTTTTAACCTTCAATGTGGAAGTGAGCGATATTCTACGAAAAAAAGCTTGCGTAACAAGTTTTCAGAACAGACCTTTTCTTTCGATTTTTTCTCATTCATTACTCTGTAAGAATTTTCAAAGGAAAGCGTTTACAATGATTCAGCTAGTTCCTTCACTTTCTGTTCAATTTGCCTGTAAACTCTCCCAGCATCTTCAGCATCCATGAAGTATGGATCTTCAACATTCCACACAACTGTCTTGTTTTCACATTCTGGACACCTAGTCAATACGGCATCCTTGTGTCCCTGTTCCATGGCTACGATGAGATCATAGCTTTGAAGCTTCTTTTCAGCCAGAGTTTCAGGATTCTTCTTAAGATGCTGTTGGGCGTTCTGTTTTGTCAAGTAATTCCTGACTTTTGTTGAAATCGGAATAGCAATATGTAGTCCTGCGGAATCTACTTCCAAGTCGGGTCTAAATTTCTTCAGCAATGCTTCTGCTAATGGGCTGCGATGAGCATTGCCAGAGCACACAAATAATATTCTCATAACGTTCCCGTTTTCCAACTTTCGTTTGTGGCGAAGCCCGTTTTGATAGACTCCTAGATTCTCTCCAAGTTATAAATTTGCTTGGCGCGCTCTGCCTTGAGTATCCCTCTCAGTGGCCACGTAGCCAAGTTCTTACCAAGGACACTATAATCAGAACGATAATTGCTATTGCGACCAAGCTGAATAGCAAAGGAGCACCATCTGCCTGCGATATCATAAACAAGACGACTATGATAGTGAAAATTCCAAACAAAGTTGTCGTAATCCGGCCCATGTTCTGAACTATAGTGGATTTTGCTTAAATCTGTTTATGGGTGTGAACCGTTCTTACGATGAATGTACGTGCTTGCCGTCTCTTTCTAGCCTTTCCGTTTCGCAGGTTCCGACTTCTTTTGATCCTGTTTGACTTTCCTGCCGATCAGTTCAATCCAAACTCCATCAGGATCTCTTACAAACGCAAGCGTGGTTCTGCCTTCATCCCAGGGCTCGATAGCCGAAGTTGCGCCGCCTGCTAGTACTTTTTTGTAGCTTGCTCGAACATTCTCGCACCAGAAAGCTAGGTGATCCAACTCGGAACCTTCAACGTAATCCTCACAGTATTTCTTGCCTGGCGGGTAGTAGTTAAGCTCTAATTCCTGCTCAGAATTCTTGCTTTTGAACTGGACAAATATGCCGCCTTCGCGCATTTTTCCTCTCCTAATTTCCTTCATGCCCATTGTTTTCGCGTAGAATTCAACGGAACGTTTCAGATCCCTGACTCTAATACCGGTATAAACGAGCTTCATACTAGATCCCTTCAGAAGCTGAGTTTCTATCTATCTGCTTTATAATTTTATATTGATAGGGTGCGCGGTAGAGTTCAGAGTGATCATCATGAGGACACCGATTCGAAGGCTTGATGGGATAACTTACTGGGTGATTGAGGATGCAGATGCTATTTATGCCTTCATCAACGAGGAGATTCGAAAGGAATGGGAAGAAGATGCTAGGAGTGAGCATCGAGATTCAAGGGACGATCATTGGCTGAAGATGCTGTCAAAGCGCAAATGGAGTCTAAGAGCCATTGAGCTTGAACGAATAAAGCTGAATCCAGCGATAATGAATTACGTGGATAAGGAAAGTGGTTACGTTTTCTTGGAGAGTCTGGCGCAAAGACAGCAGGAACTTCAGAAGGCTATTGAAGATTCCAGTGCTGTCATATGGCCTCTGATAGTCAGAGAAGAGGACACGCAACTTGTGGATGGATACTGCCGCTATGCTACACTCAAGGCGATGAATGTCTCGCGAGTCTACGTCTACGTAGGAGCGTTGTGACGGCTCAGAGTAGCTGTCTTGCTGGCAAGCTTGAAATACTGCTTGTGTGGTGGGAAAATGGAAGGTGAACGCAATATGAAGACAGTGGTTCTTCATAATAGCTTCGAAATAGTCAGATGCAGATCGGAATATGAAGATGCTGTGGTTGATTTATGGAGAAAATGCGATCTAATAGTGCCTCAAAATGATCCCGTTGAAGACATTCGGAAGAAGCTTGATTTTCAGCCTGAGCTGTTTTTTGTTGCGTTGCTGAATGACAAGGTGATCGGTTCTGTTATGGTTGGTTATGAAGGTCATAGAGGTTGGTTAAACTACTTAGCTGTTCTGCCTGATCATCAGAAACGTGGGTATGGCAGAAAATTAGTCGAAAAAGCTATTGACGAATTGAGAAAATTGGGTTGCTTGAAAGTCAATTTGCAGGTTCGTGGAAGGAACATTTCTGCAGTTGACTTCTACAAGCATCTTGGGTTCAAGGAAGATGATGTAGTGAGTCTGGGCAAAAGACTGAAATGATGCCAAATGCGCTTCACGCTTCAGCTTCTTCATTCTTGAAACATGGCTGGTTTCACGGTATGAACATTGGCACTTTTTTCGTGTAGTCCTCATATTGTTTCCCGAATTCTCTGATGAGCTCTTCCTCTTCTTTTCTTGAGATAAGATATACGAGCATAACCATCAGTGGAGTGGAGAGCAAAGAATACCAAGCTGATAATAGAAAGGAAATGCCTGCGTGTGCTAAAAGTCCGCCAACGTACTGCGGATGTCTAACGATGGAATAGACGCCTGAAGTGATGATTTTCTCTGTCCTGTGTGTTTCAGCGACTTTCAAAGTAGTTTCTTTAACGCCCTGAATTCCGAGCCAAGCGCCAACGAAGAAGAAGGGCAAAAAGACTATCAAGTGAACGATTGGAATCGTGAAACTGACAACCGGAACTGTAAGAGCTAGATTCGGAAAAGCTGGAACAGTGAATCTCGGCTGGGAGGAGAACCAAAGCCCCGCCCAAAAGAGGAAGAAACCCCATCCTGAGATGAGGCTGTAAACCTCCCCAATTCTCCTGCCCCTATCTTTTCCACGTCTTTGTTGAAGTTTCAGATGCTCAACTGACAAGAAATGAATGGGTATTACAGCAATA
>CAYYXF010000067.1:0-7360 GCA_964475545.1 uncultured Candidatus Bathyarchaeia archaeon | reverse complement strand
CTTCTCTGCTCCTGCAGTTTTCGGTAGAGGCGTTCAACAATCTGGTCGTTTATGTAGCCTTTGTGAGGCCGAAAACCGCCTGCGAATGCTTCTGGAACATGGAGAAGCTCATGGATAATTGTCTTTTCCTTTTCAGTTTGGCTCAGCTTGTCAAATCTTTCCGAGATAACCTCTATCGTGTAAGAAGGTGGAAGATTAAGAGCCTCTTGCCAGATCTTGCACAAGCCGTGAATACGGGCAATTATGCGCTCGGAAGTTGATCCTGTGCTTCTGAAGCAAAACAGGAATTGTGGAACTACGTGGAAGAGACCTAGTTTGTCCACGATTTCGTCGGCGAGCTTCTTGATGTCAGGTGCTTCAACGTATTTTATCGGCATAAACCATAGCACGCCCATTGTGTGAGAGGCAAGCTAGGCATGATCGGCTGCTTAGCAATCGCATAATAAGCGGCATCACTTTCTTCTTTTCGGCTCTGGTGGAAGTTCTGGCTCGCCTGAGCCGAGCAGGATTCTCAGTGATTTGACCTCTTCCCTCAACATGCTTACTTCGTTCTCTAAGGCCTTAGCTTTGGAATCAGCCATTTTCTTGAGCTCTTCAATCTCAAGCAAGAGGTTCCTGCGTTCATTCTCTAAGCCCTTGAGCTTCTCAACCACGTTCTTAAAAGCGCTCATAAACTCCAGCACGCCTGCGTTGACATGAGTAATAGCCGATTTAGAACATTTAAGATTTTTGTCAGACCCTCACGGTACATTGCCAACATGTGCACAGCGAGTCGCTTCTTGCTCTCGTGAAAATGCTTAGAACCTACGAATTGTGTTTGTATTATAAAAAATAAGGCGAGTTGTTCGCCATTGGGTCTTTGGTTGACACTGTTTTCCTTTATCTCGTCAACGTTATTTCCATCGTGGAAACCATTCGTGGTCTGGTTTGGCCTTCTCTGGGCGGCATCTCTTCTGTTCCTATCGAAATCTTGCCTATCTTCAGGTCCTTTAGGAAGCGACTTCTAGCTATCTCTGCTACGTCAACAGCGGTTGTGATTGCTTGTCCGCGGGCTTTTAGGGTTATCTCTTTGGCGCTGGATGACGATAGGCTTGTTATGATTGCCAGAACATAGCTCATTGCTGGTTTCCTTCCAATGAAAACGATTCCTGCATTTTCTGCCATTTTTTTCTCACTCCTTTTGTTGTTGATTGTTGCGTGTAACGTTGCCGTGTTTTTCGTTCTTCAACACCAGAACGTTACCGCTAGGTAATTCACTTCGTTCCTTATAAACGCAATGAAAGCAAACATCCTTGGACATGGAAAAGTCAGGTCAAAGAATGATAAAGCTGTCATGTGGTCATTCTTCAAGCTCATTCTCATTACATTCCATATAACATTTCTTGGCATGAACCGTGCGATAGATATGTTTTAAATATTCGATGATTGAATATCAGAACAAAGCATCAGGGTGAATGTATGTCGTTCTGTCCGAAATGTGGTAACAAAATCACTGAAGACATGGTTTTCTGCCCCAAATGTGGGGCTCCATTGAAGGTTGAGCAGCAGGCGCCGGCACAGCCAACGCGTCCTCCTGCCTACAGGCATGAAAAGGAAGAGAAACGTGAGAAAGGGGAAAAGGGAGAGAAAGCAGAGAAACGTGAGAAGCATGAATATGCATTCATAGGTCCGTTGATCGGAGGCCTAATCCTAATATTCATAGGGTTGACGGCCTACCTCTCTATATCTGGCATGGTTGAAAGGAGAATCTGGGGAGCCATGCTCTTCATCATTATTGGACTGCTCATAATAATCGGCGCGGTCTACGGGGCAATGCTGGCTTCCAGAAGACATCCTAAGACTTAGATTGACCATCCAAAGAAAAGTCTGTAAAGCCTATGCTCCAGAAGCGTCAAAGCAGTACGTCGACCAACCACGCGGAAATAGTCTTTCCCAGCCGCTTCAATGATGTCTCCGATGTCATACCTTGGAAACATGCATGAAGACACTATCAGTCTGCCCCATTCCCCGCGTTTAAGTTCATGTAGCATTCTTGTTCCATGATTGGTTTCAACCTCGAAGAAGTATTTGTCGTAATTCGGTGTGACGTAGGGAAGATCATCCAACTGCTGCGCGAAAACCCCTTCGGTTGCGCTGTAGATTTCGACCACAGGCACTTCGCCGAAGTATTTTCTAAGCGTTGGTGCATATCGGAACTGAATCTTCCGGACGCTTGTGCAAAAAAGAGCCTTGAAGTTCCAGAGTTCCTTAGGTTTCTTCCCATGTTTTCTGTTGAGGTATTTTGCGAAAGCCAGAATGACAGGGGTGACTCCCATTGCAGCGGTCACATTTTCGCCAGTCGCCTTCTCGTAGACTAATTCAAACCTTCTTTCCCAGTCTTGCTTGGTGATTCCTGGGCTCAGAGCGTCTATTTCCTCCTGTCTAGGAAGGAGACCTATTTCGTTCAACATGGGGTTGAGTCTCGCGTAGGTTCCGGAGCTGTAGCCATAGGTCACTGTCTGACCGTTGACGGTCATCGTGTGAACGTTAGATGGGAAGTTGAGGTTCAAGATCCTTCCAGCAAGAAGGCCAATGTCCCTTTTCCTCAGTGCATGGTTTATGAGGGCTCTTGCCCCGCATGTCAGTATTTGTTCAAGGTGTGTCTTTGTGGCAGGTAGCACTTTTGCTGGGCCTGTTGACCCTCTTGTCATAACCCAGCATAACAGAGGCTCTGGGAGAATTGCACTGTAGTTGCCTGCACTTACTTCAGCCAGATGTGGTCTGAGGCTTCTGTAGTCCATGGTGGGAAAATTCGCTCTGAACTCAGCAACTCCGCTAATCTCATTGGCATGGTGGTCTCTTCCGTAGATTGTTCTTGCATATTCCTTAGCCAGATCTGCGAGGACTTGCTTTTGGGATTCACCAGGGTTCCTCAAAGAGTCGTACCATGAGCCTATTATTGGCCGAAAGATGTCAAAACCACTGTTCTCGGGAAGCATTTAAGGTAAACACTTGAAACATGACTTATTTGTGTTACTATTTGATGAGCCTGCATACAGGGCAATTGGAAAAACCCATGTGGGCTTTGACCGCATCTTTGTGTTGACGTAGGCTATTATGGTTCTTTGAGCTTGTCTTTCATGTATTTGATGAAGCTTGCGGCGTAGATGCTGTCATTGTATTTTTCGCATGGGTAACTTCTGCAGTCGGAGCACGTAGCCAGCTTTTTGTCTTTGGCGCAGAGGGCTATGTCGCAGAACACTCTTCCCTCTGCTTGGGCCTTTTCGGTTGCTCTTGAGCATCCTAGGCATTTTCCTTTCTTGTAGACAATGCAGTTGCCGCAATAGTAGTTACACGGCGATAGTAAACTTGAGTTCATTGATTTTCCCACATGTTAGTTTATGTGCGTTCTTGCTTTTATGAGTTGAACCCTCGTGCGACTGTAATTGGGCGTCCAGCCTAGGAGAATTAGAAAGCAACAAATGAAAATTCTTAAGCGTATGTTGCATCTCTATTTCCAGATTCAGAGAATCTGCAGTTTCGAGGTGAGAGAATGACGAAGATTGGGGAGACTTATCTGTGCGAAGTGTGCGGTAACAGGGTTAAGGTTTTGGAAGCGGGAAAGGGCACTCTTGTGTGCTGCGGAAAGCCCATGAAGCTCGTGAAATAGTAGCTAGCCACTGTTTCTGCAGCGACAAGTGTAGCTAGCCCCTGCACATACTTGCACTGTCAGGTGATAGTAGCATACTAGCAGGCTAGGCTCTTAAGAACAGTGGGGGACGTTTGAAGAGAGGCTAGAAAATCCATCAGGATACAACATGCGGTCAATACCGAATAGAACTTTATTCTATAATTAAATCTAGAAACCCATAAAAGCCAATTCGAAGCTGGTTTATGATAGAATTTGAACATAAGAGGAGAGAGGAGAATGAAGAAAAAGGCCATTTTAGCAGTGATATTCGTGGTTCTGTATACATTCTCAGCAATAGGGGCAACATTGGCGTCTGAAACCGTCTTTGCCGCTGTTTCTGCGACTATTGATGTTAACCCAGGCACGCTGAACCTGAAAAGCAAAGGCAACTGGATTACCGCCCACATTGAGCTGCCTGAAGGCTACAACGCTGCTGACATAAATGTTTCCACCGTGATGCTAAATGATACTGTCCTTGCAGAGGCAGACCATGAGCACGACGGCGTTTCAGGTTTGATTGTGAAATTCAACAGAACAGCGGTTTCAGCACTTGTGCTTTCCAAAGGCGTGAAGTTTGGCAGTGTAACCTTAACCATAACCGGAAAATTCAATGATGGAACGGCTTTCGGAGGAAGCGACATCATCAAGGTCAGGATGCCTGGAGACATAAACTGCGACGGAAAAGTCGACGTAAAAGACATTGCACTCGCAGCCCTTGCATTCGGCTCCTACCTAGGACAGAATAGGTGGAATTCTGTAGCTGACGAAAACGACGACGGCAAAGTGAATGCACACGACATCAGAATAATAGCTCAGAACTTTGGAAAAGTGTATACGTAGCCCCGAACCAAACCTTAATCTTCTTTTTTCTAATGTACTATCTCTTTTTGATCTGAACAATCAGGCACAGTCTGCTGGTCTAGCACATCATAGTTACACGTCAAGAGCCCAAGAAATCTAGCGTACCTAGTGGCGCACGCGAAGAAGAAATAAAACCGATCCAGTTTCCAGTACCATGCTGTTCGTAGGCATAGAGTTTTGAATTGCCAGTGCCAGATATTACAGTATGCAACTCAGAAGTCAGTCGTGTTCTCTGATGTTAAAAAGGAAGACGCTGATAATGGGAGTTCTCCCTCTGACTCTTGCCATCTTCCTAATTGTTTCTCCCGTTTACGCAGATATTCCTCCACCGCGACCCCCTCGTATCGATTGGTCTACATATGCTATCGGAGTGATTGTAGCTGAAACAGCAGCTTAGTTGATCGGAGCAGAATTTCTGTGGAGAATGACACGGAAGACAATAACGGCCAAACGGGAAGTGGCCTCCCGTTCTGGCATCTACAAGATCATGCTTTTTGCCATGCTAGTCAGTTTCTCAATAGGGTTGCTAATCTGGAAAACGCTTGGATGGATATGACCTTTCCTTCAGATGTGAAAAACCTTTTATGTCCATAAGGACATATTGTTTGAAAAGTGGTTTCATGGCAAAATGTCCTAAGTGCAAAAGAGAAGTCAGTACCCCTAAGAAGACTTGGAAGATGGCTGGTAGAAAAGACAAGAGCGGCAAGAGAACAGAACTCACGATCGGACTCTTCCAGTGTTGTGGAAAAAGCTTCAGATCAGTACTAAACAAGAGAAAAATCTAAGTTCAGCGAAAACATAACTTCCCAGCTTTTTTCTATTTTCAAATCCAAACCTTCCAGCTAGTGCCCCGCAGGCCGAACTCGTCTCGCGCACGCTGGTCTGGTAATAGGGTGTTTTGTGCGCCAGACCTTAAGTAATCGTGTAGTCACAGTGAAACAAGGGACGTTGGCATTGCAGGGAATCAGATTCCACACAATTGACCTTGCAGGGCTGAAGGGAAGAGGAGAGTTCAGATGCCCCAAATGCCAGATTGAGATATCCCCGGATGATCAAACAGAAAGCACATACGCAATCTTAGAGCCAGTAATGAAAGACAACTGCTTGGAAGAGCTAATAATACAATGCAACAAGTGCGGAACCCAAATTCGACTAATAGGCTTCAATGCCCTGAGAAAAATAAGATAAGAACCACACAGCAACCTGACTTCTTCTATTCTCAACTCCAAACTTGTATAGGGCCCTTGTAGCTATTGTGAACCCGCGCTAGGGGAATCTGAATTAGGATACGAAGCTCTGTCTTGGCGTCCTACAGTTCTCTGAAAATGTTTATTAAGTCTTAATATACATGTAAGTGCTCGATTAGAGATGAAGAAAGAACCAAAGGGCACCAGCACCAATGATCAACTGTCCTCTGCTGCAATATCTGTACGGATCGGAGAAGAGACCACGGTACAAATACCGCAATCAAAATTCTTGAAAGACATTACATCAGAACAGAAGAAAAAGGAGGCAAACAAGCCAATCTACCTAATTCGATATGAGTAGCCTCTTGACAGATCCAATTATTCATATCAGTGTCTATGGCAGACAGACTCTATCTAGGAAAATGTAGAGTGGGCATTATCTGGTACGTTTTCTTTTGCAGGCTATAACTGCTAGCACTGTCGCCATAGTGAACAATGGCACAATCAGCAGTGATGACTCTGGGATTGTTACAATGACTTCGTGTGTCGAGTGGGCGTATGTGAAATATAGGTAGACGTGGGTGCTGTTTGAGACGGATAGCTCAGTGGCGTTTATGGGATCATAGTCTACTAGAACGAGGTATGTTGAGCTATTGAGTACTGTTCTTGGAATCATTAGCCTGCAGAAACCGACACTTCCATTTTCCCCGGTAGCAGAGAACTCAACAAATGACTGCCCTGGCTGAAGACCTTTGTAGGGTGAAGTGAGCCAGATGCAGAAGACAAGATCCGAAACAGTGGAGTTGCTGATGACAGCCACATTTTCACTCTTTCCCAACTGAATGGAAACATTGAACTCAGAAAACATGCCCACCAATGGATGCTCATCTTGAACAACATCGTCTATCTTGTAGGCGATATCTCCTATTCCATCATTGTCCGGGTCTATTCCAACATAGTCGCTCCAATAATTCTCTACTGCGCTGTTATTCCATTGGCTTGCTGAAGCAGAAACTTGTTTCGTGTTGTTAACGAAATTGTTATGGACGAAAAGATTCTCCTCTGAGTATTGTGCTACCTCTATTCCAACTCTGTGATTCTTTATAGTGTTGCCGTAGACTGTGTTTTCAACGCAGTAGATAGTCCTGTCGAAAACGCCGCTCTCAATCAGTATGCCAGAGCTATATTGGAGAAACTCTCCCTTTCCATTGTTGAAAATCAGATTGTTGCGGATTATGCTGTGAGAAAAAAGCATCTCTATACCAGCAATATTGTTGGAGGTTATCATATTGTCACAAATGCTAACGTTAGCGCAGTCATAGTGCCCTGAAACACCATAATCGTTGTTCAATATGATGTTGCCTTGAATGACGTGACCAGCTGTCCAAGGACTCATTTCAATGCCGCAGCTTCCGTTTTGAACCGTAAACGCTTTGATTTGCGTATTGTTGGCTTTCAGAGTAACAGCAACGCCTTTTCCACTGCCAACAATTACTGTTGAACTCTTGTTCTCTCCGATCAGGGTCAGATATGATTTGCCTAATACCACGTTTTCATTGTACGTTCCTTCCTGGACAAATATCGTGTGCCCATTCAAGGTTTCAGGCGCGTCTATTGCCTCTTGAATGCTGGTGTAGTTTAG
>CAYYXF010000066.1:5148-7569 GCA_964475545.1 uncultured Candidatus Bathyarchaeia archaeon | reverse complement strand
CCCCAGACCTCCTGAGTGCAAGTCAGGCGTTCATACCAACTGAACTACCGGCCCAAGTTTTCTGCATTGCTTTCACATTTCAACAATATTTAGGTTTTGTTAGGCCAGCCACACTGGAGTCTCTTTGACAAAGTTTACACTAGGATATGAGAAAAACAGAAAATGTGCCTTCTAGGAATGAAGCTTCTGGCTTAATCTAGAATCTTCTTCTTGTGTTTCTTTTCTTTGACCAACACTCTCGGCAGTAAACTGGCCTACTCGTATCAGGCTTGAACGGAACTTCACATTCTTTTCCGCATTCAGCGCAAACTGCCTTGTGCATCTCTCTATCTGCCATTTCTATTTTCAACTCCTTTGTGTGCTTTGTGCAGGAATTGCTTCTTGCACGATGCACTTATCCATGGACATGTGGCTTATAAAATTTGTCATCATTATTCTGAGTAGGCCCTTTCGAACGGTTCCCCAAGCTTTTTACCCAACCCTGTGCTAACCATAAACTTGAGAGCATGTCACCGTCTGCGACTGCGAGATTCGTGATTCAAAAACACGATGCAACGCGCCTTCATTATGACTTTAGACTGGAAATGGACGGAGTGCTGAAAAGCTGGGCCATTCCAAAGGAACCGCCAACCCAGCCCGGCGTAAAAAGGCTTGCAGTCCAGGTTGAGGACCACGAGATGACCTACATAGACTTCGAGGGGATTATACCTGAGGGCGCATATGGCGCTGGAAAGGTTGAAGTTTGGGACAAGGGAACCTACACTCTCAAGCATAGAAGCGCTGACAAAATAATGTTCACGCTCCAAGGCCAAAGACTGAGCGGCGACTACACATTGCTGAGGTTCAAAGAAGATCAGAACTGGCTCTTCTTCAGGAACAAGGCCAGCGAAAAGCCTGAGTCGTAGCTAAAAGCACCAGAAAAGAACAGAACCCGACACCAGTCAAGTTTTAAAAGCAAGTTCGTGCCAGAATTGGCATCTGGCTTTCAGCATGCTTGAATTCAAGATCGTTAGAATTGAAACGCCGAAAGATTGCAGCGTAATATTGGGCATGGCGCATTTCATAAAGACTGTTGAGGACCTTTATGAAGCTCTGGTGAACGCTGTTCCAAACATACGGTTTGGGATAGGCTTCTGTGAGAGTTCAGGTCCATGCCTAGTAAGACATGAAGGAAATGACGCTGTATTGAGGCGATTAGCAAGCGAAAAGGCTTTCGAGATCGCCTGCGGCCACAGCTTCATAATTTTCCTCAAGAACGCGTATCCCATAAATGTTCTAGACAAGATCAAAAAAGTACCGGAAACTTGCACAATTCACGCTGCAACAGCAAACCCCCTCGAGATAATCATCGCCGAAACCGAGCAGGGGAGAGGAATAGTCGGCGTTATTGATGGGCTGAAGAGCAAGGGCATAGAAACTGAAGGAGATATTAAGGCCAGAAAGGAGTTTCTGCGAAAAATAGGCTACAAGCTCAGTTGAGCTTGTCTGGCTATGCTATGGCAATTTTTCATAGAAGACCTGAACGACCTTTGCCTTGAGCCCATTGAAATAGGTTGGCAGGGTGAACTGCCTTAGGCAGTTCGCGTGAGAGGAAATCAACGATGAACTGTGCTCAACTATGGTTGATTTGACGTGGGGCTAGTATTACCTGTTCATGGCTAGTTCTTGCTGCAATTCAAAAGGGACTTCTTCTTTCATTTTTTCGGCAGCATACGTAACCAGCAGTTTGAATTGTTTTTGGGGTAGAACATGACTTGCTCTTGACAGAATCTCGAGGCAGATCTCCTTAAAAACCAGATCCGCACAACCCATTTTTGCGTTATCAATCAACTGTTTGCAAGCTTCAAGGATCTTTTCGGTCAAAGTCTGTTCACCCTGCAAAGAGCACCTATGTTCTCGAACATTAAAACACTTATGAATTCCAATTCTGAATCCGTGATTCACAGTAGCCGCTCGTGCGAATGTTTGAAAGAGTTGAAATTCGGCGCCATACTCGGCTGCACTATTGGAAGTTCAGTTCAAAGCTGATCGAAACTTTTTCTCCCCATGATTGTCTGAGCGGGCATATCCTTTGAGCGATTTGGTAGACGGAAGTGGCTTTTTTGCGTTCTCGTTCATTGTCTGTTTCCAGTTTGATCTTCATGGTGAAGTGTATGTGTGTGAAAATAAGCTTCTCTAATCCTTCTGCGTTCATATTGACGGTTGCTTTGGTCTCAAGATTTTTGAAACCGAGCTTCGAGTTTTTTGCAATCAGTATGAGCAGCGTATTCATGCATGAAGCAAGCGAAGCTGCAAAGACTTCTTCAGGTACGCAGTATCCTTTTTTCCCTCCAAACTCAGGTGGAGGGCTAACCGTTACGATGTGTTTGCCTTTCACTGTCAAATCGCATTCTGTTCCGCTTTTCCAGCTGGCAGTACCTT
>CAYYXF010000066.1:0-5048 GCA_964475545.1 uncultured Candidatus Bathyarchaeia archaeon | reverse complement strand
CTTCTTTCCGAGAAATCGTACCATTTCCAGATTTCTATGATGGTTTTCTCGGAATACCCATATCGCTTCAGCAGGAACCTCCAGCGCGAAGGTGGTTTCATTCTGATCGAACGCCTGAGTTCTCAAAAGACTTACTGTATTCAACGAAATTAAATGCTGTGAATTTCTAATTCTGTTTTTGTAGATGTGTTGAACGTGTCTACACCTTACCGAGTACAGAGCGTGCGCTTATTATGCCACTGCACATTCAAAAACCGTCAATAAACGAAATGCGTTATTGCATTTGGGAGAGGAATTAGCCGAAAGGATCAGAAAATTGCGCTTCAGTCTCTCAAAGCGCTCTAGTTTGTGAATTATTCAATTCAAGCTTGAACAGAAAATCGACCTAACAGATAAATAGCTCTGTATCATATGATAAGTTATTGATGTTCACGCGTAGTTCATTTCTCCAAGCAACAAGCCGCAGAAGGGATTCCGTCCTCATAGTTTCAGACATATTGTCATGTGCAGCCAAAGGGGCTGGAAAGTGCGAGATAATGTACAAGGTTGGGCTGAGTTCTGCCCAGCTGAATAGATATCTGTTTCTACTTCTCAAATCGGAATTGTTGGTCCTGTCTGATAATGATAGGAGATCCATATACAAGACAACGGCCAAGGGAAAGAGTTTTCTAGAGACATTCGATGCGCTCACTAAGCTACTTGACTAGCACGAACTGGAGCGCGCCAGCTGTCAGAGCTACTATGGCGATATGGGAGGGACGCTGAAAGCATTGCCTTGTGGGCTATCTTGCTTGTTGAGAAAGAAGAGACACCGAGAATTCTACAAAAGCAAGCGAAAGCCAAGTTAGAATATCCGAGCTTCTAACTTATGCCTCTGCGATAATGTGCACGTCGGGAGGCTCTCCCAAAAGTCCTAATAGATACGCTCGCGTAAAATCGCACGGTGGTTTTGTGGGTGAGCCATTGATTGAGGTGATAAAGGTACGACGTGCAGGAACTACAGGTTATCTGCTGCTTACCCAAGACAAGATGGTTTTCGCAGATCTGAATCCGAAAATGGTCAGCGAAGACGTTTCTTCTTCGAAGGCAGCCGAGATCTCCTCATTGTATGGTGCAGTCCGCGAAGACGCTGAAGCCGCGTTGAAGTCTGGGAAAATCGTGGACACGAAGGAAAAAAAGGCTCTTCGTGATCTATTTGAGGCCTACAGAAAGACTAGGGAGAAAAATGGGCTGAAATCGCTTTCCATGGAGCAAGTCTATGAAGCTGACCACAGTATACAGCTTCTGGACAGGATAATACCCTGTTCTTCAGTATCCAACGTGAGCATGAAGGACCAATGCATTATCGTCACGCAGCAAATGCATCGCACGCCGTTGGCTGCAAAAATCTACGGCGGATCAACCACATGGCAATTCGACGTCTTAGAGGAGAATGATCTCTTCAAGACGCTTGTGCGTATGCTTCATGACCTATTGCCTAATTCAGCTTTCACCTGATGCTTGTTTCACACATGCACTCACACTACAAACGTTTTATCCGTCGATAATGTCTTGAGAAAGGATGGTGGCTTGAGTTGAAGGTCGTAGGTATTGTCGGTAGCCCGAGGTCCGGAGGGAACACTGAAACACTGACACGGATAGCATTGGAAGAGGTGGAAAAGGAAGGACTAGAAACTGAACTCATAAGCTTAGCAGGGAAGAAGATAGAACCTTGTGATGGCTGTCGAAGCTGCTCAACCACAGGCAAATGTCATATCAAAGATGATTTCGAATCCATCTTCGCCAAGATGAAGGAAGCTGATGGCATCATACTTGCTTCTCCGGTTTACTATGGCGCAGCCACACCACAAATGACCAGTCTTATCAGCAGATTCTACGGCACTCATGGTAAACCATTGAAAAACAAGGTTGGCGGACCGATTGTTGTTGCACGCCGAGCTGGACACAATTTCACATTTGCTCAGCTCATGTTCTTCTTCATGATCTCCGAAATGATCGTCCCCGGATCATCCTATTGGAATGTAGCTTTTGGTAGCGAAAAAGGAGAAGTCACGAAAGACGAAGAAGGAGTCGGGACCATCAAGAACTTTGGGCAAAAGCTAGCATGGCTTGTGAAAAAAATCAATGCATGAACGCGCGCCAGAAACACAGATCGAAAACGCGACATACCTTTCTGTGAAGTCAACAATCCAAAACTAGCCCGCGCTTGTGATGTAAGGTTCGAAAAGGTACTCTATTCTTTCCTTGGATCATATATTGAACCGGGGAGGGCAGGTATGCGCGCTGGACAGAATAGCCTACTTTCATGAAATAAAGACCAAGCTTCATGCATTCTGATTACTAGCATGCATAATGATAGGCTATTACAGATTACACTTAGAAGAATCTACCCCTAGAGGTCGCTGCGCGCCTCAGCATGCGATGAAGCCCATTTGTCTAAGACTTTGCAGTACATTCCTATCCTTTGGCGGTCGCAGGTATAATAGAAACCCCAACAACATTCAAGACACGTTGCAGCTTCCTCCAATCTTCCTCGTTCATGAACTCGTCTGAGGAAGACTATTGCCTTCTTACGTTCATTAGAGTCTTCAGAAGTACACGTGGATGCTCTAGCGATAAAATGAGTCTTCTTCTTCTCAGTCTTCAGATGAAGATCGCCTGCTTCGCTCAAAGCCTTCCACAGGTCATTAAACGAATTATCCAAATCAACAAACCCGCCATGAGGCTTGATTTTGACCAGACAACACACCTTCCACTACAACACTCGCAGAACCCATGGTAATAGACTTTTGATCTGTGCTTTTCAACTATGACGCGGATCTGATATATCGATTTTCGGAATAAGGTATATATGGAGTCGTCCGATATAATAGACTTGTACACTTGCATAACAAACGAACAGTTCAACAGAACTACAAATAAGGTTTGGATGTGTAAGGAACTTGACGATATCAAATCAACGTGCATTTGAAGTCTGCTTGCCTATGATAGCGATAGAGCCGCATAACGACTTTATTGAAACGCTTCCCGCCGAAGGCTTCCGGAAAATCGTGCTGGAAGCGGTTGATGAAACCCTTTCTTTATTTGGGGAGAAGGCAAAGAAATCAATCTGTTCCAAGCTGAAGGAGGATTTCGGAATAGCCAAACAGGATATCCCTATTGAAGTCGAGAAGTTTACCGTAGCTCTGGAGGAGATTGTTGGGCCGGGGGCGAAACTACTCGAAATTGAAATAATGAAACGTCTCTATAAGAAAATCGGACCGAACTTCAAATACTCTCCAAGACAGAAGAACCTTACATTCGCAGAATATCTGACAGCAACTCGGGTTTTCTTGTCCATGCAGAGTTCTGCAAGGAAGCCCATGCCAAACGAATACTATGAGTATAAATTCTGCTAAGAATCATGTGACTCTATGCCTGTAATGTTGGAGCGTACCGAGCGCAGGTTGATGAGAACTGAGAGATTATGATTAGATTGGCGATGTGCACGAGGTACACGTGGATCGATTCTTCTTGTTTGACATCATCTTGTAATAGGAAATCCTCGAAAGATATAGATCTGGCGTGATTGGATCTGGGTTTCCTCCGCAATCCATAAAAGCTGAAGAATATGATGTAGTAAACGAAGTCTTATGGATGATTTGAAGCCCATAGATTACAAGATTCTGTGGGAATTGATCAAGAATAGTCGAAGAAGCGACCGGCAATTGGCTAGAGTTCTGCATATTTCCCAACCAACTGTAACTAGGAGGAGGGCTCTTCTTGAAAAGAAGCTAATTGACGGTTACACCGCTATTCCGAAGTGGAAAAACATTGGGTACGAAATCTTTGCAATCACATTTACAAAGATCAAAGCCGACATTGCGTCAGAAGAGAAGTATGAGGGTACGAGGAAAAAGGGATTACAATGGTTGATGAAACAGTCGAACATCATTATGGCTGGCTCATGTCGAGGAAGTGGAGTAGATTCCTTTATGATTTCACTTCACAAGAGCTATTCAGACTATGATGACTTCATGCGCAATCAAAGACTTGAACTAGGAGACTTCATAACTGATGTTCAGTCCGTTCTTGTAAATCTCACCGGGAAAGAGCTTCTGAAGCCTCTAGATTTTAGATATCTGGCAGAAAGCAAATAGACGCGTACACTCTTCCCAGTCAACCTTGGGCGTGCTTGAAGTTCAGTGCAGTCATTGCAAGTCGGGAAGAGCGTGTACTGGTCGCCTGAGCTTCCGTAAGAAAAGGCTGGTTACGCGCGCTACGTGAGACGTATTAGCAGTTGAATAGAATCCAATAACACGCGAATTCTATTGTGCACAGATCTCAGAAGACACGGTTAGGTTTTCGATAGTCAACGTTGTCGGGGATGCTGGTCTCAGTTCTCTGACACGGTCCTCAACGATTGCGTGTATCTTTGCTCTCACACTTTCATCATGCGAGATAGGTATTCTTGCTATCCTAGTGGCAAGTTTGGGGTCTCCGAGAGTTTTCCTCGTCCAGTTCTGGAAGTCTTTTCTTGGAAGATGGAACAGTATGCTTTCCAGCTTCACGGACTCTATTTTCTCGAGGAAGTCGAATAGACTCGATGCGTTTTCTCCGGTTGGTTTTCCAATGGCCTCGTAGAAATAGAATGACTCTTGATCGTTCAGCGTCCTTAGCACTTCGGTAGCTTCCGGTTTAGGTTCTTCATGTTGCTGTCTTCGAGTCTTCGTCTTCTTCTGTTGTTTGGCAGGCATGGTAGATCGTGCTTGTAGTATTTGAAGAAGGAAATAATGTTTGTTAACTCCAGATTCAATTCCAGAATACTAATCAATAATTATGAAGACTTGATCGTTAATAAGCCAATTTCATTGATTCCTGAAAGCAGGAATACTGCACGCCAGAGAAACATACGTGCATATGAACTATACGTTGCTTGAGCGTTTTTCGTACTATGTTTCTTGATCATCACACGTCATCGGTGAATTGGTGATCGTGAATAACAGAGTTGCATTTGCAGATGATTGATTAAGAGACCTCTTCCTTCTGTGCTTCGCCTTGCTTCTCTT
>CAYYXF010000065.1:0-7657 GCA_964475545.1 uncultured Candidatus Bathyarchaeia archaeon | reverse complement strand
CCCATTTTATTAGCAAGTTCAGCAGTTGTGGAGCATGTCAATGCGTGAGGTCCTATGGATTTTAGTGAAGTTGTTGTCAGGAGGAGAAGCATCAGGAAGTTCAAAGAGGATCCCGTGTCTGACAAAGTTCTCGGCAAGATTCTCGAGGCTGGCCGTTGGGCTCCATCTGCTGGCAACGCTCAGCCCTGGCGCTTCATAATCGTTACCGATCCCACTATCAAACAGAGAATTGCAGTGGCTTGCACCGAGTCTAGCAAGAAGGCTTGGTCCAAGTTCCATCCGGAACGTGCAAGGTATTTGGCACAGCGTGGAGGTTCATGGGACAAGTCAAGTATGGCAAAAATACCCGTCTTGATAGCAGTGTGCCACGACGTTCCAGAGAGGATGAGAGAGGAGCTTGCATCAGGTTCGGCCTGGGCAGCAATTGAGAACATGCTGCTAGCGGCTACGGCTGAAGGTCTGGGAAGCTGCATATACACTTTCTATGATTTGGACGAAGAGGAAAAGCTGAAGGGAATACTGCAAGTGCCCAGTGAGCATCGAGTTGCAGCAATGATCCAAATAGGATACTCGAAGGTTGATCCTCCTTTGCCTTCACGGAAGGCGCTGAAGGAGATAGTGTCCCGCCAGCACTTTTAACGTACACTACCAACAAAAGTAAGGGACTATAGCTGACACGAGTCGTCTTCGCTGGAGTTGTAGGCAGTCAACCATTTAAACAATGAAAAAGCTATGTAGCTCAAGCAGATCTGAGAAGCAGGGCAGACTTGAGCCGAAAAGAAGACTCCGTTTCCAATGCGGAAGAGCTCAGTAAAAAGCTTGATCAGATAATCCACAGACTTGACCTCCTTGAAGAGCTGATTCTCGAGAAGCCAGAATATGAAGGACTGGCTGCCACATTGCGACTGACTAAGGCCGGCATCGGCATGTATGGTGAACCTTTGAAGGTTGCTTCTCGTTTGAGGAACGCTGAAAAGTACCTGCGCCAGAAGCCCATTGCTCAGGATGACATTTCAAGATGCATCATTCAAGCACTGGCCGTGAAAGGAGAGCTGAACATTTCAGCCATCACGCGGCAGGTGGCTGCGATGCGGGGAAAAGCAAGCAGGCGCATAGTGCGCGAGAGAGTCCAGAAACTGTTAGAGCAAGGTGTCCTGTTGAAAAAGAAGGGGCGAGTTCCCACTTACGAGTTAGTCGAGAAGACTGATCACTAGACTGGTCACATTTGCGCAGAACACCTAACTAGAGTGACCACTCCTTTGATTGTTTGAGGTGAAAAAACATGATTGATAGCGAAGGAAAAAACAAGAAGATAGAGGCAGAAAACATCAGGGAAATACTCGGCGTTGTCTCCTCTGAGGTTCCAGCCCTAATAAAAAGCCTATTGGCATCAGTCTTCTCTGAAGAAGCAGGAAGAAACATGGGCAAGGCTGCGGCAGCATACTACAAGGAACTAAAGCAAGGCGGAATGCCTGAAGAGGTAGCAGTGAAAATGACTCAAGACTACATGCGAACCTTCACAAGCCTAGGCGACATGCTCAGAAGCCATGGCCATGGAAAATCAACCGGAGATGAAATAGGCGAAGAAATCGAACGCAAAATCCGCGAAAAACTTGAGAAGAAGACAAAAGAAAGAGAGCAAGACGAAGATGACGAGGACGAGTAATTCTCCTCTTCTCTATATAGCGAGATGGTCAGAATGAGCGAGGCATCAGTCTTAACAAGCGTAATCAAGTCGACCCCGCAACTAGCCCGCATGTCCCTCAGCCTTTTCTGGATGTACGCAACTATTGGCAGACGGGTGCGGAAGGCCAGAAAAGCCTTTGAGGAACAGCTGGTCCTGCAAGGAATGACCAAAGAGAATGCCGAGCAGCTGAGCATGTGCTTTGAGGAACTCAAAAACAGCGCAATCGGAATGATGAAGCAAGGAATGGCACAACGCATTGGCAACCGCTAGTCCAAGAGCGATGAACACGAGCATACGACGCGTTGGCTGATTCTAGCTGATCGCACTCGGGCTGCTCAACCCCAATCTATATAGACTATAGTTACTATATGGGGAAGGCTATTGAGCACCTCCAACGTTCTTTTGAGCGGGGGAAAAGGAATGAAGAAGATTTCGCTATTTGAATATGAGGTACCCAGCTTTCGGAGACGCCCAGCGGAATGGGCGAAGAAAAAGCAAACTCGCTAGTCCCCAATATCCCTTGTTTTCAGACCCCCATGAGCCAAGCGCAACTCGGGCGTGCGCTCCAATTAGTGCAAAGGACTTCTATTTTCCCTTTGGTGCCGAAAGGTGTATCCAATACACGCTGTGAGAAGAGTATTGTCAACGTCCTCTCTTACCCTGGATAAACTCTTCCACTGCCTGCTTCGCCGAGGAGTCCGGCACTTGAATGGGTGGATGTTTGAACGCGTACGCGGATATGCTCAGCAGTTGACCGGCTATCTTGCGGTCCAAAGCCAATTTCACTGCCCTGATGATGTCTATGACTACGCCTGCACTGTTCGGCGAATCCTCAACCTCAAGCTTCGCCGTGATCGTCAACGGTCTGTCCCCGAACTTTCTGCCCTTAAGCCACAAATAGCAGATCTTCTTGTTTCCCAAAAACGGCACATAGTCAGAAGGCCCAATCCGGGTGGGCAAATCATAGGGCACCATGCTGGTGACGGCCTCCGTCTTGCTGATGCGCTTGGTCTTCAGCCTTTCCTCAACCGTCATGTTCTGAAAGTCAGTGTCTCCACCCAGGTTCAGCTGATAAGTCTCATCAATAACCACTCCCCTGTCTACGCATAGCCTTGCAATGTTGCGATGCAGAATTGTTGCCCCCACTTGGCTCTTGATGTCATCGCCTGCGATCGGCAACCCTTTTTCCTCAAACTTCTTGGCCCAAGCAGAGTCTGAAGCGATGAACTCGGGCATGCAATTGATGAAGGCGCATCCAGCGTCCAGAGCTGCTTGAGCATAGAAGCGCGCGGCAACCTTGCTGCCGACGGGCAAGTAGTTGACAAGAATGTTCGCTTTCGCCTTCTTCAATGTTTCCGCAACGTCGACGGGCTTAATCTCGCCTTCCTTGTAGACGTGAAAAGTCTCTTTCATGTGTTCAGCTGCGCCGTCCATGATGGGAGCAGGCGAAACCTTAACGTGCAGAGGCGGGACCTTGGCAAACTTGGCGCAGCAGTTGGGCTCAGTGAATATGGCCTCAGCCAGGTCTTTGCCGATCTTCTTCTTGTTCACCTCAAACGCAGCTACAAACTTCACGTCGCGTATGTGGTACCCTCCGAAGTCCACGTGCATGAGCCCAGGCACCGATGCTTCTTCTTTCGCATCCTTGTAATAGTGCACTCCCTGAATTAGAGCGGAGGCTGAGTTGCCCACGCCTACGAGCGCTACTCGAATATCCGGCAAGCTTGCCTGTCCTCCATGACGTGTTTAGCTTAGGCTTTACCTGCTGTTTGCTCTTTAACCTTTTCCAGAATATGATAAGCTTAAAAGGCAACGTGATAGAGAAACATTAGGAACGAGGGGATAATGGTGGACGGAAGCGAAGTTACCGTAAGCTTTGAGCCTTTCCAGGAGATCGTCGTGATGGAGCGCGACTTCTTTTCGACGTCTGACGACATAGCAAGGTTTGCGTCCATTATCGCCGGAGGTAAGACCGCAGGGCTCTACTGGGCCGAGGGCGTAGTTTTCCTGTACTTCCCAATTCCTGCTTCAACAGAAACCGTTGCGAAAGCGCTTGTTGAGCACAAGCGGGTGTACTGGTCTTTTGTCGGGTATGCGTTGATGCCGAAGTACCAGCCAATCATTGAAACCCGAGAGAAAATGATAGTTCCAGTTGTTGACATGTCTTCCAACACGCTGATCAAGAAAGTTGCAGCTTGGCTCAAAGAGCAAAAGTAGGCCCTCATTTTTCCAGCCACCGGCTAACGTTTGCTTTGAAGGGCAAAACAAGGAGGGCTGCATCTTTGGAGACTCTGTGTCTGAAGGGGAGAATTTTCTCCGGAAAGGGCGAGGGAGCAAAATTCCTCAACCTTACGTGGGCGAGGAAACAGATAGAAGAGAAGCTGAGCTTTTCTCCTTACCCTGGAACACTAGACATTCGATTAACCAGAAACAGCATCAAAATCAAAAGAGTGCTAGTGAAAGCAGCGGGCATAGGAATCTTGCCAGCCCCCGGTTATTGCCGCGGAAAACTTTTCAAAGCTAGTTTGAAGAATCTGCGGTGCGCTGTTGTTATTCCAGAAGTGCCTGGTTACCCCGAAGATGTTGTCGAAGTAATCTCATCAACGAACTTGAGGGAAAGGCTTCATCTTGTAGATGGTAGCCTATGCGAAGTCGAAGTCACTATTTGACCTGTTTTTTTCTTCTGCGCTCCGAAAAGTCCTTAACATATTCTTGGTAGTAGCCTTTTTTCTGCAGGTAAAGCCCGTATCTTGATAGGGCACTCATTGCTCTTGCAGTGTCTTCTGGCGACGAGTATGCTGGAACGTTTAATCTGTCGAACCTCAGGCGCGTGCCAATTGCCATTTCCGTTTCGCCGATGTCGCACGCAACCATGGGTTTCAAGTATTTGCTTGCAACATGAGCGACTTTATCGATGTAATCCTCTTTCAAGGCTGGGGTATGGTGCAGGCCAAGCATGATTATCCCATCGATTTCTGGATCTTGGAAGAGAATTTCCGTTGCAAGTTCAAACATGTCAGATGTGCCTGAACCCGTTACGTCTACGGGGTTAAAGTTTGTTGCAAACTTTGGAAGCTTACCTTCAGCCTTTAGCTTTTCAAACTTCCCGATTGTTGCTTCAGAGAAGCGTTTGACTGTCAACCCCTTCAACCCGCATTCGTCAACTGCCATTATGCCTGGGCCTCCGGCATCCGTGATTATTCCAACGTTTTTTCCTCTTGCAGGTAACTGCATCGATAGTGCCTTCCCAGCGTGAAAGAATTCATCCATATCCTGTGCCCTCAGGATACCTGACTGTTCGAAGACAGCATCATAGATTCGGTCTGATCCGGCTATGGCGCCTGTGTGTGAAGCAGCGGCTCTTGCACCCGCCTCTGTTCTGCCCGACTTCAACGCGACGACAGGCTTCTTCCTAGTGATTTCTTGTGCTGCTTCGAGAAACTGTCTTCCCTTTTTTATGTCCTCGACGTAGAGCAATATCACGCTTGTTTCGTCGTCGTGATACAGGTAATGCAGCATTTCCGCCTCGTCCACGTCGATCTTGTTGCCAAAGCTGACAAACTTGCTGACTCCTGTGTGCAAACCTGCTAGGTAGTCTAGGGCCGCGGCGCCGAACGCGCCGCTCTGAGTAACGATGGCTATGTTTCCGGGCAATGGTCGCGGTGTTGCGACAACCTCGTCTCCTGTTATGAGAACCTTTGTTTCCGGCAGAAACAGCATGTCAACGCCTGTTCGTGAATCATACACGCCAAGGCAGTTGGGTCCGAGAACTCGAATTCCAGCTTCCTTAGCTATCGCTGCGACCTCATCTTCAAGCTCGTGGTTTCCGACTTCAGCGAAGCCAGCGCTGATTATGACAACTGTCTTAACCTTCTTGGCTGCCGCGTCCTTCATGATTTGCGGCACAATGTCCGCCGGGACGACAATAACGACCAGCTCAAGATCGCCGGGCACCTTCATCACGGTTGGCACACATTTGATGCCTAAAACTGAATCTTCATTTGGGTTAACAGCATATAGTTGACCCTTGAAAACCTGCCTCGCCCTGTTCTCAACAAAATTCTTGAAAATGATGTGACCAGCCTTGTCTACTCTTTTTGTCGCTCCGACGACCGCGACTGAGCGAGGATCAAAGAAGGTGTTAAGCGTTTTCGTTGCCTCTTCCATCGGTGCTCTCACCGCTTGCCTCTTAGAATTACTATGGGTTTATGTCTTACTGTCTCAAGCATTTCCCAACTCACATCAGCCAAATCCACTTTGAAGCTGTCGGCCATGTCCCACACTGTTCGCCCAGCGCCGAAACCTCTCGCACGATTTGCAGCTTCCGCAATCTGCAAGGCTTCTTCAGCTTGCAGTTCGCGTCCAGCAACCGCCAACGGAGTGGCCCTTCTCTTTAGTCCAAAGAATCTTCCGATCACGTAGGCAAAGAATCCTCCAAAAGAATGGATACCTCTAATCGGGTTCGGTCGAGGTGTGAAATGGAAACTTCTGAAGGAGTACGTTTTGTCCGTGTCTGCAATTATCACGCAGATTTTCTTCCCTAATTCCTGCAGCAACTCTCTCCGTATCTCTTGAGCGGCTTCATACGCCCTTCTTAATGGTAAACTCACGTAGGAATATGCCAAGTTGCTCGCGTCTATGCCGCCCTCTGAACCGAACATAAGCGCCTGCAGGAGACCGCACTGTTGCAGTGCTACACACTTGTGGCGGCTTCCTAACACGAATGGATACGCGCGAAGGCGTTCAAGGAAATCTGGGTGAAAATGGCAGAGCGGACCCAAAATGTAGCCCCAGACTATTCGCATCCAAAACCTTGCAATGAACTTTGAGTTCAAAGTAGGCGTTACAGTGTTCTCATCAATTACGTTGCCCGTAGCTGTTGAGATGGCCTTTTCCGAAATTACAATGAAGTCGTCATCGTTGACTTTCCCTTTAACGCCTTCGATGATCTGTTGAACATAATTGGTCTTGGGTCTCCAATATCTTGTTTCAACAGCCAAAACCTTGTAAGCAGCCATGCGCATCGCGTTGTCTCGGAGGCGTACTAGCGGTCTCTACAAGCTTTGGAACTGTTTCTTCATTGCGGCAATGTCGCAATCTGGCGGCTTCATTTTTCCTTCGGAGCAGCAGCCCAGTTCGACACATGTTGGTCCAGCATTCTCGAACAGCGCAGGCGTTGCTTTTTTGGCTTGTTTGAGCATTTCGGTTGCCGCTTCCCTCATTTCCCATTGGGCGCGTGCGCAGCAGCGAACGTTGAAGAAGTGTCTCAGTTCGCGTGCGTTCATGGTTACAATTATGTTTGTCCTTGCAGCGTTTGGCAGGATGAATCTTGCGTCTTCCTTTGGGATTTCCGCTTTTAGCAAGCTCTGATAGGTTTCAGAGATTTTTTTCAGGGCCTCGTCAAATTCCTTTTTTGCTCGGGCATTTTTCGCTATGCTTGGCGGGATCACGTAGTCCTTCAACGTATCATATGCGACGTAGCGTTGACTTTGCTGCGTATAGGAGGCAATGCGGTGTCTGACAAGCTGGTGTGTCATGGCTCTGGAGACGCCTTCGACGCTGAAGGTAAACGATGCGTGCTCAATTACGGAGCCGTGTCCGTAGCCTGTTATGCGTTTGATTATCGCTTTGGCTGTGTTTGGGTCTATCTTTTCGAGGATTTCGGATGGGGTTCCGCTCTTTGTTGTTGTTAGGGCTGCGGTTCCGCATAGCCGTTCTGCGTCTGCCGTGTACCTGAGAAGCTTGACTTTCAACTCTAGGCCTCAGTTTTGAATCTAGCATTCAAGTAGTAAATCTGCTTTGTGCTGGAAAATACGGGCAAAATGGGGCTTTCTATACGTGGGCGTAGACGCGGTCGCTTGAATATTTTCCGCTGCTCATTTCCTCGTCTATTTCTTTTAGCAGCAATATGCGCCTGAAGGTGGGAGGGTGTGTTGAGAACAAGCTGTGCATCTTTACCCACGTGGATTT
>CAYYXF010000064.1:0-7734 GCA_964475545.1 uncultured Candidatus Bathyarchaeia archaeon | reverse complement strand
TGGAAAGTGATATCAAAGAGCTTCTGTAATAGGCTAAAAAGGCCAAGTCAGCTGTTTTTTGGACAAAGAAAGGAGAAGGGAGAAGGAGGTTAGCGTTCCTGTGTTCCTGATATGTATGCCCAGACACTAATTAGAGCTAGAGTCAGGCAGGCTCCTGCGAACCCTGAGACCAGGAATCTTATTTGGACCAGTGCGGGCAATACTGTCATAAGCCAAGGAATGGCATAGTCAGCCGTCAGTTGTGCTATTATTCCAGCAGCGAACCCCAAGAGCGCTACCAACACGAAAACCTTAATTCTCTCACCCATTCAAATCACCTTTTGCTTAGCATTCCGTTCTAAGCCTCTTTTTAGTCTAACTTACACTTTTATGTCTATTACTTAAAAATGAGCAAGCTGCTCTTTTAATCGATAAATTAAAGCCCAAAGCCCTTTTCGTTCGGACGTATAGCTCTACATATACACGTGCATATTCTCAACATGTTAACAATGGTTAAGACATTTTTATGCGATTTCTCCTTTTAGGAGGTAATTAATTTGTCAGAAAGATTTTCGAAAAAATGGGAAAGTAGAAGAGATGAACAGCCCTTCACAAACCGCATCAAAGAGGCAGTGAAGCCACCAGGTCCACTGAAGCCACGACTCGACTTCGCCGTCAGACGAATTGAGCTACAAGTACAGAAGCTAGACCAGGCCACAGACAGATTCGGCCAAAGAGACAAGACAATATTCGCAAGGATAGTTGACGCCTACACCAAGCATGACACTGCGCGCGCAAACGTTTTCGCCAATGAACTTGCCGAAATCCGCAAGATGGAAAGACTCATCATAAACGCAAGACTTGCACTCGAACAGATCGTATTAAGATTACGAACCGTATCAGAACTTGGAGACGTAGTATCGACACTAGGACCGGCCGTAGGAGTGCTCCGATCAGTAAGAACAGGACTAGTAAGCGTGTTCCCGGAAGCAGAAAGCGAACTCGGCGAAATAGGCAACCTACTGAGCGGCATCATGATAGAGGCAGGACAAAGCCAAGGAATGACACTGAACTTCGACGCCGTAAACGAAGATGCCGGAAAAATCCTCAACGAAGCAGCCACAGTAGCAGAGCAAAGAATCAAAGAGAAATTCCCAGAGCTACCACCAGGAATGCCAGGAATTCCAAGCTCAGTAAGCGAAAGATCATCCACAGAGACTTCCTAAGAGTAAAGGAGGAAAACCATGTCGCAAAACTCCAACCTTTTTCTTTCCATCGGAAAACAAGCAAAAGACGAATACGGCCGAGCAATAGGAAAGATCGCATCATTCGCCGTAACCCCTAGAGGAAAGTTCGAGGACGTCTTTGTCGAACGGGGCGACGGAAAATTCTCGAAACACTCAGTCGACTACCTAAAGGTTGACGGCTCTGAAATCACACTTCTATCCAAGATAAAATCTGACGCATGCATACTCTGTGATCACATTCCGCTTATATGGCGTAAGAATCAGGCTCTCGGAGACCTATACTCGAAAAAGAAGATCGACCCTGAACTTTACAATCAACTGCACACCGCCTTCGATGGGGTCCTAACACAACTGAAAAGCGAGGCTCAAGTTGTTCAAGAAGAAACAGAAAAAGAAATCGTCAAATGTGCTGAAGAAATCAAAGCGCTGAACTACGCGGTTGTGCACATTGAAATAGAGCATGAAATAGGAAAAATGGACGATCAATCCTACGAAACAGCATTCAGCATAATCCAAGACAACCTCAAGAAGATCAACATCGAGAAAAGCGATCTGGAACTCACAAAGAACAAGCTCTCAAACACGCTTTTAGGCGACAAATCCGTAATACCTGAGAAAACCTTAAGCAAGCCCGTGGAGTCAATCTCTAAGACTTCGTCTACAGTTTTCACGTCTCCTGAACTGCCTGAACCACCAGTAGTAGTTTACGTGAAAGAAATCGGAAAGACAGGGATATAACCAACGCCAGAAGAGTAGCGGGCGGAGGAAAAGAACATCAAAGGCTTTTTTCACACTGAACCTCCACCCCTTTGTGAAACCATAACAAAATCAGTCCAAACACTCAAGGTTCAAAGGAACAAGCTTCTACAAGCAAGCTACAGGCTTAGAGAAAGAGACAAAATTCTCTTCCAAACATGCGTAAACGCCCTCAACAACAAGAACAAAGAAAGAGCCGCAATCTGCGCAAACGAAGTTGCAGAAGTCCGAAAACTAATACAGTTCTTCTACGATGTGGAACTTGCCATCGAACGTGTCATTCTTAGACTTGAGACGATAAAAGAACTAAGCGACATAGTCATCGACCTCAAACCAGCATTGAAGCTTCTTCAAAACGTCTCTCAAGAGCTGTTCGATGTTCTTCCAGACGTTTCTTCCGAACTCAGCCAGGTCAACGAAACCATAAGCGAAACCCTCTGCCAAACAAGACTGACAACAGACGAAACAATAATACAAGTCGACAGAAAAACACCCGGAGGAGAAGAAATACTCAACGAAGTGTCTGGCGTACTAGAACGGGAGATCGCAAAGAAACTTCCAGAGCCGCCCGCTACTCCTAGAACCACCGAAGGCCCGCAAGCCATGATTAAAGAAATGGTGGCCTTGACAGCCAGCTGCTCTAAAATAAGTGGTCAAGAAACAGAGGAAGGCTCCGAAGCAGATCCTTCCCAAACTCTCTTTTCTTACAGAAAAGCAGAGATTAAGGAAATCTCCCTGATGGTTGAAGAACCATCGCTAGAAGACATGCTTCTAGATTACGTTAAAAAAAGCCATGGAGAAATCGATCTGACCCGCTGCTCAGACGATTTGAAAATCTCAAACGAGAAGATTGAAAAGGCCCTTGAAAGCTTAGGAACAAAGGGCAAAATCAAAATCGAGTTGAAAACAAGCAACTAGGAGAAAATAAACAATGAGTGCGTCACAGGAACTTGAAAAGAACGCGACCAACTCTGCGTTGGAAGCAGTCCGTTTGGACAAGCAAGGCTCAAAAGGCATGGCCATAACCATGTATCAAAAGGCCATAGAGAGCCTTCTCCAACTCACTCAGCTTTACCCAGAATATGGATTGAACAAGGTCTATGTACAAAGGGCGATAGCTTATCAGGAGCGAATAAAAGCATTGCAAGGCGCAGTGATGCACATTGAAACAAGACCAGTTGAAGGCAACAACGGCGACGGAACAGGGAAAACTACTGAAGGCGGCAGATCAAGTTACGAAGAACTGATAATGACTGAAAAACCAAGCGTGAAATGGGAAGAAGTTGTTGGACTAGATCCAGCTAAGAAAGCCGTGAAAGAAGCCATCGTATATCCAGTTCAGAGACCAGACCTGTTTCCGCTAGGATGGCCCAGAGGAATACTATTGTTTGGACCACCAGGCTGCGGCAAAACATTGCTTGCAGCAGCAGTAGCCACAGAAATTGACGCCACCTTTTTCTCAATTGATGCGGCCTCAATAATGTCTAAATGGCTTGGCGAAGGTGAGCAAAACGTTGCCAAACTTTTCGGCTCAGTCAGAAAATCAGCCATAGAAAGAAAACCATCAATAGTCTTCATAGATGAACTAGACTCGCTCATGGGAAAACACCAAAACGAGGTTGGCGGAGAAATCCGAGTCAGAAACCAATTCCTGAAAGAGATGGATGGCATTGTAGACAAAGGCAAGAACCTACATGTCTACGTGATTGGCGCAACAAACAAGCCTTGGGACCTAGACTGGGGATTCATAAGAAGATTCCAGAAGAGAATCCTCGTGCCGCTTCCCGACCATCATACAAGACTAATGATGTTCAAGCTCCACACCACCAATCTGGCCTTAGTCGCTGATGTTGACCTGCACGAGCTAGCAAGATTATCAGAGGGCTTCTCAGGAAGCGACATCAGAGACGTCTGCCAATCAGCACAGCTGAAACTCATCGGCGAATTCTTCGAAACAGGACAAGCTAACAACAAGCTGGCCAAACCAAGATCATTAACAATGGAGGATTTCAGACAAACACTGGAAGAAAGAAAACCAAGCGTCTCGCTCGACATGCTATCACTATACACCAGATGGTCTGAAGCCTTCAAGGCTCTCTAACAGGAGGAGATGAAGCAAAAAAGGTGAAGCGTTGGGTGGAAAGGTTTGGAGAGGCAATGTAATTTTTGAAGAAATTCTCCTTTCTCCCCCTCAAAAATTATCTCCAAACCCCACTGACCAACCAAAAAACCGCTAACACTTCTTCTTCAAAGCATCTTCGACGACGTCTGCAAGGCGCTCAGGGTCCTTCAGCGCATCTACGTAAGGCACCCCTAGATCAAGGTTCTTCGTTGAGAAAGGCCCAACAAAAACCAATATGGGCCTGAAACTCTTTGAGGCTTCTAAAGCTTCTTCAGCAGATTTCACCGTAACAATCTTACATATGCCCTTATCTTTAGCCACAGATCTTCTGAATCCCTCCAGAAGAATCACATCACTGCCCCCGCATTTTTGCAGAATCTGCCTAATCGAGAGGTTCCCTGTGCTTCTTTTCTCTATTATGGCTATCTCATTTGATGACACAGCAATGATTGTACGGGCTCCTGCCTGGGCAAATCTCCAAGTGTCTTTTCCTTCCGTGTCAATCGAGAAGCTCTCCTCTGAAATGTGCTTCACTGCAGCAACCTTATAGCCTCGTCTCGCCAACGCACGCGTCAAGGCTTCTATTGCTGTGGTCTTTCCAGATTTCTTGCTCCCAACGACTGCTATTACTATTGCTCTCAACTGGTCTCCTCTGCGCTTTCCATCTCTTCCGTAAAGATATCCTTCAACGTTTCCCTCTCAACATGTAATTTCTCTGAGAGGCTCTTCACCCATCTAATGTACATCTTGAAAAGGTTTTGCAGTATTTCGGCTTTTTCAGTTTTGGACAGGTCCTTTTCTTTAGCAAGCAGAAGTGCAAACCATTTGCCGGCATCTGAAAGCTGATACGCCTTAACCCAAACCGTGCGCCTGTCCCTCTCACTTTTCTCCATGTCTTCCATCAGAACCCCAAGCTTCGTCAGTGACTTTAAGTTCTTTATGATCGTCTTGTTTGAATAAGCAAGCTTCGAGACAAGGTCTTTTTGATAGATCTTGCCTGAGATGCCATGGCTAAGTGAAAATTCAAGGATGTCAACCGCTGCTCTTGACCCAAAAATGGCGCTTAGGATCTTGGTCTTCTGCTCCGATGGAAGAAACACTACATAGGGGTGTAAATCTTCGTTCAAGTTTTCTCCTTAGACTGATCTGTCACCTGCATGTCTTAAAAGTTGCGCTCTTGGGCAATAGGTTTTTCTAGCATTTCAAATCCTCTCTCTAGCAAGGTGTTTGAGGACGACCGCGACAGACTGGCTCCCCATGGATGGGGACACTTTTGCAACCAAAGAGAGCTTTATACTCAACGTTTTCGGATACGAACATCCTGATGAACGAGTCTTCGCCTTCCTCAAATACATTCCAGCTAGATTCAAAGAGCTTTTCAATATTAGCTTCTTGCAGAGAACCTGGAAATACCGAAAAACTCAGCTTTTTCGAGCTGAAAAACTGTATACGGCAAAGAACTATCAGACGTTTCTCCAAGTTTTCCGAAACAATTTTCCAGATTTCGTGTATTTTTGTCCCTTCAGAAAGAAGGAGGTAATTAGCGCCCCATTCACTTCAATCAGAAAAGTCTACATTCCAAGCGAAAGTTTGCATTCCCTAGAGAAGCAGAAAAGCAGAGACAACTTGCAGGAAATCACATTGGAGTTCATCAGGCTTCTTTCAAGCGAATCAGGCCTCAGCATCGACAATTTCGGCATTCATGGGTCTGTTGCTATGGGCATGCACACGTCCAAGTCCGACATAGACATTGTAGTTTATGGAGCGAAAAACTTCCGTACACTGGAAAAAACCGTGAACAGGCTTGTCAAAGCAGGAACTCTGAGCTATCAATCTAACAATCGTTTGGATGTTGCCAGACACTTCAAGGGCCGCTACAAAAACAGGATCTTCATGTACAACGCGATCCGCAGACCCGAAGAGATCAACACGAAGTACGGCACGCTCAGCTATTCTCCAATTGCCCCGCTCAAGTTCACGTGCAGAGTCAAGGACGACGGCGAAGCCATGTTCCGCCCTGCCATCTACAATATTGAAAACTACAAACCACTCAACACCAATCCAGAGCTTGACAAAGCCCAGGTTCCAAAGCAAGTAGTTTCAATGGTTGGCTGCTACAGAAACGTCGCAAGGCAAGGCGACAACATAAGTGTTTCAGGGATGCTAGAACACGCTGAAAACCTCGAAACAGGCGAGTCCTTCTATCAGGTAGTCGTAGGAACAAGCAACAGCGAGGACGAGAGCATTTGCCCAATCTAGGGCTCAGAGACCGCGATGCCATAGTAACAAATGAAGGCCTAATCTTCCGGGCCCTCGGCTATTCACACCCGCCAAATGCCTACATTTGCGATGCTGAATATGCGCCAGCAGAGCATTTCAAATCTGACAATCTAAAGGCATTAAGAACGAAAGACCAGCATGTTTTCTACAAATTCTACGAAGACGAAGCTTGGAAATTCCTCCAAAACAAATTCCCAAAATACCTCATTTTCCACGACATGATCCAAAGGAAAACCATCGGTGTCAGCCAAGACGACATCAAAGAGGTGCGAAAGCCAGACGAAAAGCTTGCAAGGCTGATCAAGATGAAACCTGAAGACGAGCTTCTAGCCGCCCTGCAGAACGCACTTGGACTCTTAACGCAACACTCAGGATTGGCGGCCAAGAACTTCGGCGTGTTCGGATCGATACTTCACGGTTTCTATCATCCACACTTTTCAGATCTGGACTTCACAGTTTATGGAAGAAAAAACGTCCTCCGGCTATGCGAAACGCTGCAAGAGCTACAAGCTGACAGCTCGTCCCGATTCACAAACGAGTTTGGAACTAACGAATCAATTAAGGGAAAACAGTGGCGTTTCAAAAATCTCAATCCGAAGGAATTCGTCTGGCAACAACGTAGAAAGCTGATTTACTCATTGTTCAAGGATGAGAAGACTGGCAGAATCATAAAAACAGAGTTCGAGCCAGTCAAAGAGTGGAAGGAGATTGACAGCGACTATGATTCAAAGACAAGAATCGTTCAGAAAGGCTGGACAAAAATGTGTGCCAGAATAGCAGGAGATGATGGTGCCCTCTTCATGCCCTCAATCTACAACGTCGAACCGGTGAAGGTACTGCAAGGAGAGAGTTTCGCAAGCGAAGTGACTCGCATAGTCTCTTATATGGAAGAGTTTCGAATGCAAGCGCGCAGGGATGAGACGGTTTATGTCGAAGGAAATCTGGAGGAAGTCATAACTCCAGAAGAGAGGCTAACCCAGATCAGCCTGACCTATTGCCCTAGATACTACGAGCAAGTCTTGAAGGTCATCTCTCAAGCTTAGCTTATGCTAGAACCATAAAATCTGATGGCCTATTTCCCAGCAATAGTCTGTAATGTTCACGGGACTGCCTTTTGTCAATGACGCGTTCAACTTTTCCCTCCGCAACAACCTTTTCTTCTATTCTGGCCTGCTCACAAAATCTGCCGCGAAACGACACAATCTCTTCAATGTTGCCAACTATCGGGCCTTGGAGAATCCGCGCGTTGTCTATCTCGTAGGCACATGGTGTGAAGATTGCTTCAGAATCATCCGCAACTGTTGCCTCAACTCTCACAACACCAACATTCTGGTATTGAATGTCGCCGTA
>CAYYXF010000063.1:0-7858 GCA_964475545.1 uncultured Candidatus Bathyarchaeia archaeon | reverse complement strand
GAATGACTCTCTCAGGTTCTGTCATCTTCAACCACGTCATCATAGACGCCTTCAGAGCTGCAGGTTTCCTCCTGGTGATGATAGGAATATTCCAAATGCTCTCCAGCAAAACTACCGAAAGAATGAGCCAGGCAACCGAACGAACGCCTGCATAACCAGCGAAGAGGCATCAAGCAGTGCGCTACTCAACAATAAGAAAAGAGTGGAACGGCAGCCCGGTCTCCGGGAAAGCCAACATTAGCCATAGTCAGCGCAATGCTGAAGCCTGCCGCACTGCATGTTCATCCAAAGAAGAAAGCAACATGGCGCAAAACTACGCGGTGACTTTCTCTCGCCACTCCCGCACTTCCAGATCAACTAGAACAAGTGAACACTCAACATCACTCCACGAATCCAGCCACTACCGGATAGTTGCAACTATTGCCACACGGAAGACGATCACTAAGAAGCAGGCTCCTAGCCAAACAATGCTCAGCCAGCCTCTGCAACGCGTAAAAGCGCACTCCATAAGTAATAGACACTTCAATCTGTTAACAGCCGTTATGATAATGTTGGAGGCGCCCCGAAAATCGGAAAAGTACTAGTCACTTCTGCCTGGCCCTACCTAAACGTCACTCCGCACCTCGGCAACCTAGTCGGCTCAGTCTTGTCCGCAGACGTCTTCGCAAGATACTGCAGACTGAAAGGCGACGAAGTCGTAATGGTAAGCGGCTCAGACGAACACGGAACCCCCATCGAAGTAGAAGCCATCAGACTAGGCATACACCCCAAGGAACTAACAGACCGAAACCACGCCAAAGTCGTCGACCTATTCAAAAAATGGGGAATATCCTTCGACAACTACACGAGAACCGAAAACCCCACACACAAACAATTCGTCACCGACACACTCACAAAAATACACAAAAACGGATACATCTTCGCCCAAGAAACCGAAATGCTCTACTGCAAACACTGCAAACGATTCCTACCAGACAGGTTCGTCGAAGGAAAATGCCCCTACTGCAGCAACGAAAAAGCCCGAGGAGACCAATGCGACGCCTGCGGAAGACTGCTAGAAACAACGCTCCTAATAGACCCATACTGCGTCATCTGCAACGGCAAACCCACCGTAAAAAAAACCAAACACTGGTACTTCGACCTACCAAAACTCTCGCAACCACTAACCGACTACATCAACAATAACAAGCAGCTGTCGAACAACACGAAACACTTCAGCCTGAGCCTACTAAAAGAAGGACTCAAGCCCAGAGCCGTAACAAGAGACGTCGAATGGGGCATCCCCGCACCATTCCCCGGAGCAGAAGGCAAGACTATCTATGTTTGGGTAGAAGCCGTACTAGGCTACGTCTCAGCCACAATCGAACACTTCAAAAATCAACCAGACCCCGAAAAATGGAAAGAATTCTGGCTCAACAAAAACGCCAAATCCCTCTACTTCATCGGAAAGGACAACATCCCATTCCACACAATAATCCTTCCTGCCCTACTCTTGGCTTCAGGCGAAGACTACAACCTGCCATGGAACGTCTCAGCAACAGAATTCCTCCAATTCAAAGGCGAAAAAGCCTCCAAAAGCCACCGAATCGGAATATTCATAGACGAAGCCCTACAACTCTTCCCCGCAGACTACTGGCGCTACTTCCTCATGGCGTCCAGACCTGAAACCAAAGACGCAAACTTCTCGTGGGAACTATTCACCGAAAGAATAAACGCGGACCTGAATGACTCGCTCGGCAATTTCATACATAGAACGCTGACCTTCATAAAAGCGCAGTTCGACGGAGAGGTCCCGCGGCCAGAAACACCAGAAGATAATGCAAGGCAGATTCTGGACGCTCTCAAAGAAAAAGTGAAGGAAATAGCTGAAGAAATCGAAGACTGCAAGCTACAAGCGGCCGCAAACACGGTGATAGCCATAAGTCGCATGGGAAACCAATATCTGAACGAGAACGAACCCTGGAACCTGATCAAAAAAGACAGAAGCCAAGCAGCGACCATCCTATGCGCAGCAACACAGATTGTCAAGGCTCTAGCCATAGTTTCTGCCCCCTTCATCCCCTTCGCAGCCGAAGAAATCTGGAAAACTCTCAACCTGAAAGGAAGCGTACACGAACAGAAATGGGAAGAAGCATTGAAGCCACTGCCAGCCCACCACAAAATAGCCAAGGCCAAGCCTCTATTCAGAAAAATAGAAGAAGACGAAAAAAAACTCGACGAAAAACTGGAGAAGATCAGAACCAGCCAAACAACGACCACTTAGCATTTCGGCCGTGAAAAGTTGCAAGTCAAAATCGACCTCCACGTCCACACCTACTACTCCTACGATTCCCTCATCACACCAGAAGAACTAGTCTTCCATGCAAAACAGCACAGACTCGACGGCGTCGCCATCACCGACCACGACAGACTCGACAGCGCACTCAAAATAGCCAGGAAAAACCCATTCTTCATCATACCCGGCATGGAAATCTCAAGCTCAGACGGACACATCATAGCGCTCAACATCCAAGAACCAATCCCCAAAGGATTACCTGCCGACGAAACCGTAGACAAGATCCACGAGGCAAGCGGCCTAGCCGTGGCCTGCCATCCCGTTGGACTCTTCAAAGGAAGCCTAGGAAAACACACAAGCTCAAAGTTCGACGCAGTAGAAGTAATAAATGGTTCAGCATTCCCATTTGGTTTTTCTGTGAAACGCGCAAGGAGAATTGCTTCCAACCTCGGACTTGCGCAAGTCGGAGGCACTGATGCCCATTATGGACCGGAAATAGGCTGCGCATACACGCTCATTGACTCAGAGTTGAGAGTTGATCAAGTAATAAGAGCCATCGGAAAAGGAATGTGTCAACCCTTTGGCAAGGCTATACCCTGGAAACTAAGGGTGAAAAAGGAATTTCTAATGCTGAAACGGAACCTCCGCTCAACAAACAGGGAAAAGAGCGAAAGTATCTAGAAGCTCTCAAGTTGGTAAAGGTTCAGCTCTATGCCAAGGTGCCTCTCCGGTCCTGAACGCTGCTCCATGTTGAAGAGCCGCGGCGCAATTGTCTCAAAGCCACCAAGGATCTGCGGAGATTCAACCCCCGTCATCACCAGCGTGACTTTCAGCTTGCCATCTTGCTCGGGATTCACTCGTGCCCCCCAAATGACCAGGGCATCACTGTCCATCATTTCCGTGACGATTTCACCCACCCGATTTGCCTCCTCAATCGTCATTTGATTATCACCAGTGACATGAATCAGGGCCCCAGTCGCTCCAGCATAGTCCACGTCCAACAACGGGCTTCTCAGGGCATTTCTCACTGCTTCTTCAGCACGGTTCGGCGCGTCCGACTCGCCCACTCCTACCACGGCCATGCCGCCTCGCTTGACAATAGTCTTGAAGTCCGCAAAGTCAAGATTGATCAGACTTGGAGCTGAAATCGTTTCAACAATACCCTCGATCATTTTTGCCAAAACCTGATCAGCAACCCTGAACGCTTCGCCCAGAGGAAGCTGAGGAACAAGCTGCATAAGCTTATTGTTGTCAATTACCACAACAGTGTCGCATTGTCTGCGCATGTCAGTCAAAGCGGCTGCAGCATATTTCATTCTTCCCTTCTCAATGCGAAAAGGCGTGGTTACCACTCCAACGACCACAGCAGCCTTTCTTTTCGCGATCTCAGCAACGACTGGAGCAGCACCAGTGCCCGTTCCGCCTCCTAGACCGGCTGTTAAGAAGACTATGTCCACTCCAGACAGCAAGTCCTCAACAAGTGCTCTCGACTCTTCGATTGCTGCTCTTCCAAGCTTCGGATCGCCGCCGACACCGAATCCTCTCGTAAGCTTCTCGCCTATCAGAACCTTTCGATCCGCCTTTGATGCACGCAGGTGAACAGCATCAGTGTTTATCGCCACACATTCTATTCCAGGCGCATCCATCTCCACTAGCCTAGTCACCGTATTGCAACCTGCTCCGCCCACACCGATTACCATCGTGCGGCACGTGTCCGGCTGCTTAATCTCTTGACTCATAGTATTGTGCCATGTATACTTGACAGTGCTGTCTGCACCACGTAGCTTAGTCAACGCTCTTCCTCCGCCAAACCTCTTCGTTAATCAAATCACGTATCGCTACGCGGATCGCCTCTGCCCTATTCGGATAGAATCTTTCATTCACCAGCTGATCTAATAGTTTTATGTAAGTCTCAGGAAGATAGAGTGTAATCAACTTCATTCTTTCCCCCTCCGGGTAAGTTACAGAGAAATCTGTGAGAGATTATATCTCGTTATAACATGCCCTAAATATGCTACAGACATGTTTGACTCTTCCCCTTTTAAAGCTTGCTCCAATCCCGTTTCAGCTTTCTGTATATTCTGCTCACAGGCAGACCTAATGTTTTTATTGGTTGTTGAATGATTTAAGGTAAAGCGATGGAAGGCAATGCAGGTTTTCGTTAAGAGCTTCGGGTGTTCTACAAATCTAGCTGATGGAGAGGTGTTGGCGGGCTGCCTCGCCGCCGCGGGACACGGTCTAGTGAACTCCGCGTCAGAGGCGGACGTAGTTGTCTACAATACTTGCGCCGTTAAGGGTCCTACCGAGAATCGCATGATTGAGACTTTGAAGCGTACTCCTTCCGGAAAAAAGCTGATTGTTGCCGGATGTTTGCCTTTAATCAATTTCGAAAGATTGCGCAAGGAAGTCAGATTCGACGGAGTCATCGGGCCTGCAGCAGGCGAAGGAATTGTTGAAGCTGTTAAACGTGTTGCATGTGATGAGAAGATTGTTGCTTTGAAAGATGCTACTAGCTCGATTCCCAGCTTGGACCTTCCTCGCGCCACGTTGAACCCGATTGTAAGCATCATTCCCATAAACTATGGTTGCTTAGGCTCGTGCGCCTATTGCTGTGTGGTATTTGCAAGAGGAAGATTGAGAAGCTATGGCATCGAGGAAATTGTGGAGAGGGCAAAGAAAGATCTAGCGCACGGAGCACGTGAGCTTTGGATAACTTCGCAGGACACGGCTTGCTATGGAAGAGAAAAGGGCACTGATTTAGCAGAACTGCTAAATGCTCTGTGCAAGATAAGCGGTGACTTCAAGATCCGTGTTGGAATGATGACTCCCAACGCGGCTATGGCCATTCTTGACGATTTGACTGAAGCGTTCCGTAGTGAACGTGTCTTCAAGTTTATCCACCTGCCCGTGCAAAGTGGAGACGACAAGATTCTCAAGCGCATGCGACGGTCCTATTCGGTCAGCGACTTCAAGAAGATAGTAAGTAGGTTCAGAGACGATTTTCCTGATATTACTCTTTCCACGGATGTTATCTGTGGTTTTCCAGGAGAGAGCAAAGATGCTTTTTTGAAGACTCTTCAGTTGATCGGAGAGATTAAGCCCGATGTGGTTAACGTTTCAAAGTTTTTCGGGAGACCTCGAACGGCTGCTACTGAAATGGGAAAGGATTCTGTGCCTTTCGAGAAGATCAGAGAGAGAAGCAGGCTTGTCGCAATCTTGGCAAAAAAGGTGGCCCTAGAAAGAAACAAGAGATGGGTTGGCTGGACTGGCGAGATTCTCGTTGATGAAGTTGGTAAAATTTCAGGTTCTTGGATCGGGCGAAACTTCGCCTACAAGCCCATTGCAGTGAGAAGCGTCAAGAAGCTTCTTGGCAAAACATTACAAGCAAAAGTGAAGAGAGCGTTCTCGACGCACTTGGAGGCAGAAATAGTTGAACAAAACTGATGAACCTCCCAGTAATGCTCTCCTTCTGTGATGTGAACTAGCTTAGGTTGCAGTGTTTTTTGTCTTAACACACGCTACAGGTTCTTCAAAGGAAACTGAAATATAGAAGACGCTGCAAGGCCTGCACCCATCCTCTTGAAAAGTTATTTATGCACATTCACTGTAATTCTGTCGTAAGGAGATGGGGTGTTTGAGTGAAGAAAATGTTGTTCAGATTGGACGGATAACACATTTCTTCCCAAAGATCAACGTTGCGGTCATCGAGCTTAAGGCTCCTTTAAGCGTTGGCGACACGATAGTCATTAAGGGACCGAACACAGACTTTGAGCAGGTTGTGGACTCGATGCAGATCGAGCACAAGAATATTCAACGTGCTGAGCAAGGACAGAGCATAGGACTGAAAGTAGCAGAACGCGTGAGGGAAACAGACACCGTCTATAAGAAGCTTTGAAAGTGAGAATCAATTTCGCGCACTACTCAGGCTCAGACAAGAATTTAGACCTGTTCTTCGCGCGCGCTCTCAAATTCTAGGCACATGCCTTTTCCGGAATGTCACCGAAAGCTAAGCAAATCATGAGTGGAACGCATCAGACATTCTAGGGTTTGGATTTCTGTCCCCGACGGCTTCTATAGGCTTGCCTCTGTTTGTGCTTGCCCAGCTCATTCATCTTTTTCATCCATGGGCCTCTGACGTATAGTGTCCCAACGCCGGGTTCAGCGATTGCTCCTATGCCAAGAGCCTTGTGCTTCCTTTTTTTCTCGGACTTCCTGCCGGGCATTTTTCGGTCTATGGTAACTGGGTCGAGGTCATTAATAACCTGTGTCTTTGCACCAAATCAGATGTTAGACTAGTAGATCACTAACCGATAAGAAAATATCCCTTTAGGCTCAATACGCATATGACAATCCAAAAAGCCTGATGTTGAGGGCAAGACTTGACCATGTTTGATGAAGAGAAAATGAAGGAAGTAAAGCGTGAGCGTGAACGTTGGGAGCAGACAACGCTACTAAACTGGATAAAACAGAGTAAGGAAAGAAAAAGTGAGTTTCGGAACCATTCAGGTATGGTGATCAAGCGCCTGTATACGCCGGAAGACATTGACAGGTTGGATTACCTTGGAGAGTTAGGTTTTCCAGGAGAATACCCATTCACCCGCGGTGTACATGCTACAATGTATCGCGGTCGTTTATGGACGATGCGGATGTTTGCAGGGTTTGGCACAGCTGCAGACACAAATCAGCGCTTCAAATACTTGCTGAAGGAGGGCGAATCAGGATTAAGCACTGCTTTTGACTATCCAACGATAATGGGTTACGATTCGGACCATCCGATGGCAAGGGGCGAGGTTGGCATATGTGGCGTGGCCATATCGTCGCTCCAAGACATGGAGATTCTTTTCAACGGTATACCTCTGGACCAGGTCACAACCTCCATGACGATTAATGGTCCTGCGCCCATGCTGTTGGCCATGTACGCAGCAGTTGGCGATAAGCAAGGCGTGCCCAGAGAGAAGCTGGGAGGAACAACCCAGAACGATAACTTGAAGGAATTCTTCGCCCAGAAACTGTGTATCTTTCCTCCAAAGCCTTCTGTGAAGCTCACTACGGACGTGATCGAGTATTGTGCCAAGCACCTGCCCAGATGGAACCCCATTAGCATCAGCGGGTATCACATAAGAGAAGCTGGCGCAAACGCAGTGCAAGAACTAGCGTTCACATTATACGATGGAATAGGCTACGTGGAATCCACACTTGAAAGAGGATTGAAAGTTGATGATTTCGCCCATCGCTTGTCGTTCTTCTTCGCTTCACACAACGACTTCTTCGAAGAAATAGCCAAGTTCAGGGCTGCCCGCAGAATATGGGCAAGAATGATGAAGGAAAGATTCCATGCTAAGAACCCAAGGTCAATGTGGATGCGAATGCACATCCAAACCTCAGGATGCACGCTCACGTCACAGCAACCGCACAACAACATCACACGCACAACCATTCAAGCTCTTGCAGCAGTCCTAGGTGGAACCCAATCCCTGCACACAAACTCTTACGACGAAGCACTATGCTTGCCAGGCGAAGAAGCCGTGAGAGTCGCCCTGCGAACCCAACAAATAATAGCACACGAAAGTGGAGTAACAAACA
>CAYYXF010000062.1:5094-8121 GCA_964475545.1 uncultured Candidatus Bathyarchaeia archaeon | reverse complement strand
GTGACCATCTACATGAGACGCGCGATCAGTCAGTCAATTGTGGGGGCGTTAGTGTTTTCTTTCTTCCTTTTGATGATCAGCGCAGGTTATGGAGTGAATATTCTGGCTCACCTGGGCGGCTTGGTTGCTGGATTGTTAATTGGCTACTTGTTGGCGGGGACACGCAAGGCAAAGCCGGCATATCAGTTCAGCTATAAATACACATCCTAGGCGCGTTGCCGTTGAAAGCAGAACGAAACAAGTTGCGCTTGCTGTCGAAATCAAAAGCCACTGTCTGACGTTGAAAGCTAGGGAAGCGTCAGAACCTCTACCTTCACCTTGTGGCCATCCTTCAGCTTAAGGTGCTTTCTGAGAGGCACTGGTGAAATGATTTCAAGCACTGAAGCGTCATAGTGGCTTCTAAGCGCTGAGAGCAGGGCGCCTTTCTCCTTGTTTTCTATTGTCACCGGATAGCATTTAACAGACCCGAAGGTTCGGTCTTCATTCACGAAACCTTCAACCTCGATTGCGGGATAAGCGTCAAGTTCGGCACGAGTTTTGATGTCATAGTCGGTGGTGAGTTTCAGATTAAGTGTGCCCGGATATGGGTCGAAGCCCAGCTTCTCTATGAACTGCTTCCGATATTGTTCCTTCGAAATGTAGTATGCTCCTTCGCCTAATCCCGTGAAAACCGTCCCTTCAAGCGTCACTGATGGTGGATAAACAATTTCCATCAAATAGCGCAGGTTTGAATAGAGCTTCTGAAGCTCTTTGACGCCTGAATCCGTGATTCTTATCAAGCAGCCTTCAGCGGTAATGGTTCGTTCGATCCATCCTTTGTTGTCCAACTCGATCAAATATCGCGAAGCCGTCTGCTGAGACATGCCAAGCTTCCCAGCCAAATACTCGGTCGAGATCCGTGCTATCCTTCTGTGCGCTCCCATTTCAGCCAGCTTTAACAAGGTGAAAAGATGACGCCAGTCATGCGTTTCAGTCATATTGAGCTTGGTTCTCCGACTTTGAAAATAACGAGCTGGTATTTAAAAACTTGAAGATCCGGTCTGATTCTCTGGGTTTTCTAGATAGCCTCACACAACCTGTGTTGACTACTTTTGTCTCTTGCCTTTGCCGACGCCTCGATAAGTGAACCCTGCGTTGGCTACTGCTTCTTCGTTGTAGGCGTTCTTGCCGTCGATCAAGACAGGTGTAGCCAGCTTGTTCTTCAGCTTCTTGAGGTCCAGCGTGAGGTATTCCTTGTGCTTCGTGGAAAGAATGACTGCATCTGCGCCCCTGACCGCTTCGTCCAAGTCTTTGGTGAAAGGCAGTTCGAAATCTCGGACAAGCGAGTCGTGAAGCACTGGTTCTGCGCCGCGTTTCTTCAACTCCTCATACAGTACGGCAGAGGGAGTGTTCCTCGTATCATCGGAGTTCTCTAGGAAAGCCACGCCAAGTATGGCGATCTTTGCGCCTTTCAACTTCTTGCCATGCTCTGCCAACGCCTCTTCCAGCAAGTCAACAACGTGTGCAGGCATTGCATCGTTTAGTTGTCTGCTGCCAAGTATGAGTTTTGGGAGAAACTTGAACTTGCCGTAATTGTCTAGACCGTACTTGAGCAACCACGGGTCTTTTGGCAAGCAGTGTCCTCCAACTCCTCCGCTTGGGAAGTGCATGTTTCTCACGGGGTTTTTTGCTGGGTTTTTAGGGTCGTTTGGCAACGTGTTAACAAGTTCGCGCACTTTGAAAGCATCTACACCTAGACTTTCGCATATCAGTGCCACTTCGTTCGCGAAGGCAATGTTGACATCTCTGTACGTGTTCTCAACAACCTTTGTGACTTCTGCTGTAAGCGCATCAGTAGCGTAAAGCTCGGCTTTCACAACATGCTTGTACAGCTCTAGCGCACGCTTTGTACTTTCGTCGTCAATTCCTCCAACTACCCTGGGAAGATCAACGATGTTCTTGATCAAGCGTCCTACCATTACTCTCTCGTAACAAAAGGCCAGTGAGAAATCCTTGCCTGCCTTCATCCCTGAATTCTTCTCCAGAATGGGCTTCACAATGTTTTCTGTTGTGCCAGGTGCCACAGTCGACTCGACAACCACAAGGGTTCTTGGATGCATATGCTTGCCGACCTGCGCGGCAACTTCTTTCAACGATGAATAATCTGGAAGCTTGTTTGCGTCTGTCGGCGTCTGCACGTCAATCAATATTGCCTCAGCATCCTTGCAGACTGAAACATCCTCGACAACCTTGAGCTTCCCGTTATTCACTACCCGTGCAATGAGATCAGATAAACCAGGCTCATTGCCGCCGATCGGGTTTCTTCCTTCATTCAACCAGTCAATCTTCCACCCAGAACGCTTAGACCTGCGCTGCACACCAACAACCTCAAATCCCGGGACATCAGCGAAAAGCGCAGCGATGGGTATCCCAACATAACCCATACCGATTACTACAACTTTCCTTGCCATGGTCGTATGCCAAACAATGACAAGTATATTTTGCTTTCGCTTCCCTCAATCTATGAAAACGCACTTCCTCCGTGCTTTTTTTTTTCCGATGCGCAAGAACTAAGAGCGAGCGTGGCGAATTGACAGGGAGGATGGATGGCTGATGAGTATCGAGCTTCCTGAAGCACAGATTCTTGCGAAACAAATGAACAAAGAGCTTCGCGGAAAGCACATCAAGTCCTATGATCTACAAGACTGCGCAAGCCTCCAGAGACTGGGCTTCGTCAACAAGGATATGAGATCCTTTGAAAAGCTTCTTAATGGAAAAATCGAGGCCATCACATCTAGAGGTAACGTCATCCGGGTCAAGCTCAACAATGGGATGAACCTCATCCTTGCACCTGAGTATGGTGGCAGAATCTTATATCACACAAGTGAAAAGACAGTTCCAGATAAGCTTCACTTGAGGGTCGATTTCGCTGATAACACGTTGCTGACGGTTAGACTGACTGGCATGGGTGTTATCCAGGCATTGAAAGACGATGAACTCAAGCAATCTTACGTCTACAGGCGAGACTTCTCCGAGGTACTTTCACCA
>CAYYXF010000062.1:0-4994 GCA_964475545.1 uncultured Candidatus Bathyarchaeia archaeon | reverse complement strand
GTGTGGAACATCCATAGAAAAGTTGAGTATTGGAGGAGGCCACACATACTTCTGTCCCAACTGTCAAAGATAGCGATTGGACCCGATCCTGTAGCGCGCAAGTTGTCATGCTCTAGCCGAAGGTAGTAGATTTGTCACCGAAGCGAAGCGTTTGCTACGCTATGCATTAAGGTGGTGGAGGGATAGGCAGTGCATGTCTCTTTCTATGCAATACTAGGGCTGCTGCTATCGCGGCTATTGTGACGCCTATGACTACGCCTATCACTGTGATGACCATTGAAGACAAACTTAAGGTTGCTTGAGGCGGGTGCCCAGCAGCGTCTTGCGCGTTGAACTGAACTTGGCTGGCTTGTCCCATGTTAGTCACGGTAGCCGTATACATTCCGTAAGGCAGACCTGAGAAGATCGCGGTTCCGCCTGTGTCCGTTATAGCGGTTAATGTTGTGGAGTTTGGCATCGTCAGAGTCACGGTTGCTCCTGAAATAGCAAACCCGAAAATGTCCTTAGCTCTCAGCGTAACACTGTATACGCTTGTCGCAATTCCATCGAAGGCTCTATTGGCACAGTCACGGGCTTCTAATGCCTTTTGTGTTGAGCTGGAATAGTCCGGCGAAAGTGAGGAGAATGACACGATAGACTCGTTTATCTTTGCTGCAGCGTCGGTAAAGTTACTGATGACTTGGGGCGGCACACTTCCGAAGCCAAGCTGATTCAACTTGCTCTCAGTCTCCATCAGTATCGCACATGTTTCATTCAACAGAGTTGCAGTGACTCCTCGAAAGATTGAATCGCAGTCAAGCCTGTCAAAACGCATGTTACAGGCCGCATAAGTCATGGGAGTGGTCGAGAAGTCCCAGAGCCAGTAGACATATTCACCAGGCAGATCGACTGGAAGACCCTGCTGATAAAGTATCCAACTGAAACCGTCATGGGGGTGTGACAAGCCGAGGCTGTGGCCTGTCTCATGCACAGTTAAGGGAGTGAGAGTGTAACCCTCTGTTCTGCTGGTTATGACCAGGCCATAGAAGCTGGTCGTGGCGAAGCCGTCATTTTCGACAATTATGTAGTATTTGCCGTTAGGAGTTGGAGTGTAAAATTCCAGCGGCTGGTCTTGTGTCACACTCCAAATCATGCGGAACGAAGCCTTGCTGAAATCGTGCCCGTTGTCTGTCCATTTCTTGAAGTTGTATGCATCAGCAATGTACACTTTGGCAGTTCCGCTGAGCAAGTGGAAGTCGAAGGTTAGCATCATGTTCTTGTCAAGCATGACCGGTTGTGTGAACCATGCAAACCATCCAGGATCGAGTGAATAGGGTTGGCTCAAACCGCCCCATGGTAGATCGACGAGGTCAAAACCTCCCATTTTCCGATTTAGGCACTCTAAAACAAAGGCTGGTTTTCCCTGCCCGTCAGAGCTCGAGCGGCCGAGCAAGCCTCCAAGGTCGTATCCACCTAGTATGAATACGGGAAGCACGTAGTCATTTCCATGCTGGCCAACATACTTGCTCAAATGAGCCAAGAAATAGTCGCTCACTTGATCTGAATCGGTAATTCCATCGACGTCAGTGGCAGCTTCGACTGCTGCGAATAATCCAGTGTCAGTTTGAATTTGCACTGTCTGGAATGCTCCGTCGAATGTTGATTGAGGCTGGAAATCACGGTATTCTTGAAGCAGTCTGTTCATGTCGAATAGAATGGGCAACGTCGGGTCTTTGTTGAAGATGGTCACGTTCACCCAGTACGAGGGTCTATACTCTGGAGCATACAGATAGGACGGCAGAAAACGTAGCTCCACTGTGTTCTTTATTATTTTGCCTAGGTCGCGGCTCAGATCCTTTGCTTGGGTTGGAAGATCGTACAGCCACAGCGGCTTTATGCTGTTCGTGTCTCTGTAAACGGAAGGACCTGCTTGAAGGTCCAAGAACAGGAATCTGTAGTAGCCACCGTAGCCCATCATGAATTGAGATTCTCGAGATTCGGGATCTATCGGCAATGGAACGGATGGAACGCTTCCGTTGTAGAAGTAGTAATTGTCGATTTTGGGCGTAGTGTGCCAAGTGTCCATAATGAGAAATGTGTAGCCATCCTGAAACGCTCCTGGAGGCGCATTGTTTTTGATCCAAAGCTCGGCATTTCTCGCATCAACATACCAGCACGTCTCCACGGGACTTGTGGTTGTGCCACTGTACGTTACGCCTTCTTGAAGCCAATACGGCGCGTAGTCTGTCACGTGGTTGCTCTCGATGTAGTCCGCGAATTTTCCCGCAAAGATTTGCCATGAAGGCTCAAAACCGGAAAAAGTGTATGCAATCTGAAAACTAGCGTATTGCACCCACTTCTTGAGATCATAGTAGACCATTCGGTTGATCGAAGTGTAGTTTATGGGTAATTCCTTGTAGATTTCTGTAGTGTCAATGCTGTTAGGAGGAAATCCCACAAAAACAATGTTCACCTTGAACGGAACCGCAGTAAGAATCGAAGCAGGATTACCCGCTTGTGGGAACGTTGGTAGATTCAAGCTGTTGGAATCGGTCGCAGATGAAGAAAAGTTGGCGTGTAGTAGATAAGAGCCTTGAAGAACCATTGAGACAAGAACAAACAAGATCACATATCGTATTGAACGTAATGCTGTTCCAAAGAATTTCTGTTTGATCATCGGATATTTCACCAAAGCTTAGAGTTGTAGATGAATCCAAGGTCATTCTATAAATAGATTATTAATCGCTAACCACTCAGTACTGTAATGATTAGTAATAGTGTTTCTGAATCACAATAAAGACTCCAGGCTGCGGCTTGCCCACCCTCCTTGCTAGGGATTGAGCGAGCGTTTGTCACTTAGAATGACCGCCACCACTCCACGATCGTTGAGAAACGCTTCAGAATAGCTTGAACAGCCACATTACTCTGCATAAGCTTGTTCTATCTTCACCAAATATTCCGGCGTAAAAACTCAATATCTGATACAGAGCCTTAGGGGTCAAATTAACAGCCACGCACATTTTATATGGAACATTCAGTCTTTAGAATGATCGAAATGGGCAAAATTGAACTTCATTCGAAACTCACACTGTTTGACGTGACAAACCTCGTCGTCGGCTCCATAATAGGAGCGGACATCTACGTGGCATCATCATTTGGAGCAGGATATCTCGGCCCTTTTTCGCTTTTAGTGTGGGTCATAGCCGGAATGCTCGCGATAGTAATTGCATTGTGTTTCGCCCAATGTGCCGCTTTGCTCCCCAAAGTTGGTGGGCCGTACGCCTATGCCAAAGAAGCCTGGGGGACCATTTGCAGGTTTTGTCGTCGGCTGGTCGCTGTGGCTTGCTGAGTGGGTATCGCTTGCTGTTTTCCCCGTGGCATTCACACGATACTTAATGTTTTTCATACCCAACCTTGACTGGATTTCCCAGATTATCGTGAAAGGATTGTTTGTAACCTTCCTTGTAGCAACAAACATCATAGGAGTAAAGGCGGCTGGAAAAGCAAACGACGTACTGACCCTTGCCAAGCTTGCTCCTCTGATTCTCTTCGCTGCAATCGGTCTGCTCTACATTATCCTAAATCCCGCTACAACCGCAGCAAACTACTCGCCGTTCTCGCCGTATGGGCTGGAGAATTTTGGGGCTGCCCTTGTTCTCATATTCTGGGCGTACGCGGGTTTCGAGATCTCGACAATTCCAACCGAAGAAATAGAAGACCCAGGTAAAACAATTCCAAGGGCGATAGTAGTTGGAATTTCAATTGTGACGGTTTTTTACTTGGCAACCAACATTGTTCTGTTCGGAGTGAGACGTTGGAATCTGCTGGCGTTGGACGGTGCACCTCTGGCAACAGCTACCAGCGCCGTCCTGAACGGATGGCCCAGTTTGGCTCTAATTGGCGGGCTAATCGTCGGAGTTGGCGCGCTGGTTTCGGTTGCAGGTTCCGACGAATCTGGAATGATAGGAACATCAAGGCTCGGATATGCGCTTGCTGCTGACGGTCTATTCCCTCGAGTCTTCGCCAAGATCCACCCGAAATTCAAGACACCCTACCTTGCGATAATAATTCAGGCCATCACGGCACTAGCAGCTGCAGTTGTAGGTAACCTAAGCAGTCTGATTGCAACTTCTGTGTTCTTTTGGCAGTTGCGTATCTTGCGACCTGCGCATCAATCTTCTGGTTGCGCAGGAAAAACCTGAAACCTCAATTTCACGTAGGAGGGGGCTTAATTATTCCAAGCTTGGGCGTGGCCTTTTCACTTTGTCTAATCATACTTTATCTGATTACACAAGGCACGTACCTGCAGATCGCAGAAGGCCTAGCCCTGCTTGCCATAGGAATACCGATCTACATTAAGTACTCGCCAAAGAAGGAACTGACTGACTTGAAAAACGAGTTGCTCTCTAGAGACTCTATCCTCAGAAGAGCATATAGACAAGAAGGAAGATTCTTGGCCCACTTTCTGCTACACATAAAAAGGGCATACAGAAGAATCACGGGTAAGAAACAGACTTGGCATGAAATCAAGTAACTTGCCACAATGGGGACGTGCTTTATCTCCTAGCGCGCGCTTCATCTTGAACGCAAATGAACTTGACAATGGGAATAGAGAAAGAGGGGAGGTTTCAGAGCCAGGTTAACTCTTAGTCTTTCCAATCATCTTCTGATAAAACTTCATGCCGTCTTCTATGGCTAGTTTCATGTCTGTTAGTGGAGTTACGCAATATTGCTGGAAGGGGCTGAATGGCGAACTCATTAGCTTCAGATATAGGGCGTCGTTTGACTTCGCTTCGACTACTGCAACTCCACCCATACCTTCAGTGTATTGCCATGCTTCAATGAGGAACCCCGCCGCTTTTTGCTTTTCAATCCAAGTTTCTGTTGCTTTGAGCAGACTCAAAGCCATTTTTGCCATTTCAGGAGGCACGGGCAAAAGCTTCCAAGTCACTAGATATCTCATATGTCCACACTCACAGTTGAATTATGCAATTTTGAGTATATAAAACCGCGTG
>CAYYXF010000061.1:0-8155 GCA_964475545.1 uncultured Candidatus Bathyarchaeia archaeon | reverse complement strand
TTATCGAATCCAGCCACCTTCATAACCTACTATGAACTGTACAGATTCCTGATCAAAAACACAAATTCGAAGAGCAAGGTCAGGCTAGCCGCGGACCAAGCGTCTATAGGCAGAGCGATAGAATCAACCAAGAAGATACAGAAGACACTGGGCTGGAAACCTTACAAGACCAAAGAGGACCTTAAGAAAGCAATACTTCAGAGCATCAAGTCACTGTGAGGTTGTCTTCAACGCCAGCTGTTGATGCTACATTGCTTTGGCAGATCTGAAAGTGATACTAGATGAAAATTAAGCTAAATCCTTCAAGTCCATTCAACCTAGACGTTACCCTCTGCTGCGGGCAGACGTTCAGATGGGACAAACAAAGTGAATGGTGGTACGGCGTCGTGGGCGAAAGAGTCCTCAAAATACGCCAAATTGAGGATTGCTTGGAAATCGAGAACACAGACACCCATTTCGTGAAGAATTATCTTGGTCTGCACGATGATCTAACCAGCATCCTGTCGCAAATCAGCAAAGACAAGCACATCAAGCAAGCGATTGCCACTTTTGGAGGTTTGCGGATTCTACGCCAAGACCCTTGGGAATGCTTAATCTCATACATTTGCGCAACCTACAAGAACATTGCCGCAATAAAACGAATGCTGCTCAACCTTTCATGCAGACTCGGAGACAAAGTCTGTCTTGACAGCTATGATTTCTACACATTCCCGACGCCTGAGAAGCTGGCGAAAGCATCTGCGGATGAGCTTGCCAAATGCGGTCTCGGCTATAGGACCAGATATGTTCACGAAACAGCCAAAATGGTTTATGAGACCCTCGTCGACTTTGAACGTTTGAAGAAGACCGACTATGATGAGGCAAGAGCAGAGCTCCTACGTTTCCCAGGAATAGGTCAGAAAGTTGCAGATTGCATCCTGCTCTTTTCCTTGGACAAATTTGAAGCCTTTCCAATCGACGTTTGGATAAAAAGGGTTATTCTAAGACACTACAGAAGGCATTTCCCAGCCGAATTCATCAGCAAAATCGAAGACAAGCAGTCATTGACGAATCGGGAATACGAAAAACTCAGCTTATTCGGGCGAAAATACTTCGGGAAATTCGCAGGGTACGCCCAAGAGTACTTATATCATTACGAACGGACACTGCACTAGATTCTCTTTCCGCGGCTGAAGAGAACGGACCTGAAAAAAGGGCGAACGTTCATGTGGGCTGCATATGTTCCTTGGAAGCCCTCTCCACCCATTTTTCTATTCGCTTTCTTACTTCCTGCTCAAGCCTCTCTCTTGAGACTAGTTGCCCTCTGAAAAGGACCTCCTCATCTACAACTATGCTGGGCGTACTCATAATATCATAAGTCTTCGCTTCTCTCATCCCCTCTTCGGACGCCAAGTCAACCTCTTTATACGTAATATTGAGCCTCTGTGCAACTTCTGAAGCGATTGTCTTCGCCAAGGGGCAGGTAGAACAGCTGGGCAAAGTAAAGACCTTCAGTTCCACAGTACGCTTTCTCCTTCCAAACCCTATCTTACCACAGAGCGGACTTTTTAAATCTTTCACAAGCAGCTTATATGCAGAAAACGTTTAAATCAACTTGAAAATAGCATAATACCGCAGACAAGCATGGGCCCGTAGCTCAGCCCGGTTAGAGCGCCAGGCTCATAAATGACTAGTGCATTGAGAGACCTGTTGGTCGGGTGTTCAAATCGCCCCGGGCCCACTTCACTGTTTTGGGTAGCTCTTTTTTTCCTTACAAGCGAGTCGGACACCGATTTCAAGGGCTTTGTCCATTTTTTCCTTGTCGTTCTTCACGCCGCCTAAGACGTTATCGTCGTGTTGGTACAGCAGGGTATCAGCCAGTTTTATGTTTGCCCAGTTGAAAAAACCCTTTATCGTGGTCTGAATAGTGTTGAACTCTTGCTCAGAGCCGGCGACGGCTATGAAAACTCCTTTCTTGCGTTTTTTCATTCTTCTCTCGAAGCCGTAGGTTCCATCAGCACGTTCCACGTATGGCATGAGGCAGTTGCAGCGGTCTATCATAAGCTTGGTTTGTGCGCTTACTGTATCGAAATACACGGGCGAACCCAGTACTATTGCGTCACAAGATTGTAGCAGAGTGTATATCGTTTTCATATCGTCTTCAAACAGGCAGTATTTCGGATGTGGGTCACCCCCGCAGCTTTGGCAGGGCTTGATCTGCAAGTCATTGAGGTAGACCTTGCACGTTTCAGCCCTTTGGCTGCTCGCGCCCTTCAACACTTGTGAAACAAGTATGTCTACGTTCCCATTCTTTTTCGGGCTGCCAATTATGCCGCAAACTTTCAAGAGAACTACCACTATGTCTGTTGTCCACTCAACCTTACCGTCAAGCTTGCAACTCTTTTTCCAAGCTCTCTGCAGCTTTCAACAGCCTTCTCGTCCGGCGCCCTTACAGCCGCCGCACCATAATGCTCATGATCAGGTCTGCCCTGAACAATCATGCCATGTATCAGCATAGCCTTCAAAATCGAAAGCAACGTCGTCTCAGCTCCAGAGGCTTTTTCACCTGACGACGTAAACGCGCCTCCAACTTTGCCCTCAAGCTTCCCATGAATCTTCACCGACCTGTCAATAAGAGTCTTAAGCTTACCCGACATCTGCCCATAAAACGTCGGCGAACCGATAATGATCCCGTCAGCCTCAAGCAAGTCTTCAAGATTCGTCGCATCAACCTTCTTCAAAACCACCTCAACGCCCTCAACCTGCTTAACGCCTTCCACGACGGCAAACGCCATCTTCTCAGTGTTCCCAGTCCAGGAATCATAGAGAACCAAAATCCTGACCATGCTCGATCCAGACCTGTGAACCAAAATCAACACCGAGTCACTATTAATCATTTTCCAAAAACTAAGTCACCAACATCATTATCGCCCCGCATTGTGGCTACGACTATCCCAGCACTATCCGCCTCCCAACACGACCCAAATTCCACACGCCCAAGTGAAAAACCAACATCACCAAACCTAGACAGCCAGCACGCCATAGTAACCACCATTGCCACAGGAAAAGCCATCACGATAGCACAGGCTCAGGCAAACATGAAGCCTCACGCTCCTTCTTGCATGCCTTAGACTCAAAGCAGCTCATCTTGCAAATGACAAACCATACCCGCGCGAACTTTTCAGGCACCATTCTAGCAATAGAACTTACTTCCATAAGCTATAAGTGCACACAATTGGCTAGAGTAATGTGAGGGGATGGTAGGTTCATCATTTTTTGGAGAAAGGAGAGAAGGGAGAAAACAATTCTGACCTTGCCAATCTCCTCACATTTCCCATAAATCATTAACATGTTGCTTTTAAACATTTCGTCAGATTTCGAATCCTGCCACGGAATTTCTTTCAAAATAAACATTTCTTAAAGCTTTTTGGCTACAGCTCGCCCTATTTCTACCCCTGATTTTTCAGTCTCTACGAAGAAAATCCTTGTATGCCACCCGCCCGCGACTACGCACAATTCCCGCTTTTGTCTGCAACTCTGCTACATGAGAATTTTCAACGAAAACCCATTAATGATCTGGTCAAAAGCCATTATCTTCGAATCATAGACAGACTCCAGATACTTTAGCCCCTGCTCCTCGTCTTCATCGATGAAGGCCTCCACACGCGAAGCATCTATTGGCAATATTTTTATTCTACCATTGCTAAATGAAAAGTCTCCATTTGAGCGTGAACCAGAATGAGAAACGATGTCGACAAAATTCTAGCGAAGAACGGCGTGGACGCCATGTTATTGTATTCGGAAAGTGCCAAGAACGCAAACATGTACTATCTTACTGAATTCTTGGCACCTGACCCATTCATATTCCTAAAGCACGCGAACCAAGATCCTATGATCGTGGTTAAACAGATGGAGGTGCCCAGAGCCAAAAAAGAATCCAACACTAAAAATGTGCGCTCCTTCTTTGATTATGATTATGTACGAACCGTGAAATCCGCACCTGATCCTAAAGCCGGCGAAATAAAGTTTGTAGCCTCCTTGGCCAAAAAAGAGCTAGGCGCCAATAAGCCTATTTACGTTCCATCAAACCTTCCTGTGGTGCTTGCTGACGCCCTAAAGCATGAAGGACTCAAGATAAAGCCCATGTTCGATGTAGTTGAGAAAGCCAGAGAAACAAAAGAAAACAAAGAGATAGAAGCCATCAAGTCTGTGCAAAGAGCGGTGGAAAAGGCAACATTAAAAGCCATCGAACTCGTCACCAATGCCGAAGTCGATACAAACCAATCATTATTCTGCAGAAAAGATGGCAAAAGGGAAACCCTCACAGTCGGCAAGGTGCGCTCCATATTCGACCATACATTCGTTGACAATGGTTGTGTCGCCGAAGAAGAAACCATTATCGCATGCGGAGGCAGAGGCGCAGACCCCCACTACTCAGGCGAATCAAAAGACATTTTGAAAGCAAATCAACCCATCGTCCTGGATGTTTTCCCAAAAAGCGTCAAAAAACGCTACGTTTCAGATATGACGCGGACCGTAGTAAAAGGCAGAGCATCGAAAGCCGTTAAGAGGATGTTCGAAACTGTGCTCCAAACCAAAAACGCAGCAATGGACGCCATCAAAGCAGGCGTCTTAGGAAGCGACATGCAGAACCTATGCTACAACATGCTTGAAAAAGCTGGCTACCAAACCATAAGAGGCGGCAAGCAAATCAGCAAAGGCTACGTGCATGGCCTCGGACACGGAATCGGCTTAGAGATTCACGAGGGACCTTCAATGAACGATTTCTACAAGTATCCCTTGGAAGAACACAACGTCATCTCAGTGGAACCCGGACTATACGACCCCAGAATCGGTGGAGTGCGAATAGAAGACGTGGTAGAAGTCACAAAGAAGGGCTGCACCGACCTGACACACATGGATATTCTCCTTGAAGTTTAGCCGCAACTAGCCATCTGGTTTGAAACAACAGTGTCCGCGCACTATGCCAAGGAATAGAAATTCTTAATTATGCAATATTGCATTTTTTGTTGGCTCGTGAATGGCTTTGCAGCATAGCATTGAAACTCGAGACCTAGTCAGAACGTTCAAAGGACAAGATAAGCCAGTGAAGGCTCTGGACAAAGTTTCGATTTCAATAGAAGAAGGGGAGATTTTCGGGCTTCTTGGCCCAAATGGCGCTGGCAAAACCACACTGATAAAAATCCTGACGACGCTTCTCCTTCCCACAAGCGGCGAAGCCTATGTGGGTGGATTCAGCGTAATCAAAGAACCCGACAAAGTGAGAAGAATAATAAGTCTGGTCTCTGGAGGCGAAAGCCCCGGCTACGGAATACTATCTACCAGCGAAAACCTGTGGTTCTTCTCACAACTCTACGGTTTATCCTCATCACTAGCCAAGAACAAAATCAAGCAGCTGCTAACGGACTTAGACTTTGAAGAATACGCGAAAACGCGGATGGCCAAGCTATCAACAGGATACAAGCAAAGACTAAACCTCGCGAGGGGATTAGTGAACGATCCGAGAATACTGTTCTTAGACGAACCCACTTTGGGCCTAGATGTTTTGACTTCAAAGAAGCTGCGAAGTTACATCGTGGACTGGGCCAAAAGGGAAAGGAAAGGCACAGTTCTGCTGACAACGCATTACATGGCAGAAGCGGACGAAATGTGCGACAGAGTGGCCATCATTGACCAGGGAAAAATCTTGGTGAGCGACAGCCCTCTTGTACTTAAAGAGAAACTCAAAGAAAATGTGATAATGAAGATCGAGGTCTCTTCAGTTCAGGCTGATTTCGGTTTCATGCAGAAAATGGAGGGGATAGTCGGATACTCTCAGACCCGCAGCATCCAAACAGACACGACCACACTGAAAGTTATGGTGCGCGATGAGCCGATCTTCTCAGCGATCACCTCGAAACTGGAAGAGCAGAAACTGAAGATTCTATCTATTAACAAGGCTGAGCCAACCCTTGAAGACGTCTACATCAGCCTTGTCGGACGAGGCTTCGAAGAAAAAGAGGCAGCCAGCAGTGCTTGATCGACTAATCCTTAACCTTAGGGTAGCATACGCAAGGTTGTGGGTCAGAGTCAAGGGCAGCAACCAGGAGCCAGAATGGATTCTTGCCGACCTGATAATCCCCATTTTGAGCCTAAGCGCGTACGTCTACCTATACAAAGTGCTGAAAGCCCCATCAGAGTTTACCGGCTTTGTCATAATCGGAGGAACGATGATAGCATTCTGGGTGAATGTTCTATGGAACATGTCATCCCAATTCTATTGGGAGAAAGAGACAGGAACCTTAGAAATGTACCTCGTGGCCCCAATTTCAAGAATGGCGGTCCTTCTTGGAATGGCTTTGGGAGGAATTGTGAACACTACTTTAAGGGCACTGGTCATCCTTGTTGCTGGAACCATAATTTTTCAGGTGCCATTCATGGTCCACGAACCCTTCACCGCACTTTTCACGTTCTTTTTGACCATCATAGCGCTTTACGCGCTGGGCATGCTGTTTGCCTCTCTATTCATGCTTTACGGCAGAGAAGCATGGCACACGGCAAACCTCATGCAAGAACCAGTCTATTTCCTCTCAGGATCCTACTTCCCAATAAGATACCTGCCAGACATTGCTCAGCTCCTAGCATCTTTTATTCCGCTAACATTCGGACTAGACGGAATCAGAAAAGTCATGATTGAAGGCGCAGGAATAATCGACATTTGGCCGGACATAGCCGCACTAGTAATTTTCATATTGATATTGTTCCCTCTGGCCAAGTTCGCACTGAATTACATGGAGAATTTGGGTAAAAAAGAGGGGAGGCTAACCTTAAGATGGCAGTAAACACGATCCTAAAAACCATTAAACAGTCAATCTGGCTCGGCTGGAAAGTCGAAACCAACTGGGCTGATCCCCTGGTGTTTGCCATCTACTATCTCATACGACCGCTCGCAGGTTTGCTCATCGTCGGCTTCATTTTCCTCATAGGCAGCTGGGCAGCCCCCGGAGGAGCCATCAGCCCAGATTATTTCGCTTTCATGTTCATAGGTAATGGCTTTTTCATCTACGTCACGCAGATAATGATGACGATGACCATGCTGATACATGATGACAGGTCTCATTATGAAGTGTTGAAACACATCTACCTGACGCCAGGATCGTTGACTTGGTACATCATTGGCAGAGCCCTTAACGGCGTCATGAACGCCTCAATATCGCTGCTTCTGACTCTAGGATTTGGAGTGCTGATCTTTCAGAACTTGCTGGGAGTTCCAATACCTATCAATTGGTTAGGAATTAACTTCCCACTGTTAGCCCTGAGCCTAGTGCTGGGAATACTTTGCTTCATAGCCATGGGCTTCATCTTGTGCGGCATAAACATCCTCACTTCACGAGTGCAGTTCATGCTAAATGAATACGTATCAGGCATCCTCTATCTGTTCGGCGGAGTCGTATTCTTGCCTCAAGCACTACCCTCTTGGGGTCAAACCATCTCAAGCGCCCTGCCAATCACATATTTCCTAAGAACAATCAGATTCGCATTTCTGAATCAATCTACATCCTCGGTTCAGACAGATCTGCTGTATCTGGTATTGACAATGATCGCAACAATAGGCATCGCGATGATTTCATTCAAAATCATTGGACACAAAGCCAGAAAAGACGGGCTGATAGACAAGAAAGAGGAGTATTAGCCGCCGCTCACGATAGGCAGCAGAGCTATGTGGTCTCCTTTCTTGAGTCTGGTTTCAAGCCCCTTCAATTGATTAAGAAGGTAACCGTTCACTGTGATAATGTAGTTTGGTTTCACGTCTGAGCCTTTAGGCTCATAAATGGCTTTTCTGAATGGTTCACCATATTTCCTAGAAAGTTGAGTAAGTAGGCCAGTAATGGTCACGTCTTCACTCGTTTCGATTTCTTCCTCTCGCTTGTTGTCTGTTATGTTTTTTATGTGACCAAGGTACTCGACTCTAACCTTCAAAGCGGTACACCATTTCTTCTGTTGTATCCAAGAGTAAGGAGCAGTGATATATTCGTTTCAGTGGAACGCACGGCATGCCCTGAATGGAGAAAATACCTATATACATGAAAACATTGAACATGCCTAAACAGCATTCTTGTCGGTGTTTTCAATGGTGTTTGACAAGCACAAGCTGAACGAAATACGCGAACTGAAG
>CAYYXF010000060.1:2968-8224 GCA_964475545.1 uncultured Candidatus Bathyarchaeia archaeon | reverse complement strand
GCCTTCAATGTTCCAGATGTCAGGGCGATTCGTGTCCTTGATCTCGATGCTCATCAAGTTCTCTTTCTCGTCAAAGAGCTTCACTTCGCCTTTTACGAACGCCAAGATGTCATTTATCTTCTCCATGTCATGATGCAATTCCATGCCGAGCAGCTTCTCGAATTCCGTGTAATCAACGTCAATCGTCGGCGTCTAGATTACCCCCTTCCTTCTAATCCAGTCCAAGTCCTGCGAGAAGATCTGGCGAATGTCGTCTATTTGGGCCTTCATCATGAATAGGCGGTCTATGCCCAAACCCCAAGCGAGAACAGGAACTTTGATGCCCAGAGGCAAAGTGACTTCTGGCCTAAATATTCCTGAGCCGCCAAACTCGATCCAACCGTAGCCTTTCTTGTAAGCACTTAGTTCCACGCTTGGCTCAGTGAAAGGGAAATAGTCCGGCTTGAACTTGACTTCGTCAGCACCAGCGATCTCCACGGCAAACTTTTCCAAGACTCCAAGCAAGTCTCTCAACGTCAAATTCTCGTCAACCACTATGCCCTCAACCTGATTGAACTCGGTCAAATGCGTCTTGTCCAGAACTTCAGGCCTGTAACAACGCGCAATTGAGAAATAGCGACCTGGAATCTCCAGATCCCTGCTCAGAAGTGTCCTAGCGCTCAGGCATGTTCCATGTCCGCGCAGTACGAGACGCTTCGCCTCTTTCATCGAATACTTGTATCCCCACCCAGCAGAGCCAGTCTTCCAACCATCTTCATGCGTTCTCTTCACGTTTTGAAGTACATGCCCATAACCGTCTAGACTGCCGTATTTCGGCGATTTCACGAGGTAGATTCCGAAGATTTCTCGGGCTGGATGATCCTGAGGTGTATAGAGAGCGTCAAAGTTGAAAAATGATGTTTCAACAGCCGTGCCCCTCATCTCTTTGAATCCCAAGTTGACCAGTTTCTGTTTGACCTCGTCGAGAAACTGCAGGTAAGGATGCTTCTTGCCTGGCCAAGTGTTGGCTACTGCGGCTTTGATGTTGTACTTTTGCAGTTTGGCCTTCTTCCACTTTCCGCTGATTATGAGTTCTGGCGTCAGCTGCGTCAATTCGACAGCAACCTTCACTCCTTTTTCCACAGCCCGTTTCCCTTGATCCGTAAGCTGAACTATTCTTCTCGTCTTCTCTTCAACCTCAACGAGTTTTCTTCCCTTCAAAACCCGGACAGCTTCTTGAAACTTTTCGCCCAATTCATCAACAATAGTCGTTTCGTCTCGGTCTAGAAGTTTCAGAAGCTTCTCGTCGTCGCCCGCCTTCGCTTCCTGCATTTCCAAGATCTTCGTCTGTGAAGCCAGCTTCGCCCACTTTTTCCGTTGAATCCAACCTAAGGCTATGGGGACTAGGTGCGGTTCCAATCCGGCTTTTCCAGCGACCTCGCCAAACTTGCCCTTCCCACTCAGCCTCTCAAGCGTGTCAATTAAGCGTCTTTCAGGCAGCCCGCTTTTCGCGTACGTCTTTCCTTCCTCAGTCAGCCTTGCCATCGACTGCTTCACTTCTTGCGCAGTCAACAGCTTCTTCTCTTCAAGTGCGAGAACTGCACGCATCACCGCCGCGCTGGACAACCCAGCTTCAGCCGTTAACTGGTCAACAGTGGCTTTTCCTCCAAGCCTGTCGAGGGCTGAAAGCGTCTTGTGCTCATGCTCTCTAAGTTCAATCATGGCGTTTCCTCTCTTGAATGGCATAAGTTGAGGTCGGTAATGTAGTTGGTCTAGTTTTAATAAAAGTATGCGTGCTCTCCGATAAGTTACATTTAGAAACCGTCGGTTTCCTTAGGGAAATTGGCAGGGCATCCCTTCACCGTCAGGAGTCATAGACGTGTGAACAATATTTATGGATTATGTCTTCACGCTCCAAGCATGCCTTTTATACAGCAGCAAGAGCACAATCAATCTCGGTGGAGCCTAGTGAATGTCAAGAACCTGATAAAGGCTTTACCAAAAGCCGAGCAACACGTGCACATCGTCGGCTCAATCAGACCGGATACACTGCTGTGGGTTGCAGAAGAAGGTGGAATCAAGAAGCCATTTGAAACGGCGGGGGACGCTCGCCGCTTCTTTCAATACCGAGATTTTCCACACTTCATTTCCACATACTGCATGGTAGTGGATTGCATCACAAAAGAGGATCAATTCGAGCGGATCACTTACGAGCTGCTTGAGCACGACGCGCATTGTAACGTTCGCTACGTTGAGGCAAGCTTCTCTGCTCCCGATCACGTTAGGAGAGGTCTTGATTATGGTCTAATGCTTAACGCCATCAACAGCGGTGCAAATCATGCGCGCAGTGACTTCGGCATCGAGTGCAATCTCAGAGTTGATTTGGTCAGGAACTACGGAGCTGTTGACGCAATGGAAACCCTCAATTGGATAAAGAACAAACGTGACAATATCGTCTCCGTCGATCTAGGAGGCAGCGAAGAACGATTTCCTCCAAGACCCTTCGAGCCTGTCTATCGTAGAGCCAAGGAGATGGGCCTCCACCTGGTTGCTCATGCAGGAGAGGCTGCTGGACCTGAGAGTATTTGGGATGCAGTGAAATATCTGAATGCCGAGCATATTGGCCACGGAGTTGCGGCAAGCCTTGACCCCAAGCTGATGAGTTATCTTGAAGACCATGAGATTACTATCGAGGCGTGCCCCGTCAGCAACCTGAGAACAGGGGCAGTCTCGTCCCTGCAGAAACATCCGATAAGAACCTTTTTTGAAAAAGGTCTTTCCGTGACAGTAAGCACCGACGATCCCTCCATGTTCGGCACCGACATGAATAATGAGTACTTACAACTCTACGAAAACCTGAACTTCACAATCCCCGAGCTCTTCAGATTGAGCCTCAACGCCGTAGACTCCTCCTTTCTTCCCAAGGAAAATCGGTTCAACTTGCACGAATTCTTCATAGAAGAATATCAACACTTGACTGGGACATGCTTTGTGTCGTAAACTAGAACGCCACCACATGAAAACGCTGTTCTCTCTAGCCCCAGAAAAGCACGGTAAAAAAACACTGCAATCGCGTTCTTCAACTTCCTGCGAGACCGTAATATCCCATAACCTACATACCTTAGCGGGCGCTTTTCTGTTCCTCTTTTTCCTTCAATGTTTGGTCGAGAAATGAGCAGCTCATTTCGCAAGATCCTCTATTGCCGCATAAATAACAGCAAAGATCTTTTGGTTTACCTGAGCACGGTTGGCTTCTAGCAGCTTGTCCTTCAACTTGAGCTACGGCAGTGCACGACCTATGATCCACCGCTAGATACTCACATTGCACATCCTTCTTCCCAGACATATGCACTCTACCTCGCAAGGCCAAATCATCCTTCCATCGTAGCCCTATCCCGCGTGCGCCTGCCCATTTGTAACAACTATTACGATCAAGACTTAAGAAGGATTTGAAAATGATGCTGTCTAACGAACCACGAAAGCAAGTGATGTTCCATCAAGATTTCCAACGAAAATGCTGGTTATTAGTCTGGCGCGCTAAAGCTTAACCATGTGACGTTGAAAACGCACAAGATTTAATACGTCTTTCATAATCTGTATAGGAAGCCAAACCGCACAGGCGGCATTTGCTTGACTGATGAAAACAAGAATGAGATGGTTGTAACACCTTGGGAAGTCAGAGGCAAGATTGACTACGAGCGTTTGATACGCGAGTTCGGGACGCAGCCCTTAACCAATGAGCTACTGAAAAGAATAACGAAGCAAACAGGAGAACCTCACCTGCAGCTGCGGCGAGGACTTTTCTTTTCCCATCGCGATCTAGATGCCGTGCTTGATTTGAACGAAAAAGGAACAAAATTCGTTTTGTATACTGGCAGAGGCCCCTCAGGACCAGTTCACATTGGCCATCTTGTCCCATGGATTTTCACGAAGCACCTGCAAGACAAGTTTGACACCAGGCTTTATTTTCAGATGACTGACGATGAAAAATTCGTAGTAGACGACGAAACCGAGCTTGCAGACATGACGAAATTCGGCTACGAAAACGCTCTGGACCTGATCGCCTTGGGCTTCAAGCCCGAAAACACCTTCATAATATTCGATGTTCAAGACATCGACTTGCTATATGACATTGCATTGGAAGTTGCAAAACGCATCACCTACTCAACTGCCAGAGCAACTTTCGGCTTTCAAGACAGCACAAATCTCGGCTGGATATTCTGGCCAGCAATCCAAGCCGCACCATGCTTCATACACAAGAAACTAACAGGAGAAAACGTTCCAGCACTGATCCCAGCCGCAATAGACCAAGACCCATTCTGGCGAATCACCCGCGACATAGCCCAGAAACTCGGCTACTATAAGCCAGCCCAAATCCACTGTCGCTTCCTACCTGGACTTGGAGAGGGCGGAAAAATGAGCGCTTCCGAACCTGAGACCTGCATATTCACAATAGATCCACCTGAGGTCGTGAAAAGAAAAGTGTGGAATGCTTTCACAGGCGGAAAAGGGACAGCAGCAGAGCAAAAGAAAACTGGCGCAAACCCCGATGTCTGTTCAATCTTCCAATACTTCCTCTACCTGTTCGAGGAAGACGATAAGAAGCTGGCTGATAGGGAAAGGCAATGCAAATCTGGCGAAATACTGTGCGGTGAATGCAAGAAGGACTTGACGGAGAGAATCAACAAGTTTCTTGCTGAGCACCAGAAAAAACGAGAAAAAGCAAGAAGTGTCGTGGAAAAATTCCACATCAAAAGGTAAAACGGCGATCGTCATATGCCTGAAAAAGTAAGCGTTCGCGACTCTTCACCCCTCAGGCTTCTTCACCCCATGCATACAGTGCTTGTCTCTTCTATTGGAAGAAGAGGCAAACCAAACATCATAACCTTAGCATGGGCCATGCCTACGTCTATCAATCCACCCTTACTGGCCATAAGTGTCAGTCCCAGAAGATACTCGCATTCTCTTATCGAGAAAACCAAAGAGTTTGTGGTCAACATCCCAACAATGGACATTCTGAAGGAAACCTACTTCTGCGGCGTGGAAAGTGGGAGGGAACGCGACAAATTCAAGGAAACTGGTCTTACAGCGTTGCCTGCCAGAAAAGTCAGGCCTCCAATCATAAAGGAATGCGTGGCACACCTAGAATGCAAACTGCACAGCCAATTCCAAACAGGAGACCACACAATCTTCATCGGAGAGGTAATCGAAGCATACGCAAACAAAGGAGCCTTCACGAAAAAATACAACATAAGAAAAGCGAAGATGATCATGCAC
>CAYYXF010000060.1:0-2868 GCA_964475545.1 uncultured Candidatus Bathyarchaeia archaeon | reverse complement strand
CTAATGAGCGGATATGACAAGGAAGCGCTTCAGAAATTTGAACGCGCTGGCCGGATTCTGCGCGAGACACGTGAAGAAATGAGACGTTATGTCCGCGAAGGCATGCTGATAATTGATGTCTGCGAAAAGGCAGAGAGCCTCATAGAAAAAAAAGGTGGAAAACCAGCATTTCCCTGCAATGTCTCGATAAACGAGATAGCCGCCCACTACACGTCTCCACCGAACGACAGCAGAAGAATCCCTGAAAAATCCATTGTCAAAGTCGACATTGGCTCCCATGTTGATGGATATGTGGCTGACACTGCAGTAACAATATGCTTCGACCCCGAATACGAAAGCCTCACCGAGACAGCTGAAACGGCACTGGGAAAAGCTGTGGAAAACATCGGACCCGGAATATCCACTTCAAAGCTTGGAACAATCATTGAGAACACGATAAGGTCTCGTGGCTACAAGCCAATTTCAAACCTAACCGGGCATCAAGTTGGAAGGTATCTTGTGCATGCTGGCACATCATTGCCTAATGTCACACACATATTCTCTTCGAAAATCAAGCTTGGCGGAGTGTACGCAATTGAACCCTTCGTCACGGTTCAGAACGCTGCAGGCAAGGTTGAAGATGGAGAAGGACACACGATATTCCGTCTTCTCAAGTCTAGATCCCCAAAAGACCCTTACGCAAAACAGCTTCTGAAGTACATTGAAGAGAACTTCAAAACACTGCCCTTTGCTGAACGCTGGCTGCAAGGTGTTGTTCCCAAAGAGCATTATGAGGAAGCCTTCCGAGAACTATTGTCTTCAAAAGCTCTTATGGCATACCCTGTCTTTGTTGAGGCAAGCCGAAAACCTGTTACTCAGGCGGAGCATACGGTTTTGATAGTTGAAGGCGGATGTGTTGTCCTGACCTAAAATCGATATCGTTCCTTATCTTTTTCTTTAACCTCTCTGAAGATCGCTGTTATCATCATTTTGTCGGTGCATTTCTGGCAAGGTTCAACTTCTTTGAAAACGTAATCACCGCGCTGGAATTCTCTGACACTTTTGAAACCGCATTTTTTGCATTCGATATTAGTCGTTATTGGCGGAATTGCGATGCGTAGACGTGCTACGCGTTTTCTCGTTTGAAGTATCACGTAGGTGGAAAGGGCTACTCCTACAAATCCTATAAGTATTAGCCATCCTGCCACAACCGGGTCGTTGACTATGGCGTTGGCAGCCAGTATCAAAGCCGTCAGCGACAATGCCAACGTGATGAATATTATCAATAGTACCAGTGACGAAATCCTTGTTGCTTGGGTTCCATTCTTTCCCTTACTCATCCTTTTCCATCCTCCTATTGCCCGATGCCGATACTATTGCCTATTCCAGCAACTATCACTTTGTCGCCTTCCTTCGTTCTTTCCAGTATGACCTGTTTTACTCTCTCGATAGCCTTGTCGATGGAGTCGACAATCTCCTTGCGCATGGGTGAAATGGCGTCTCCAATGTCTACTTTTATTGCCACGGCGTTTATCGGGATGTGGTACTTTAGAATAGACTCTTCGATCTTGTACTGGTCAACGCCCGGTCCGCCTATGATCGCGCCAACACCATCAGCCACCTCACCGACCTCTTCACCCTCGAGTTTGCCAGCGGCGTCAATCATGATTATCGCCGAAATCTTTCCCTTGTTTTCATTGACCACCTGCTCTATCGCGTCTCCAGGCTTTCCGACGTTTCCCCCTGGACCTTCAGCCTTTATCACGAAGGCTGTGCGACCTTCTATCGGCACAGTTGCAACAACGCAGTCCTTAGGTATCTTCTTAGTTTCGTATCCATGCATGAGTTTTCCTGCAACCACGGCTCCAGCGCCGTCGCCTATGGGTTGGCCCTGGGAAAAAGCTTTCAGTGCGCTTACATAAGCTTCTGCCTCCTTCATAATAAGTGGAAGTATCATTTGAACCTGCATTATGACATAGAGGCTGAGCGTTTTCTTCCCAAGCAAATAGAAATGCCTTATCACCTTGTAGATGTAGTTGAGCCCACTTGCCACTTCAAGAGTGCTTTCCAAGTTGTTTACTTGTATTTCATCTGCTGCGGGCGCCATCAGTTTCACCTCATCCTTAAAACGAACGTCTCTAACGTCAAGTATGTGCTCAAGCTTCCATACTATTCCTGCAGGGTCAAGGCTTTGCGGGGCAATCGTGAAATATTCTAAGAACCTGTCAACTCTGACTGAAGGGTCTGTCTGTGGTTTTCCAATTTCCTTTATTGTTTCTATTGCTACCTTCCGCCCTTCATCCTTCATATATCTAAGCTTGTAAAGAGAGCCCTCAACCTCTCTGATCATAACATACATCTGAATTCTCTGACCATAAAATATGAAAACTATGAAAACACCATAGAATAGCAGATTAAGAATCCACGAAAGTGGGTTTTCCCCAAATGGATTCTGCGAAATCGTCCAGTTAAACTTGACAACCGATGCTAACATGTCCATGACCCAACTTCACCTTTCGGAAACACTATCAAACGCCTAGTTATAAGTTTTGGGCAAATTCACCTCAAATCAGGAATATTAAGCCTGAGTGGAGCTGCCAGCTTTCCCGGGTTCACGTGGCCTAAGACCACACTACAACCGAGAACGGAACGCAGTTTAACTTCCGAGTTCGGTATGGGATCGGGTGGGACCCGCGCCCTATGGCCGGCAAACTCCAAATATCAGCCCAACTCTCTACTCATAAACTTATCGCCTCAACTGAGACAATGCCTAGCGTTGCTGCTTTTTCTCTGAAGCAAGGATGCGTATATTTAAAATATAGGAGATGATTTTCATTCTGGCTTGTGGGGGCCGTAGTCTAGGCAGGAATGACGACGGGCTCCAGAACG
>CAYYXF010000059.1:0-8269 GCA_964475545.1 uncultured Candidatus Bathyarchaeia archaeon | reverse complement strand
TGTAGGCATATGCTCCGAGCATCAAGATTACGATGCATAGGGCAAAGTTGAGCAAATACACAGGGTCCAAGTTGAAAGCCATTGGATGCTGACCTGAATTAACAGCTCAGCACTTTCCTTGATTACTTTTATGAAAGCTCAGTCAGTACTAGAACTTAGGATAACCACAGAATTTGCCATAACCAGAAACTAGCGCGCGCTGCAGTCCATGACTACAATGTTTCAACTTTGTTGGAGTTGATTTTCACCATAGAATTCGCTTGTAAATCGATTTTGGCGTCAACAAGTAGATAGTAGTCAAATACTTTCTTGATTCGCCGGGGGGCAAGCCCTGTGCTGAATATTTTGTACATTTTGATGAGTTGGGGTTGAATTCGAAGGATATCTGTTAGCGTTACTAACCCAAGCAACTCGCCTTTTCCTATGATGGGCATCTTTTTGATGTTCTTCTCGAACATTAGTTTTGATGCATCTCCGATTTCAACAGTGGGTTCCACAGATATCAAGGGCGTTGACATCACTTCCTCAACTCTTATTCTCTTGAGGTTTTCGGACTTGGCGAGAATCCTTTTCAGAAGATCTCGCTCTGTAAGTATTCCTACAGCCTTTTTGTTTTCTGTGACGATTAAGCACCCTATCTCATGGTCATTCATCAGCTTAACGGCTTCTTCCAGCGTTGAGTTCTTCGGTGTTGTTACTACTTTCGTTACCATAATATCACGCATTCGAACTGACATTTGGAATTCCCCTGAAGGTTGTATAGGGGAAAGATGGATAAGGCTTGTGAAGTCGTAATAAATATCCAAAGTCCATTGCCAAGACTACTGAAGAAGCAAGGAAGCTAACAGAGGATGGCTTTGATTACGTCTGCACTACCACTGAAGACATGATGCTGTTCAGAAAGCAGAAATAGGGTGTAAACTCCAAAAATCACAGTGTGAATTCCCATTTGCACCATGAGTCTTTGGGGTGTTTGTCGGGTGGACAGGCTAGGCAGTTCACTTCTACTTTTGGGTTCAGCGTCTTAGCAAAGTTCTTCAAATAGTTGAACCTTACACTTTTGCATGGGAATTCGCATAGTCCCTTAGTCAAGCGAGTCTCCTGAGTTCTGCATCTGCCTACTTCCAGAACCGCTCCTTTGTTGCTTACCTCGATGGTCTTGAAAGGTTGATCAAGAGCCCAGCTTGACTTTTTCAGAAGCTCCATAATCTTGGCTGCGTCGGGGTTTTCGCCGACTTGGAACATTTTCTGCAGACTCTTGGCCTCGATCCCAGCCATAGCTTCCCACACACCGGCGTCAATCTCCCTCGCAGCCTCTGTTCCAAACTTCCTCTCGATACCTAGAAAGTATAATCCGTCAACTCTCCACAGGTTTCTAATTTGCAGAAACAAGTAGTCCAGCAGTTTCTCCGTGGACATTTTTTTCAACATTTCACGGTCTTCAACGCTTCCAGGTGGATAGTCACTCACGAACTCACGCCCTTGCGTAATGGGTTGACAGTTACGTTAATTAACCTTTCAAACACTCAAGGACAGCAAAGGGCAAGCGGCGGACACACTTGTTTGAGCAACTGGTAAACACGATTATCCTCGGCTTGATCCAAGGCTTTGCAGAATGGCTGCCAATCTCAAGCACCGCTCATCTCAGAATAGCTGAGCATTTCTTGGGTTTGGAGGTTACACCACTACTCAGCATCACCCTGCACGTCGGAACATTGATCGTGGTCGTGTTCTACTTCAGAAAAGAAGTCAAAAACATACTATCAGCCTTAGCGCATCTTGACACCAAATCAGAATATGGCCAACTGATACCGCCCATAATCGTTGCAACAATTCCCACAGCAATAGTCGGTTTGCTTTACGTAAAATTCCTCGAAGATACTTTCCAAACTATTCTAGTGATCGGAGCAACTTTCTTAGTCGGCGCAACCATAGTCTACATTTCAAGAATTGGAAAAGAGAAAACGGAAAAGATAACCTACACAATAGCCGTCATTATGGGTGCAGCTCAAGGCCTCGCCATCTTCCCTGGGCTTTCAAGAAGTGGAATAACAATCTCAACGGCGCTTCTGCTTGGGTTGAAAAGGGAAAAAGCATTCAAATTCTCCTTCCTACTTTCGATCCCCGCCATAATCGGAGATCTGGCAGTGGAAGCTTACAAGCATGGCGGCCAACTGGCTCCGGAGGGGATAGGCTCAATAGAGCTTCTAGTCGGAGTAATCATAGCGATGATCGCAGGCTACATTGCCATAAGGCTTGTCTCAAGATTTGTGGCAAGCAGGAAATTCCATTACTTCGCAATCTACACTTGGCTACTTGGAATAGCGCTGATAGCTCTTGCGCTCAGGGGCTTCTAACCATTTAGGCTTGCCAGCCAGAAAGTCAGTTAGAAACTTGGCAAACTCCTCGTTCTTCCCATAATCACCAATGATCTCTTCGTTCACAAGCACTTTGAAGCCTTTCTTAAGCACTCGAGAGACCTGCTCAGCCACGCCCGCATTCTTCCCACCATCCTTCAGCCTTTCACAAAGCAAGGTGCAGACATCTGTGAACTTCCTTCGAAGGAGCACAACCCATCGACCATCTTCCACATACGGTCCAGAAACTGTCCCCGAACCGTTTTGATGTTTCAACAGAAATTTCGCGCATTCATTTTCCTTGTCAAGAGGCGGTCCCAAATGCTTTTTGACCTGTGAGATGCAGCAATCCTCAAGTTCAAAGCCGAACATGTTAAGAGTATTATCATCGCTCCAAGCAAAGTCCCTCAACAGTGAAAAATCATTCAATTCAGCAAGCTTGTGTAGGGAACGAAGGGATTTGTAGAGCTGACCCCACAAAATGTCAGGCACAGAGTCAACCTTTCCGAAGGTGACAAAAACGATTTTTGACTTTCGTTCCTTGAATTCGTGTCTCAGTTTGTTTGCGGTCAGAAGAATCGTTTCTGGGGGATAGAAGAAGCTCAAGGCTGGATTCTTTAGGAAACCTCGTGCGGCTGCGATGAAAACATCGAGTCTTTGCCGACGTACGGCAGATGCCACGTTTCTTGCCTTGTCAGCAGGATCAACGACCACCAGAGGTTCATCAAACAGCAGGTCGACTTCCTTCTGTCTATCAGTGTAGAACCCTTCAATGTCGATGATCAGCCTCCCTTTATGATGCGCAAAGGCCTTAATTGTGTCCAAGAAGGATTTGTGATACAAGATCAGCAATTCGCAGAGGTATCCGCTGAACCCGCCAATCTTGATCTCTGCGCCGTAGACACCTATGCCTTTCATGAACCCCTTTAGCAATCGCACTTCACTACGCATCTTCGAGTCGAAATGTGCGTTAATGTAATCTGTGTGGAAAGGTGTCCTATCTGTGGCGCTTAGCCATGCCCCACGCTTAACATCATAGCATGGCACGACGTTCACGCGGATACCCTCAACAAAAGCCTCAAGATACGGATGCTCCGCAAACCTTTCAACCTGCTTCGAACCCCTAGTGGCTCTTCTTGCCACCTTCAGACAAACGTCTCCCAATGATTTGCGAGGTATAGTTGCCGACACCCTCATGAAAACATCAACATCAGGCTCTGCACTTAGCCACGTGTCCTTCGCCACCGAACCCTCTACACGGACCCTCACTTCAACGCCTAGCTCTTCAGCCGCGGAAGCTACCTTCTTTTCCAGCTTTCTAGCCAAAGTTGCTATGCTGTTCCTCTCTGGTTTTTTGGGTGTGATTCGCCTCAGAACTGCCGCACAGACCTGCTCAGCATTTCCCATCATAGAAAGGGCCTTTTCACTATTCCTGAGAGCAAACCTCTCTGAGAACCGAGTAAACAGGACCGCCAGGCATCAAGTCACTTTTCTTAAGCCTGAGACACTTAGCGCGGATCTGCCCGAAGTCAAAATTTGAGTTTGCACTTAGAAATTTGGCAAGGTCAATCTTATTCCTCGCAGACCTCACACGAGCAATCGTCAAGTGAGGACTGAAACCCTTAGAGTCAGGTGCGAAGCCAAGGCTGCGTAAAAGGGGTTCCAATTGACTAAAGATGCCTCGCAATTGATCTGCACCTTCAGCTATTCCAGCCCAGCAGACTCGTGGATATCGCACATCAGGGAAAGCTCCCATGCCACGAAGCTTAACGTCAAAAGGGACAAACTGAACCTTCTTCATTTCTTCATGGATCCTGTCAACCATTCCAAGAGTTATGTTACCAAGAAATCGAACAGTCATGTGAATGTTCCGCGGTTCAACAAGCTTCAAATCTGCCCCAGTTTTGGCCAACATAGCTTGCGCTTCAGTCATCCTCCTCAAAACTGACTCGTTTTCCAAGTCAAACGCAATGAAGCTCCTTATACCCTCGGCCATGCTTTTCCCTTCACTATCATCATTCTTTTCTTTCATAAATGCTTTTAACGTAAAAGATTATTTGCCTTCAAAAACACATTAGAGCTCAGGTCTGCGATGTCGTCTCAGAAACTAATTGTTGCCGTTGCAGGCATGGCCGGCTCAGGGAAATCTCTAGTCGTAAATACTGCCAGGCAGAGTGGTTATGATGTTGTCGTGATGGGTGATGAAGTGCGGGAAGAAGCCATGAGAAGGAAAATGGCTCCCAATCCAGAGAATATCGGCAGAATAATGCTCGAACTGAGGCGACTTGAAGGAGAGGCTGCCATCGCAAAAAGGTGCATCCCCAAAATAGAGAAAACCCAGAAAACGAAGGTCATAGTGGACGGGATAAGAAGCCTCAGTGAAGCTGAAGAATTGAAGAATCACTTTGGCAAAGTCACTCTAGTGGCAGTGCACTCTTCACCAGAAACCAGGTTCCAACGATTGTACAATCGTGAAAGAAGCGATGACCCGAAGAGTTGGGCAATTTTCCGTGAACGAGACCTGAGAGAACTGAGTGTTGGACTAGGAAACGCTATAGCCATGGCTGAGTATGTTATAGTGAACGAGGATACGCTGAAAACAGCAAAAGACAAGGCAAGAGAGGTCTTAAGAGAGGTTGAAAGAAAATGGATGACATAACCGTTCACGTGGACGCTGAAGTCAACCCCACCGAATCTGAAGACAAGGTAAAAAAGGCCATTGAAAACATGTTTGGAGACATGCATACAACCGCAAAGCCGCTGAAGAAAGGAAGCATCCTGATCGCCGAAGCCCACGGAAGGGAACCACTTGCCAAACTCTATAGTCTACTGCGAAGGGAACACATCCGCGCTGCAGCCAGAACAGTCCTGCTTGAAGGCTTATACAGGAATACCATAAGCTTCTGCCTGAACAAACAAGTAGCATACGCTGGGCACATCTCCTTTGCCACAGAAGCAGCTGAATCCCCTCTGGGACCAATAAGAGTCAAAATCCAATGTGAAAACCCACGCGAACTCGTAAACTGGCTCACTTCCACAGCGGCATGATGGTGCTTGTCTTGTCGTTGAAGGCGTCAGTAACTCATCGCGGCGCTATACAACTCGGAAAAAACATTGCGTGCGACTCTTTCGACGAAACCAGACCCCTAAGAGTTGTTACTCACGCTCACGCCGACCACATTATGGGCCTGCAGCAGAGCCTGAGAAACTGCGAAAAAGTGCTAATGACCACCGCAACCAAGGATCTGATTGACGTTCTAAGAAGCCCGCTCCTTCTCATGGGCGGTTTCGTAGAGACAGTTGACTATGACAAAACACTTCTATATGAAAAAGAAAAAGTAACATTTCTCAAAGCCGACCACATCCTAGGCGCAAACCAAGTGCTTGTCGAAGACTCGGAAGGAGAGAGAATCGCATATACCGGAGACTTCAGAATCGACGACACTCCCGTCTTGGAAGCAGACACCCTTGTTATGGAAGCCACCTACGGAAGCCCTTCCTGCAAACGCTCTTTTGAAGCCGATGTTAAAGCTTTGCTTGTTTCGCTCGTTGAGGAAGGGCTGAAGCAAGGAGCAGTCTACGTGTTTGGTTATCACGGAAAACTCCAAGAGGTAATGCAGATCCTGCACACCGCAGGCGTGAAAGCACCGTTTATTGCGTCTGAAAAGGTCTTTCACGTCTCCAAGGTATGCGAAAAACACGGCATGCGCATAGGACGCTTGATGCTTTCCGAAGAAGACGAAGCAAGAGAACTACTGGAAAGCCGTTCGTCATGCGTGGCTTTCTGCCACATGAACACTGCAGGCAAAATGGGTCTAGGAGATTTCCGCATATACGTAAGCGGCTGGGAATTTGCAGCCCCAAGCCGTCAAAAAGCAGACAGAGAATACGTCGTAGCCCTAAGCGACCATTCAGACTTTGACGGACTAATGGAGTACGTGCGCCGTTCAAAACCGAAACTTGTGATTACAGACAACTTCAGGGTCGGCCACGCCGAGACGTTCGCCAAAGAGGTCCGCAAACACCTAGGAATCCCTGCTATTGCACTCCCAAAGAGATAGCATTTCTCATCGTGACTGAGGCACAATTGCCGGAATATTCTCTGGAACCATGACGAAACTTTGATCGACGCACAGTCTCCCGAGCAATGTGACAGCACGGAGAATTCGTCAAAGCTTAAAAGGCAATGGCTGAAAGTATTGTCGTACTTTAGAAACAGCACATTTAAAGAAGTGATGAAATTGCGTAGATCATCCTTGATTTCAGGTTTCTACAAGCTTAGCCCGAAAAAACGGCTGGAACTCGTTAAGGAATTTGCAGGTCTGTCAGACGAAGAGACCGCTCTACTGCAGAACACTGGTTCCTTGCCGTTGGATCTAGCGGATCGCATGATAGAAAACGTCGTCGGAGTATTCCCGGTGCCGCTGGGCATAGGGGTAAACTTTCTCATAAACGACAATGACTACTTGATTCCTATGGCTATCGAGGAGCCTTCCGTTGTTGCTGCCGCAAGCTACGCGGCGAAAATGGTGAGAGACGGAGGAGGCTTTCAAACAAGTAGCACGCCACCGATCATGATTGGACAAATACAAATAGTCGGCGTCAAAGACCCTTACGCTGCAAAGATGAGAATTCTCCAAGCAAAAGAACAGATATTGAAGAAAGCGAACGAGCAGGACCCAGTTCTCATTTCAGCCGGAGGAGGAGCCAAAGACCTAGAAGCAAAAATAATCGACACCAAGCAAGGACAGATGCTCATTGCCGAGCTGCTTGTAGACTGCCGTGATGCCATGGGCGCCAATGCCGTGAATACCATGGCTGAAGCTGTGGCCCCGATGATAGAGCGCATAGCACACGGAAGAGTGTATCTGCGCATAATCTCCAACCTAGCAGTAAAACGCTTGGTGAGAGCATGGTGCAACGTGCCAAAGGAAGCTTTAGGAGGCGAAGAAGCCCTCGACGGCATAGTCAACGCTTATGCCTTTGCAGCTGCGGATCCATACCGAGCGGCCACGCATAATAAAGGAATCCTAAACGGCATAATAGCCGTTATACTTGCCACCTGCAACGATCACCGTGCGATCGAGGCTGGAGCACATGCTTATGCAGCCAGAAACGGACAATATACATCGCTTTCCACATGGGAGAAAAACCAAAAAGGAGACCTTGTCGGCTCGATTGAACTGCCAATGGCTGTGGGTCTTATTGGCGGAGCTGTACGAACACATCCCGTGGGAAAAGTCGCTGTGAAGATTTTAGGCGTGAAAACTGCAAACGAGTTCGGCGAGGTTCTAGCCGCTGTCGGACTCGCCCAAAATCTAGGAGCATTGAGAGCATTAGCAAGCGAGGGCATACAACGGGGCCACATGTCACTCCACGCGAGAAACATTGCTGTAGCAGCAGGCGCAACAGGCGAACTAATCGACTTGGTTGCCGAGAAAATGGTTAAGGAACGGAAAATCCGAATGGACAGAGCAAAAGAACTGATCGAACAGCACAAGGCAACTGGAAAAATCTAAAAGACAAGCAAACCGCATCTAGACTCGGCGAGAAGATGAGAGTAATACTGGGAGCTTCATCCAAACAGTTAGGAGAAAGAATAGCCCAGCTTCTCAACGTGCCCAAAGTGCCAGTGACGTTCAAAAGCTTCCCTGATGGCGAATCCTACATAAAGCTAGAAGGCGACGTGCAGAACGAAGAAGCGGTCATTGTCCAAACAACAAGCCCTCCTCAAGATTCAAGGCTCATCCAGCTGGCACTAATGGCGGACGCTGCAAAGAGAAATGGAGCGAAAAAAGTACGGGCCGTTGTGCCCTACTTGGCTTATGCACGTCAAGATAAGATCTTTTTACAGGGTGAAGCCCTAAGCATCGAAACAATCGCAAACATGCTTAAAGTCGCCGGCGTCGACA
>CAYYXF010000058.1:0-8812 GCA_964475545.1 uncultured Candidatus Bathyarchaeia archaeon | reverse complement strand
GAGAGTGATTCCAAGCACCATACGTACAACATACAAGAATGGTGTGCTTGAAATAAAGTTGAAAAAAGCCATCCAGGAAAAGATAATAGACGAAGTTGCAGGTTAGAAAATGCCGCATCGACTTAGGAAAAGCAGAAAAAACCGTGGTTCAAGAACTTGTGGTTACGGCAAAGTAGGTCAACATAGAGACCAGGGATCCAAGCCTGGGCGGAAGGCTGGGCGTCACAAGCATAAATGGTCCTACGTAATAAGATATGAACCCAATTATTTCGACAAAAGAGGATTCACCTGCCCCAGAAGCCTTCGCCAGAACATCACGATCACAAATGTGGGAAAGCTGGATCAAATGGCAGGGGAGATCTTAGCAGAAAAAGGCAAATATCTCATAGATTTGGAAGGCCTTGGCTACAGCAAACTGCTTGGCACGGGCAAAGTCACTAAACCGCTAACAGTTAAGGTGTCTTCCTGCTCAAAATCGGCAACTCAGAAAATAAAGGACGCTGGCGGAGAAGTCTTAGCGGAGACTGAAGAGAAGGAGGAGTAGCTGCTAGTCAATGGCCGGAAGATTCCTAAATCTATTCAAACCTATTGCACGAATCATCCCGGAGATCAAGGCCCCTGAACGCCGAGTTAGGTTTAACGAGAAGCTTTTTTGGACAGCACTTGCGCTGATTCTCTACTTGGTAATGTCTGAGATTCCCCTTTTTGGGATCAGTGCTCAGCCTTTGGGAGAGCTTGCAGCTCTTCGAATAATCTTTGCATCAAATCGTGGCAGCCTAATGGAGCTGGGCATAGGCCCCATAGTTACCGCCGGGTTGATCCTGCAGCTCCTAGTTGGTTCTGCAATGATAGGGTGCGACATGTCAAATCCTGAAGATCGAAGCTTGTTCACAACCGCGAGTAAGGTCTTCTCAATAGTCCTAACGGGGGTTCAAGCCTCAGCATACATCATTGGCGGAATGTACGGAACCCTTTCGGGCACAATTGCCCTCGTAGTTTTTCTCCAGCTTATAGCAGCAGGAATTATCGTGTTGCTATTGGACGAGCTTGTTCAGAAAGGCTGGGGCTTCGGCAGCGGAATAAGCCTATTCATTATGGCAGGAGTCGCTCAGCATATCTTCTTGCAGAGCTTCTCGCCGATACCTGGCCCAGGAGAGTCACGTGCCTACGGAGTCTTCGTTGCTCTAGGGCAAGTCTTGTCATTAGGTCAGCCAGTATCACTAATGTGGCTGAGAAACAATCCCGCGCCTGCAGGAGTGACCGACTACCCGCTTGCATTCAACGCGCAGAATCCATCCCTCATGGGTCTTATGGCCACGATAGCAGCTTTTCTAGTGATAATCTACATGGAGGGAGTGAGAGTGGAACTGCCCCTATCCTATGCAGGCTACAGGGGATACCGTAGCAGGTATCCGATAAAGCTTCTATATGTTTCGAATTTGCCCGTAATCTTTGCATCCGCACTCTTTGCCAACGTATATTTCTTTTCACAGCTTTTCTGGGGTATGAACGGCCAGCCTCCGGCTGGAAGAAACCCTTGGCTTGACCTTCTTGGGACTTACGAGACAGTAACTTCGGGAAACAGCACGTCAATACAGCCGTCAGGAGGACTAGTGTATTATGTTACCGCGCCTGGCAATTTCATTGACGTTGTGGCTCGTCCAGATAGAGCCTTTGGCTATCTTGGGATCCTCATTATTTTCTGTGTGGTTTTTTCGCTTACATGGCTTGAAGTGGGCGGTTTAGGGCCATCAACTGTAGCAAATCAGCTGGTCGACGCAGGTATGCAGATCCCAGGGTACAGAAGATCTGGAAAAGCTGTTGAGTCAATCCTAAAACGGTACATTCCCGCAGTAACCGTCGTCGGTGGGATAGCGGTAGCTCTGGTTGCTGGAGTGTCGGACTTCTTCGGAGTCTTCGGTTCAGGAATGGGTGTTCTGCTCTCGGTTGGAATAGTCTACCAGTATTACGAAACTTTAGTGAAGGAAAGAGCTGCAGAGACGATTCCAGCTTTTAGGCGAGTATTTGGAGAGTAAGCCATGAATAAGACGATAATTGTTACTGGGATACCAGGAACTGGAAAGACTACGGTCTGCAGTTTTGTCGAGAAACTTGCTAGGCAAGCAGGCATAAAAGTCAGCGTCTTAAACTATGGAACAATCACGTTGGAGACTCTTCGAAAGCATGGGAAAACTATGGAAAGAGACGCGATGAGAAAAGCAGACTTGGATTTCCAGCACAAACTGCAGAAAGAGGTGGCCGAGGTAATTTCAGAAAAAGCGAAGTTGCTGAACGGCATAACATTGATTGACACACACATGGCAATAAAGACACCAGGAGGATACATGCCTGGCCTGCCCAGCCACGTTTTGCAGCTTTTGAAGCCGGAAATGCTTGTGCTTGTTGAAGCTAAGCCAAACGAGATTTTCACACGACGAATGAAGGACAGTAGCAGAAGAAGAGACGAAGCAATGGAGGAAGCTGTGAAGGAGGAGTTAATGCTTTCCAGGCTCATGGCTGGGGCATGCGCTGTTTTGACAGGCGCCCCCGTAAAGATAGCCGCTAATGCTGAGGGAAAACCTGAAGAGGCGGCAAAGGAAATATTGGAAGCCTGCGGGGTAGTCTGACAGTGTTTGAAGAACTGCAAAGCATTCCTGTTTCGACGATTTTCATGTTTCTGTTGGCCGCTTTGATCTCCTTGTTGACTTCACTGACGAATCGTCTTTTGACGAACCCGGAAAAATCGAAGGCTTGGAGAAAAGAGATTGCAGATTGGAACAAGGAATTTAGGGAAGCCAAACGTTCGGGTGATAATAAGCGCTTGGACAAGGTCACGAAGAAACAAAAGCAGATTCTTCAGCTTCAGTCCAAGATGACGTGGCAATCGATGAAGGTGACGCTGATATTTTTTGTCCCATTGATCCTGATATGGCAACTCTTGGGAGGGTTCTTCGCTACGCCCACTGGGCATCCCCTCTCCATAGCTTATTTTCCAGGCGTTGGACCCATACTTCCAATCCCCTTGTTCAACGTTTCACTTATATGGTGGTACCTGCTTTGCTCAATGATGTTTGGAACGATTTTCTCGCATGTATTCGGAATAATTGAGGTGAGTGAATAAGATGCCAAGACCAAGCAAACGCACTAGAAGCCGAAGGCGCATCTATAAAAGACTGCCGGGGGGTGGCCAGAAGGTTCATTACGGGATGAAAGCTAGCGCCCTGCAACATTGCCACTCTTGTGGGCAACCATTAACTGCGGTTCCAAGGATTTCGAAATTTGAAGCAAGCAAGCTTAATCGAGGCAGGAAAAGGATTGGGCGCCCATACGGCGGGCAAATATGTCATAATTGCCTCAAGAGCAATCTGAGACAAGCTGCAAGAAGCATCTGATACCGGGTCACTGAGGCAGGCGGATGAGCAGGGGCAGGGAGCTCGAAATAGCAAAGCATCCTCTTATTGTATGCATCTGTGGCCTGACTGGGAGCGGCAAGAGCACACTGGCGCGCAAACTCGCTAGTAAGTATGGTCTTAGATATTGCTCGGGGGGAGATGCGCTCAAAGCTTTGGCAATGGAAGAAGGCTACAGCTACGTTGGGGGGCATGGATGGTGGGAAAGCAAAGAAGGAATGCGCTTTCTGGAGAAGAGAGTCAAGGACCGGGAATTTGATCAGACAATAGACAAGAAACTTCTAGAGTTCGCACAAAAAGGAGATGTCATACTGGACAGTTGGACGATGCCTTGGCTTCTTGATGGAGGTTTCAAGATATGGTTGGAGGCTTCCCCCGAAAGGAGGGCTGGAAGGGTGGCAAAAAGAGACGACATGAGTGTTGATGATGCCTTAAGGGCGTTGAAAAAGAAGGAAAGCCACACCAAAAACATCTACAAAAGGCTTTATGGCTTCGCCTTAGGAGAAGACTACAAACCCTTTCATCTGATTTTGGACACGGATAACTTGAAAGCTTCTGAGGTTTTCAGTGTTCTTTGCATGGTGCTAGATAATTGCTTCAGAGACAGATTTGCAGGTCAAGAGTGACCAATGTTATGAATCCTTAACGGGAAGTTGAAAGCTCGGAGGCTACCTTCACCTTGTATGTTTGGCTTTTTCTTGTTGGTCAAGTCTTGAGTGTTCCGCAACTCTTTTAAATCGACCGTGCATAACAACATCATCGACATGGAAATTTTCGACCTTGAGGGCAAGGAGATGGAGGAAAAAAAGGTTTCTGAAGTGTTGTCGCTCTTGTGGTCTCAGCTCAAGCACCTGGACGACATTGAAGTGGCTTCGAAGAGACGCTAGTGTAGTATATCATTTGTATTATTTGTCAACTTTCCATATGGCTTTGTCCTAAATCAAGTGAGAGCGCTTGGAAGAATGTGTGTGATTTCGAGTGCGGTTTTGGCAACATTCGAAATATCGCCTTTTGGTTCTTGGTGTTGGTCTTCATCTTAATTGTGCTTTTGCCTACGTTTCTTGAGTTGGGTAAGACAATCATGTGTAGCGGACATGCTGGAAGGTTGGGCGTATCATCGTTGTTTTGCCCGACTCAGAGGCACAGGATGGTTTTTCTTCAGTAGAAGTTTTGCGTTTCTCCATCTGTCTTGGGCAATTTGGAGGTTGCCGAGAACGCTGCCATGTAAGGAATAGAAGATGTAACATAGATAGATGCATTTTGTGCATCTGTTGTAAGTTTGGCGCAAGGAGTCGAATTTGGTGCTATGCCAAACACTGGGCAGATCAGAAATCGATGCTACTGGGTTGCGCAGGTGACAGCCTGCGACTCTGCCGAGATTGTCTATCATGAAGAAGTTTTGAAGTGCACGGCACTCCCACGTTCTCTCACCATGCAAGTAGAGATGTTTGACGGCATTCAGGAGTTTGCTAGTGACGAGGATGTTGCTGTTTTGTTTCTTCATTTCATTTAGTGAGTCGCAGAGCTTTACCATGGCATCTCTGTCGGCTATTTCGAGCTCGTCGTTCTTCTTGCCTATTTTGAAAAGCTGATTCGAATCCACTGAAGTGTCATACGAATATAAGCAGTACCAGACAGGGATGTTTTTTTTCGAGAAATACTCAGTAAGGGGCACAATTTCATGCAGGTTGAGCTGCGAAATCGTTGGGGATATGCTTACTGGAATTCCTTCTTTGTGTAGTGTTTCGATGGTTTTCATGGCCTTGTTCCATGAGCCTTCGACGCCCTTGGCGTGATCATTCTTTTGTGGATCCAAAGTGTCGAGTGAGATAGCGACGAAGTCCACGTATCGCAGGGCTTCAATCTTGTCTGCTGCCAGGCTTCCGTTGTCGTAGACTGTTGTGACAAAAAAGCGCGAGGCATACTCTAGGATCTCGTCAATGTCATCTCTTAGGAGTGGTGCTCCTCCGGAGAATACTGTCTCTATGACGCCGAGTTCTTTTAGGATGTCTAGGCCCTTTTTCACTTCGTCCGTGGGCAGTTCGTTTCCATCTTGTTTTCGCCAGACACTGCAGCCTCTGCATCGATAATTGCATCTCCTTGTGAGCAGCCACTGGACATGGTAGGGTCTGTTCGGCATTAGGGAGCATTTGGCGATTCTTGTGGCTTTTTCCAGAGTCATTACCAAAGATGTGTCACTTCATCTACGTCTGTTCATCCAATTCACTATTGGTATTTTAATCTAATGCAAGTGGGAGGACATTTTCGGTTCTGAAGGCAAATGCTGTGGCGGGCAATATCGCCCTAGGTGTGGATTCAAAGATGGCTATGTGCATCAGAAGATGTCTGGCATTCATTTTTGATTTTTCTGGCAATAGTCTTCTAGTCTCTTGCAAGCGCAAGCCAAAGGTGGTCGGAGGTCGGTTTCGGTAGAGCTTGCTCTTTTCCATTTCTTGTCACCAAAGTGCGATTTTCCCGATCCTTTAAGAAGTCTCCAATAATCGAGGCTTGAATGTTCTTTTTTTTCAGGTTTTCGACGATCTTGCTCGCGGCGTTCGGCTTGGCAGCTATCAGCAGTGCTCCGGAGCTGACTAGTTGGAGTGGGTTGATCTTGAGGAATTTGCAGATTCTTGCTGTTTCGGGCTGAACAGGGATTTTTTCTTCATGTATTCTCACGCCTATGTTTGAGGCTTCCGCCATTTCATATATCCCGCCTATTATGCCGCCTTCTGTCGGGTCGTGCATTGCGTGTACTCCGCCTGTTTTGAATGCTGTGATTGCATCTTCGACCACGCTTGTTTGGCTAAAGAACTCTTTTGCTTTTTGCAGCATCTTGGTGCTCATCGCTTTTTTCAGTTGGTTTTCTCTGTCTGATGCGAGAATGGCTGTTCCTTCGATTCCTGCGGTTTTCGTTAGAATGAGTTTATCCCCATTCTTGGCCCCGCCAGCTGTCACGTATTTGCCCTTCTCTGCAATACCTACAGCGCAGCCTACAACTATCGGGTTAGTTAGGTCTGGCGTCACTTCACAATGACCTCCGGCAATTGCTATTCCCAATTTTCTTGCGGCCTTATCCATTTGAGCGCAGATCGTCTCAACGGTTCTTCTATTTGCACCTTCAGGCAATAGAATGCATGAGAAGAGGAAAGCGGGTTCGACTCCGAAGGTGGCTATGTCATTTGCGTTAACGTTTACTGCAAGCCATCCGATTCGTTCTAGTGCTCCTGTAATAGGATCCATAGAGACGATTAGTGTTTGGTTTCCTACTTTTATCACTGCACCGTCAATACCGCTGGATGGACCTAGTACAACTTCTGGTCGTTCAATGCCTAGATTTTTGAAGACAACTTCTTTCAGAAGATCTATTGGTATTTTTCCGTGAGGTAGTTTCATTACAGACCCTTCGCAGGATGGTTTTGTCAGCTTTTGGATTGAGGGAGGCGGCGGGAAATTATTCTCGCAACAGGTATTGCAATGATCATTCCGGCGAGCATTTGGATAATGTTTGCGGCGATTTCTACGATTGCGGCGGTTTTGCCAAGCACTAGCTGCTCGTAGAGGAAATAGCCTGCAATCATTTCTAGGCCACCAACAAGTATTGCTAAGACAGCTCGTCCTGATTCGGGCTCAAGTTTGAAACCCACTAAAGCAATAGCCAGAGCAAGGATTCCACCTAGGAAGTACCAAACCTCGGCGGGTATGGAAAGACTGAACATTATAGATTGAGGATAACCCAAGTAGACGTCCACATTTCGATAATAGAGGGATCCGATTGTCGCAAGTAGTACTCCCACAAATACTCCGAGCAGCATGGTGTAAGTTCTCCAATCAGCTGTTGAAGCACGCTTAAGTGCTTTCTTGTTCAAGAATCCTACGATTGCTCCCTCGCAACACTTTATTACAAGCGTTCCAGGGGCGAAAACGGGCGCGGCTAGCAAGTCGGCGATTGCGGCGCCAACGCCTCCTGCAAAGGCTCCCACGAGTGGGCCAAACAGTAATGCAGCGACGTAGATCATGATTTCGCCTATGTTGAAGTAACCATTGGTGGCTGGGATATTGACTACGAGAACTAGTGTTGCTACGCATACGAGGGCGGCGAAAACCGCTGCGATTGCAAGCGTAATAGTCATTTTTGCGGGGTTTTCTCTTGTTTTCATCTAGGCACCTTGGTATTCTGTAAGAGTCTGTTCCCTTATTGTGTTTTTTGGGTAAAGAGTCTTTGGAAGTTTTCGTAGAGGACTTTGCGTTTTGCTCTTTGTGTGATCTCAGAGGCCTCGACGATTGCTATTTGTGTCGGGTAGCGATAGTATGGGATGTCGGAGCCGAAGAGTATTCTGTTTTCATCTATGTCGGCTGCGAGTTCGATGAGGTTGGGCAGTGTGCCTGAAGTTTCGACGTAGATATTGTCGAATTGCTGCATGGTGTTTAGGGCGCCTTCCTTCAGGTGACCCAGTATTATGGGTAGTTTTGGGTATTTCTTGGCGATTTTTGAGATGAGTCCTGGTGAGGAGAAGCCGTCGCCTGTGTGGAATAGGATTGGCAGGCCTAGTTTGGTTGCTTGTTGGAAGAATTTGTTGAAGAATGGGTGGTCTGGTCTGAAGCATTCTACCATGGGGTGTAGTTTGAGGCCTGTTAAGCCTAGGCTTTTCTTTATTCGGGTCAATTCCTTTATTGCGTCTTCTCTCCTTGGGTCTACGCGGCCAAATCCGACGAGCCGCTTTGGATATTTTCTGACTGACTTTGCGATGTAATCATTCATTCTTGGGTACATGTCGCCTACGTTGGGGTTTGGGAAAACAATCGCTCTTTCCACGTTGTGTTTGTCAAAGAGGCGTATGGCGTCGTCAACGTATATTGTTGGGTTCATGTATGGTTGCCATGGGCCGGATTTTCCTAAGTGGACATGTGCGTCGCAGATATTCATTAGCTGGCTCTCCTATGTGTGCATGTGGGGTTATTGGTTGCAGATTTCATTTTAAGTTTTGCAATGGGAAAGGCTAAATGTGGGTTTTGTGCTGATAGATGGAAAGTTGTGGGTTGACAGTTATGGGTGAGGCTAAGGTGAGAGAAGACCCGGTTAGGTTGCATAAAGAGGCTGGGACGCTTTTTGATACGGGTAAGTATAAGGAGGCTGAGGAAATCTTTCTGCGTACTGCAGAATTGTATCATAAAGTGCAGAACTACTTTGATTCTACTTCTATGCTTTATAAGGCTGGGGAATGTGCGTATGCGCTTAAGAATTATGAGGTGGCTGTTGAGCGTTTTCTGAAGTCTGCGGATTTGTCTTTTCAGAAGGGGTTTGACAGGTTTGGTGTCAGTGCTTTGGAGTATGCGAGAGACTGTTATGTGGCGTTGAAGAAGAAGGCCAAGGTTAAGGAGACGGAGAAGAAGATTAAGGAAGT
>CAYYXF010000057.1:0-8942 GCA_964475545.1 uncultured Candidatus Bathyarchaeia archaeon | reverse complement strand
AGCGCCTACAAGTACCAGAGAGAAATAGAGGAGAAAAAACGCACGATAGTCGGAGTCAACGATTACACCACCGAAGAGCATGAATGTCCAATAAAACTCTTACGCATTGATCCGAAGGTGGAGAAAGAACAAGTTGCCAACCTGCAAAAACTGAAAAGACAAAGAGACAACGGAAAAGTCAAAGAACTGCTTGGAAAACTTCATTACTCAGCAGAAAAAGATGAGAATCTCATGCCAATAATAATCGACGCAGTGAAAGCCTACACAACACTGGGCGAAATCACAGAAGTGCTGCGCCAAGTTTACGGGGAATACAAGGAACTAATTGTAATTTAGAGAGGAGAAAACAAGATGCAACACGAAAGAAAAATCCGAGTATTAATCGCAAAACCAGGTCTAGACAGCCACGATAGAGGGGCCAAAGTAGTAGCTCGAGCCCTAAGAGACGCTGGAATGGAAGTAATCTACACCGGCCTGAGACAGACTCCAGAGCTAATAGCTGAAACAGCACTCCAAGAAGATGTGGACGTCGTGGGATTGAGCATACTCTCAGGAGCTCATAAGGCACTCTTCCCAAGAATCATGGATCTTCTCAAGAAAAAAGGATTAACAGACGTTATGGTCTTTGCCGGAGGGATAATCCCACAAGAAGACTTGGCGGAAATGAAGAAACTCGGGATAAAAGAGATCTTCGGCCCTGGAACCACAACAGAAGCGATAATTCGATACGTGCTTGACAATGTGCCCAAAAAAACCTAAACATAAAGATGTGCTGGATCGTTGACAAGAACCGAAGAAATAGTCCATGGAGTACTTGCTGGAAACCGCAGAAGCATAGCAAGAGCGATAACGATCATTGAAAACGAGCCGCTGAAAGCGCATGAAATAATTGCAGCGATCTATCCCCGCGCAGGAAAAGCTCATGTAATTGGTTTAACAGGCTCTGGCGGCGCTGGAAAAAGCACGCTCATCGAGAAAATCGTGCGAGAGTATAGGCAAAAGGGCAAAACAGTTGGTGTTGTCGCAGTCGACCCGACAAGCCCCTTCACAGGCGGAGCATTCTTAGGCGATAGAATACGCATGCAAGAACTCAGCACCGACGAAGGCGTGTTCATACGCAGCATGGCAAACCGCAACTACCCCGGCGGACTAGCCAAGGCCACAAAAGATGCTGTCAAAATCTTGGATGCCGCAGGCAAGGACGTAATACTCGTTGAAACGGTAGGTGCGGGTCAGTCCGAAGTGGAGATAATCAAAGTCGCGCAGACAATAGTACTGATCCACGCGCCAGGTTTGGGAGACGAAATACAAGCCATCAAAGCAGGATTGATGGAGATAGCTGACATCTTTGTTGTCAACAAGGCCGACAGAGAAAACGCAGACAAGACAATGATGGACATTCAAGCAATGCTGCAGCTGAATAACAATGGGAAACCATGGAAACCACCCATTCTCAAAACCGTGGCACTTTCAGGCGAAGGTGTCCCACAACTTGTAGAGAAATTGGAGGAGCACAGGCATTTCATTGAAGAAGACACAGAGCGCAAGAAGAAACTTCTGAAGGCCACAGCAGAAGCGGAACTCGCGGAAGCAATAAAGGAAAGGACTGTAAGCTCAATATTAGACGATTTGAGAAAAGAAGGAAAATTTGAAGAGTTGCTTCAGAAGATCCTGAAAAGGGAAATTGACCCAGCGTCGGCCGCTGAAAAACTTCTCAACGAAAGGCTAAGGAAGCATTAGAAAGTGCCAAGACTTGATAAGGGATTTGTTCAGGTTTACACTGGAAATGGAAAGGGAAAAACTTCAGCAGCTTTTGGACTTGCACTTAGGGCGGTTGGCAGAGGGCTGAAAGTCTACATAGTGCAATTCATCAAGGGCGGATTTGACTATGGCGAACTCTACATAGTAGACAAGCTTCCAAATCTGACTTTGAAGGCCTTCGGCAGAGGAGAATTCATAACAGCCACACCTGCGCAAAAGGAAGACGTTAAACTCGCAGAGCAGGCACTTCAATTAGCCAAACAGATTGTCGACGGTGGACAATATGACGTAGTCATTTTGGACGAGATCAACGTAGCCTTAGACTTGAAACTGATAGGGCTTGAGGAAGTCCTGAAACTGGTAAAGAACAAACCAAAACACGTGGAGCTTGTGCTAACTGGACGCGATGCACCGAGCCAAGTGATTGATGCTGCAGACTATGTGACGGAAATGAGGGAGGTTAAGCATCCTTTCAGCAAGGGCTGCCAGTCGCGAAGAGGCATTGAGTACTAGTTTTCTCCATATTGGACGCTGCAGCGAATCATTGAATATTCTCAGACAAAGGCGGAGCATTTGCCTCTATCTTTGTTCCTTTTTTGCGTCTCATCATTGTAACTGATAACCATGCGCCAAAAGCTGCAATTATCGTCACCAGCAAGATTATGTATAAGGAAAGCGTCCACGTCCCTTGACTTTCCTTGAGCTTTGACACGTCTGCTTCGATTTGACCCAACCCTGGAACCACGATGGTCGCAATGGTCTCGTTCATTGACGTGACCTTACCTTCCATTGTCCCTATTGTGGTCTGAATTGTCGCAGTGGTTTCCTTTATGGCCGTAACGTTGAGGAAAATGTCTTCAAGCGTTGCATTGATCGCTGTTAGGTTCAGTTTGACCGACCCCAGATCCGTCAGTACTGTTGCGATGCCATCTTTGATTTCGGCTACCTGTTTGCCTATCAGAGGAAGCGTGTCGCTGGCTTCGAAGCATTTCAATGATGCACCCTTGGCTTGAATCGTGTCCGTAACGTAGCTTGCTTCGATGATGAGAGTGTATGTGCCCGTCTTGTTACCTGCTACGGTGTATTCTGTCCTGTACAGTCCTGTTGCGACCTGTTGGACCGTCAGGTTTTCAGCTGCTCTGTCTGGTTTGTGGAGCACTGCACCCGTGATTGTCGAGTTGACTGGCACCCCTTCAAAGGTTGTTTGGGCATAGAATTCGGCTGTCTGTCCAATGTAGTATGTTGTTCCTACGTCAATTTTGATGTCTAGCGGGGTTTCGTTGACCACTGTGAAGTTGGAAGCTATGGAGTTTCCTTCAGCATCAGTTGCTTTCACGGTCTGCACACCTGCGTTGGAAAACGGGATATTGAATGTGAAGGTGAAACTTCCCTGGTCGTCTACCAAGGCGAAGCCCAATGGCACGTCATTGAAGCCCAATGTCACTTGGCTCTGAGTTGGAAAATCAAACCCAGTGGCAATCACTTTTGCTCCAGCAGTATCTTTGTCCGGACTCAGATAGAACCTCGTGTGCACTGAGATCATTTGAACAGCTCGGTTGTTGTCGGTCTCCGTTTCTCCAGGAACAGGTACAACATAGACAGTAACATTGAAGTCTCCTTCAGCCATAGGACTCCATGAAAAGTTGACTGTCTTCACTCCGCCAGTTTCCAGTCTTTCAATTGATGTTGAAGCTGTAACATTGCCTTCGACAAGGAGTTGCACCATCACGTCTTGCTGGGCGCTCTTTCCGAAGTTTAACACCGTAACATTGGAAGTGAACGTATCTCCTGGCTGAACATATCTTGGTTTCTCCCATTCTAAAATCGCAAGATCGTGTAATGGTACATGCTGCTCTATGGCTTTTCTCGCATTGATTCTTCCGTACCCGTAATATTTGTCAAAGCCAAGCTGGCCCAAATCGTCAGCAGAGTATCTCAATCTGGCTCTCACCCAGTCTCGTGTTGCATTTGGGAATTGACTCCAGACGAGCGCAGCCACACCTGCAACGTGTGGGCAAGCCATGGATGTACCGCTTTTGTAGGCGTAGGATGCGCCAGGAGAAGTTGAGTAGATGTTCACTCCTGGAGCTGCCAGCTCAACCCAATCGCCGTAACTAGTGAACCCTGCAGGTTTGTCATCACTGTCTGTCGCAGTAGCAGCGATAACTTCATTGTAGGCAGCGGGGTACATTCTTCTTGCTGAGGCATTGTTTCCGGCTGCGGCTACTACCAGCACGCTATGGTTGTAGGCGTATAGGATTGCGTCGTGAATAAGATGGCTGTCTTCATCGCTGCCCCAGCTGTTGCTGGTTATGTTGGCGCCCTGATCTACAGCATGTATAATGGCATTTGCAAGGACATCGTCGTATCCGGTTCCAGTGTAATCAAGACCTTTTTCAGCCATGATTTTGACCTGAGCAAGCCCGGCAATACCTTGATTGTTATTCAGAACTGCGGCTATTATGCCTGCACAGTGAGTCCCATGCCCGTTGTCGTCCATGGGATAAGGATCAATATTAACCCAGTCGATGCCCCCGGGAACATAGTTGCCTACGAGATCGGGATGAGTATAATCAACGCCCGTGTCAATGACCGCTACAGTAATGGATGAGTTGCCTGTCGTTGTGTTCCATGCCCAACCAGCTTCTATTTTCGGTAGAGCCCATTGATAAGCATAGTAAGGATCGTTAGGTACGAATTGAGCTTCGAATTTGATTCTAGATTCGACGTACCTAGCTAGACCAGACGCTTGAACCTCTCTCGCGAATAGAGAGACACTTGATGGAGGCAGTTCAGCAATTATGGCGATTGGTTCTCCTCCAATCGACACATTATTCATGATGACCCCGCCGAATCTTGATATTTTCTCTGCCAAAACATTGTAGGCTTCTGGGTAGACGTTTTTCACGCCTATAACCAATTGGCCTGAATCCTCATGAAGTGGCGGATAATTGCTACTATCATCTAATTTGCTGAGACTTGTGTTCTCAAGAATAGAGTCGTTGCCACCAGAAAGATTCCCAAGCAACTCGATCGAACGGCTTTTCTCGTCAGTCAGCGATTTCGGCAATTCGGCTGTTTTCACGAGCAATGAAGCTTGAGCGAAATTGCCGACTGTTGTCAGAAAAATCATCAGTAGGATGGTTATTTTGAGCAAATGTTTGGTTGTTTTCTGCATATTCTCACCAGAAAATCTGATATCCTTACCGTATGATCCACAAGCGATGTGAGTTTCTCAGAATCTGTATATAAGAATGCCGCTTGTCCTTTGACGGCCTTTGTCTGCAACACATATTTCTTGGTGGAAATCGACATTACCTGATCTTCTTTGTGGTTATGCGTGTGCGATGGTCGGCGAATGCTTCTTCAGGAATTCTCTGAGCGCTTTTCTTGTTTCCTGCCTCGGAGGCAAAGGGAGACGAAATTCAGGCCTGAAGGGGTGCGTCTCGCTTTCTAGAAGCTCTGCGAGGCGACCATAACTGTCACTGAACTCTTCCATATTGTTGCTTCTAAACTTGAAGAGGCAACATTCCCTTTTTGGTTCTTGCCAACGTTTGTCCCAAGCAAGAATCGGAGTTGCATTCCCAAAGCTTTCAATGTTTCTTCCAGTCAATATCTTCCTATCAACGGTCAGCACGATGAGAAGCTGATTTAGATGCTTGATTTTTGATGTCAACAGAAACTGGCGTGTAATGTTGTCAGGAGCGGTTGAATCGATCACAACGCTGTAGTCTCTCCCGAGCAATGCGTCTCGTGTCTCAGCTATGAGCGAGTATAGCAGAAATTCGTCGCGGCACGGTGGAACTTCGTTGAAAAGCATTTCCCTCAACTCGTCCACGCCTACTCTTGTGAAACACGTGTTTTCAGCAACCAGTCTTCGAGCAAGCAAGGTCTTGCCTGACTTTGGATAGCCGCTTAGAACAATATTCCATAATCCTTTAACGGAGCTAGGCATTTTGCTACACTCGCTTAACCTGACCTAGATTTTTCTCTCACTTTCAGTTATCACAGATGGAGCTTATTAAGTCTCCAAACATGTGATTGATTCAAATCCTTCTCAGAAGGTGAAAACAATGATGGATGACCCTAGGATTCGGAGGCAAAGGAGTTCATTAGCAAGGTCTTAGGATGAAATGATACAAGAAAGTCGTCCAATTATCAATGAAATGCTGATCGGTCTTTGCACACTCATATTGTTATCAATGGGTAGACGTCCTTCGCAACGTATTCAACATATTTCTCTTTTTCTGACAAATTGAATACGGTGACAGATGCGTCTCTTGTTATACCTACGACGTAGCCGAACTCTTTGGACCTTGCAACAACGTACCAGAGGTCGCCATGCTTTGCATAATCCTCAAAAAGCGACGTGTTGACTAAATCTGGCCCATAAAGTGACAGCTTATTCACGTTCGGTATGTCAACGTTGTCGAAGAATGCTATCTTTGTTTCCTCAGGGTTTTTCAGGTGAAACTGTCTTAAGGTTTCAGGTGGGATTCTGGCCTCCAGTATCCCCCCTACTTTTTCGAAAATCACCTCACTAAGTTTGTTTGCAATGAAGTTTGCGACTCTTTTCTTCTCGACTATGGTTAAGAAGGTGGCATCTTCATGCTGGGCAAAGCTAAACAGAGCCTCGACCGTGCGAGGCAGCGGAGCAACTTTCCCCCTGTGAAAAACATGGATCACATAGTCACGTGAATAGACGCCCTTCAACATATTTCCTTTTGGAAGAAGACCAACAACTTCGCTCAATAGCTTGAACTTGAAGCCGCCCTCTTCAAAATCCTCTTCAATACGATGACCTTCAAGGCTTGAGGCCACATCAGCCACAGACAGTGGCTCTGAAAGCTTGAAGATTTTCCCAGCAACAACCATGGCGAAACCTCAACATCTAGTTTGCCGAATTCTGCTTATGAAACTTTGCAGGCGCGACTCTGCAAATCTACATGTTAAACCCTCACGCGCCCATGGTCAGCTTTGAATGAAACTTTGCCTAATTCTTTTAATAAGAGAAATCTCACCTCTATTACCACACTTTCGAGGAAAAAGCGCCAATGCTAATTCAAGAGGTTATCCTGGAGAATTTCATGAGCTACGAGTACGCCAGGGTACCTTTTAAGGTAGGCGTGAACGTCGTATGTGGACCTAACGGCTCAGGAAAATCATCGCTCTTGCTAGCTATCTCAGTGGCTCTTGGTCAATCCTACACGGAGAGGTCTAGAAAGCTGAGTGATCTCATACGTTGGGGAAAGGATCAGGCCCGCGTCACGGTAATCCTAGACAATGCTAGAAGAGGCAAAAGTAGGCTGGTTCCCAGATATGACAAAGATCAGATCTTTCTCACCCGTGTCCTGCGACGCGATGGCAAGTACTGGTTTGAACTTGAGAACAGAGCCGCTACCAAGAACGACGTTGACAGACTCCTATCGAGACTTGGCGTAGACCCGGACAACATACTCATAATCATGCATCAGAACATGGTGGAACAGTTCACAGTGCTCTCTCCGCAAGAAAAACTGCGCATGGTTGAGGCCGCGGTCGGACTTGAAGCCTATCGAGAAAATGTACTGCAAGCCCAGAAGAAGCTTGTCCGCACACTGAGCCAAGAAGAATCAATGGGCAAACTGTTGGAGTCTGCTGAACAGACGCTTAACTATTGGAGAGAACAATATGACAGGTTCCAAGAGAAAAAGCAGCTGCTAGCCAAGAGAAGATTCCTGGAAAGGGAGCTAGCTTGGGCAGAAGTCATCCGAAGAGAAAGCGTCGTCACGGAGCTGGAAGCTGATAGGAAAAAAGAACAGGACACTCTAAATCAAATAGAAGAAGAAGCAACAGCTATAGGAGAGAACCTCCAATCCGCGCAGAACGAGCTCATAAAACTTAGAAACGAATGGAAGAGCCTATTTGACGATCGCTTAAGTCTTGAACGACAGGAAGCGGCAAACGAGTCAACCATTTCTCTGTGTGAGCAAATCCTTAAGGAGACACTAATGCTGGAAGCTGTGGCTCTGCCTAAACCGAACTCATCTTCCCGCATAACCCCGATGCCAGAAGCTTCACCGCTACTCAAACTCTTGAAAAGCGAAAATCTGCGAGAACTAATCCAAAACGCGAATCAACATCTTTCAAAACTGAACAGTGAAATAAACACGAATCAATTGAAAGCCAACAGTCTGGAGCAAAACATCGAAAAAGTCAACAATCAAGTCTTGGACACCCGAATAAAAATAGCATTACTCCAATATCGCAGAGAAAATGCGCTCGTCGCAATAGAATCGCTTGAAAAAGAACTAAGCGACGCAAGAAAGCATCTTGGCGAAGCTATCAGCAAGGCAGAGCAAAGCGGGCCTAGAATCGCGGTTCTGAAAATCACCGGCGAAATCTTCGATGAAATACGAGTAACAGAAGGGCATTTGGCAGCGCTCACTGACGTTTCAGAAGACATCGAGCGAATGTATGAAAACTATTCGAAACTCTACTTGGAGCTCAAGGAGAAAGCACAGTTAGTGGCTGAGAACCGCGAGAAAGCGCTGGAGGAAGTCAAGACGCGCATGCAAGCGTGGCGGACGGTAATCCAAAGCCTTCTTGACCGTGCTAACTTGGAATATCAAAGGATTCTAACGCAGACCCAAGCTGTCGGTGAAGTTAGATTGGTCAATGAGCATGACATTGAGGCGGCTGGACTAGAAATTCTCGTAGGGTTCAAGGGTGGAAAGCCGGTTCCGCTTGACGCTTATACGCAGAGCGGCGGCGAAAGGACAACCGCGACGATGAGCTTCCTGCTGGCCCTTCAACAACACGTCCGTTCACCCTTCCGCGCAGTTGACGAATATGACGTCCACATGGACCCCAAGAACCGTGAGCTAATCGCGAAAATGCTGATCTCAACAGTCACAGATGGAAACGCCCAATACATAGTCATCACACCAAGCCAAATAACGTTTGCAAGGGAAGAGGTAAACATAATTACTGTGCAAAACATCGAAGGCAAATCAATAGTCAGAGAGGTAGCTTAATGCAGTCAAAACATGAACGAGAGAAAACGGGCAGAGAAGAACTCTCGCGAATAATTGAAACATGCAAATCTGTTGAAGAACGTTCACTTGACCCGTTCCTAGTAGACGTGAACGAAAACATCAGCACTGTCAAAGAGTACTTTCCAGAATGGACAATCCCAGAAG
>CAYYXF010000056.1:0-8952 GCA_964475545.1 uncultured Candidatus Bathyarchaeia archaeon | reverse complement strand
CTAATCTTATAGCCTCCATTCTGGTGAAGGCCAAAATACACGACTATACAAGCGGACTGCGTTGTTACTCGACGAAGCTTGTAAGAAGCATGGTTGGCGACTTGCACAGCGAAACGTACGAAATACAGATAGAAACCATAAGACAAGCGCACTTGCGCAAGTTTAGGATAACCGAGGTTCCCATAGTCTTCAGGAGCAGAAAGAAAGGCAAATCCAAGCTCACAGTTAACGAAATTAAACAGTTCATCTCATATGTTCTGACGAAGGTCTAGACGGTCTTCTCGTTAGACCCATGGGTGATTTTCCGTGTTTGGCTGGCAGGGAAAGCGAGTTCTCATTACTGGCGGTGCGGGCTTTATAGGTTCTTGCCTCTGCGAAAAGATCGCAAGTCTAGGTGGTCGCGTGGTCATCTTTGACAATTTCTCCTCGGGCAAGTATGAAAATATCGACGATGTCTTGGAAAACTACTCAGACAATGTCCACGTTATAGAAGGAGACATCACCAGACCCTCCGACGTCGAGAAAGCCATCTCTGATCTAGACGCTGTTTTTCATTTCGCCGCTAACCCAGAGGTTCGCCTAGAACTTAATGATCCGAAGAACTGCTTTAAACAGAATGTTTATGGCACACATGTTCTCTTGGAAGCTTTAGGGCATGCTCGCAATGTTGAGAAGGTTGTGTTCGCTTCAACTTCCACTGTCTACGGCGACGTAGACGATTTTCCGACAAAGGAGAGTTGTGGGCCGCTTAAACCAATCTCAATCTATGGTGCATCCAAGCTTGCGTCTGAAGCTCTAATCTCTTCTTACGCCTACCTTGGCAATTTTGCTGCCATCACACTCAGGCTTGCCAACATAGTAGGTCCAAAAAGCCGGCACGGTGTAGTGCCAGATCTTATCAGGAAGCTTAGAAAGGACAAAAGGGAGTTGGAGATTCTAGGTGATGGTACACAGAGCAAGTCTTACCTTTACGTTGATGATTGCGTGGATGCGGCATTGACTGCTTGTGAGAAAAACTCTCTCCCAGTCGCAGTGTTTAATGTGGGCTCCGAGGATTGGGTCACTGTTCTCAGAATCGCAGAAATTGTGACTGAAGAGGCAGGTCTGAACAACGTCAAATTCAGACTCACTGGAGGAGTAGACGGCGGACGCGGATGGAAGGGCGATGTGAAGAAAATGCTTCTAGACATCTCAAAACTGAAATCGATGGGGTGGAAGCCAAAGCATAATAGCGAACAAGCTATTAGGTTCACCGCAAGGAGTATTCTTGAAGAGTGCAGATCAGCCTACGACGGGAATACTTCAGTCTGAGCTGGCGAAATCCTATGTGTCTCGGAGATACAAGGCACTTGCAGACAAAGTCTGTCTGGCGGGCAGAGTGGGAACAAGTCATTACTCCTTACTTTCCTAGGAATAAGTTGACTCTTGATTGCGGTTGTGGCCCAGCCTATTACCGACACTTTTTCGGCGGCAACTATGTAGGTCTGGACGTTCAACGATGCTTCTCAAAAGGCGGAGTGTACGTACGAGCGTCGGCTACGGAAATACCTTTCCGCAATAAGAGTTTTGATTTTGTACTCGCCTCGGCACTTTTCGAGCACATTAATGATCCAGACAAAGCACTATCAGAAATCTGCCGTGTCCTAAAGAAGGGAGGATGCGTTCTCCTGAGCACGCCTTCCAAGTACGGAGCTAAATATGAAACTCTGAAGACCTACAGAGGGTATGACATGGAGGACCTAGAACGTTTAGTCAGCCGTCAGAAGTTGCACATAAAAAAGAGGCTCAAGGTCGGCAGCGTTTTCGCAATAATGTTTGCTGAACTCGAGAACATCTTTAGAGGAAAAATCAAGGTTTCCAAGACTGAACTTCCCTCCTTTGAGGGTGAACCCTATTATAACCTGCTTGAGCGGTCAGTTTTTGGAAGAACGGTTCTGAAACTAAGAGAGATAACCCTACGCTTAGCCCTAACGCTTGATACTCACGTCCCTCTCAGATTTATCTATCAGGGTACGTGCATTCTTGCAAGCGACTACAACAAGGACAACTAATCGAAGAAACGCCAAAGGATCTATGCGCGGCGAGCGTCGGGCTTTCACGACTGGATCTTAGATGAGGTCGTCAGGCTCCTGTTGTGCCACGCAGTCGAAGCACCTGATAACTGTGATTGTCCTGCCTTGCAGGCATCTTTTTGGCAATATGCTCTAAGCACTTCTTTCAGCTAAAGGCTGGTTTGGCAACTTCCAGTTCGAAGTACAGGTCGTCCGCAGGAAATATCCATCCAAATATGCGTTCGTATACAATCGGATATTTGTTGGCCAATTTGGCGATCAAGCAATTCCAAAATATTCGCTTCGTAAATAGTATTCTTCTCTGTCTGATTCTGAAATCGGATTTGTCATTAGATCCGAACTCTTTGCTCAGTTCGGTCCTTGCGTCGAAGTAGTCGAAGGATTCTGTCGTCAGGTGGTGAACGTGAGTTGGATCTGTGTAACTATGGAATGACGTGAAATGCGGCGTCCAAACATGAACCGTGGCGCCACTATTGCTTACTCTCCAAATCTCAATCATAAACGATACAATGTCGTGGATGTGTTCCACTGTGTGTCTGAGGAATACTCTGTCAAAACAATCATTCTTGAAAGGAAGTGTACTGGCATCAGCCACGACATCTACGCATTTGAGCCTTCTCAGGTCAACTCCTAGACATCCCTTGTGTTTCGCGCATCCACATCCCACATCCAACATCAGCACTTGCTATGCCTCCGCAGAATCTGAATGCAGGCTTGACCTGCCAAAAACTCGACTCACGACCAATTGCACTCTTTTCAGGAACACATTACAACTGAAGTTCTCTTCGGTCCGTTTTCTTGCAGCAAGTCCCATTTCGCGGCGTGTCTCAGGATCGCTCAAGAGGAAATCAGTTTTTCTAAGCAGCTCTTCTCTCGTGCTAACAAGGAAGCCTGTTCGATTGTTGGCAACGATTTCATTTACACCTCCTCCTTGCAATGCTACGACAGGGGTGCCGCAACTCATAGCTTCAGCCACTGGAAGTCCGAATTCTTCTTTTGGGTATATGTACCAAAATACAGATGCCTTGGCATATAGGTCTTTTATCTCCTGGTCGCTTGGGTTGAACAGAACCGAAATCCGCCTGTCCTTTGAGGCCGCTTCTGTCAACCGCTTTCCGTATTCTGTGAACTTCTCCTCTATGGCACCTGCCAAGAAAAATCTGTAGTCACCTTTGAGGTTCTGGAAAAGCTCGATCATTAGTTCGCTTCTCTTTTTTGGGTGCAGGCGGCAGATCGAAACAACTGCTGCTTCTTTTGCATCATTATACGCAAAGAACTTCGTGTCTACCGGTGGGTAGAGAACCTCAGAGTCCAGTCTTAGATGCTCTCTCAACGTGTTTTGGGTGAGTCTGGAGTTGCTCAAGACGAAGTCAGCAGAGCGGTAGAGTCTAGACTCCAATTTCTTCAATATCTTTCGAATCGTGGGGTTCAGTGTCCAATCGATGCAAACGGGCGCGTGAACGTATAGAATGATCTTAGTGTCTGCAACCATTTTCATAGGGGCGGATGCGAAATACATGCCGGTCAAGAACAGACCGTCGAGGTCTCTAATCTGCTTCGTTAGGAAGAATGCGGCGTTGACTGCATCAAATACTTTTCCGGCAGGATGCCCTCTGAGGATGCCTTTTTTTGTGCAAAGGATTCTTCTGCCTTCCAAGGTGGGATATAGCTTGACGTCGTACTCATTCGTGAGAACCACAGGCTCGTGCCCCAATTTCCCCAACGAATCGATCATGTTTGCTGCTACCCGGGGGGCACCGCCTAGCCCTCTAAATGAACGCCAATAGACACCTATTCTCATTCTTCTCCTTCCTTCTCCTTCGAGTCTTCACATATCCTGCTGTCAAAACTACAAGAATAATAAAGCAACTCGCTAGCGTAATGGAGAAGCCGATTGCCACATATTTCTGCGGAGTGAAAGCTACTCGTACTTGCAAGTTGCCAGTCTCGTTGAGTGGAAAACTCAACAGGAAATCATTCATCTTCACGGGTGAGACCTCCGTGCCATTTACGTATGCTCTCCATCTGTCATCAAACGAAATTGGCGCTACTAGGCACGATCGGCCGTTGCTGTTTTCTATGTTTAAGTTGTATTCCGTTGGGCTGGCTTTGTTGGCAAACGTTATTCGGCTGTTGCTTTGCCTGTTTGGAAACAGTCTCTCGGGCTCTTCACTGTTAGGCGAAGAGTATATGGTGATGCTGTCAAGGAATATTTCGTTGCTGAGCAGGATTCTAACGTTACATACTCCATTTCTTAGAGGCGGTAGGCGGAAGGAGTGTAGGCTGTATTCTTCGTTCCCGACACTGACCCCAACTTCACCGTCAGCGTTGAAGACAACAGATCCGCTTGTCTTTGCTCTCAACACGATGGTGTAATTATCTGCTCTTGGAAGAATAATTGTGGCAGGGTCAAATTCGACTTTGTCTGTCACCAATTTGAGTGATAATTCCGCGCCTCCGAGAGCGTAAAGAACATGGCCATCACCGTCAAATTGGGTCTCAACTACATTCCAGCCTACTGGCTGCGTTAGGTTGAAGATGTTGTAGGCCACATCGTTAAAGACTATTCTTCCTGCATACTTCTGGAAATCTTTTATCACACTAGCGCAATGGCTTTCTAGCTCGTCTTGCTTGACCAAGACTATTTCGTCAATATCATTTCGTCCTCCTGAGTTTCCCATCTGGAGGAAGTTCTGGCCGTTTGCGACTTCTATCTCTCCAAGATTGTACCATCTAAAACTATCAACACTCCATATGGGATGTACCGTAGCATTGCCGACACTCAGATGTCCTCTTTCAGATGCTGGACCAGACAACGTTCTGACGAATATTTCATGTGTTCCATTCTCTTTTGCTACAAATGGTATCGAGGTTGTCTGTTCTCCGCTGATGGACAACGTGAAATCATTGAGCACGAATTTTCCCTCAATCTTCCAGCGGTCTTCCTTGACCCAACCGTTTCTAGGATCTTTGACGTAATCGCTCCCGAACTGGTACGCAGGTATTCTTATTCCTTTGTCTAATGTCAACATCAAATAGTCCACGAAGTTCTCATAAATGAGCGATGAATAATTCGAGATGTTTGCACTTGATTGTGTTTTCATAAAATACAGTCCAGAATTACTGAGGTCAAGAGAGAGGTGCATGAGAGAAACAATATTGCTGTAGCCTCCTGCCACTAGGTTCACATCGGATACGACCTTCAACGATGGGGTCCAGCAGGGGTTTTCATAAACCTTTGCCTCTCCGTCAGCATAGACCAGCGAGTCTTTCCCCAATCCTTCTTGTCTTAGAAGAAACCCTTCCTGTCCATCCGCCTGGGGTCCGGAAGTAACATACTTGACATTCAGAGTACCGAGCAATTTCAGCCATTGATCCGTGATATTGTTTTGCACTATACGTTCCAAGTATTTGAGGAAAGAATACGATGTGGCTGTCCTGGCTGGAGTGCCTATCACAGGTTTACCAGAGAAAAGCGTGCTTGACGCTCCATAATCTTGGCTAGTTCCATATGGCGTATGTATCCAACCGCTTGTCACTGGCAAAGTGTACACGGTCCACTCACCATTGTTTTGACCTCTTAGCCACTCATAGTTTGAAACCCACTGTGAGTCAGGTGTATAGTTTCCCAGCAGAGGGACACCGGTCACCAGAGAGGCGATTATGAATGTTGTAACAATCGCGCCTACAAGTGCCGTCCCGCATATCTTACTCATGGATATTGTCCTCATAAAAAATGGCAGTTTCACTTTAGTGACAGCTCTTCTCGTTCTGCTTGCAATTATTCCTATCATGCACACAATGCAGAACATTGTAACCATCATGAGTCTGGTCGGCACCCTGAAGATGGCGAAGAAAGGCACATTTCTGAACATCCAAAAGTAAATGTTGTCAACGACTGGAAAACTTGGGCTTGCAGCAAGCAACGCTGTTAAAATAGCCATGACGCAGAGAAACTTCGAGTGCTTACATCCTTTCCCGTATCTCAATGTTAGTATACTGAGACACAAAACCAGCGTTATGCTTGATAAAGCCACCCAAAGTGGCATGATGAATGTTGAAACGTCTTCAATGGTCCAGGGTGTCAGACCTGCGTACCCATAGAACCCGTTTATGAAGACGAATTGCACCGTGTAGAATGCTGACAAACCAGTGGCAGAAGCAAGAGCTGCGAGCAGGTACGTAAGATCCTTCTTTTCTGGTCTTATAGTAACAAAAAGGTAAGCTATGAAAAAAACCCCAAATGTATATATAGCTTGAGGGTGAGCGGCAGTCAAGAAGGCACATGCAAGGAATGACGTCAAGAATAGCCTTCTTCTTTCCAAAGCCAAGAGCAACCAAGGAAACAATCCTACACCAGCTAGAATGTCAATATGGCAATTCATTATCTCGTAAAGAAACCAAGGATTTGAAATGAATGTGAATGCTCCAATGAAACTGGCAATGGAATCTTTCGTCAGATATTTTATGTACAAGTAAGACCCTAGACTTGCCATGAAGATTATCAGCAGAACAGTTCCTCGATAGACCCACGAAGGGTCTCTTAGAAAGTAGTCACCTACGCCTATCACGATTTCCACGAGTGTGGGAATTCTTACAAAGCCCACCGAAGTTCGATCGTACCAAGAATAGATCCAGTTGAAGCTCTTGTAGTAATCTGCGTGTGTGACCCACATTATGGCGTCAGCCCCTTGAACTAGCGTACCCCGTCTGATGAAATAGTTGATCACCAGAGAAAAACTGGCTAGGAAAAGTGCCAAATATGTCAATCCTGCCCGCTTTGCGCTGGATGCGTTGCCAAAATATTGCGACAAAAATGTCTTAAGCGCACGCCTTTTCATATACTCTTAGGACCTCTTGTGCAACACTTCTCCAGCTGAACTTTTGGCCAATAGTTTGTCGAGCATGGGCACTCATCTTGTTGCGCAGCTCAGGGTCAGATGCCAGTCTCTTCATAGCTATTGATAACGCATCAACATCTCCTGGCGGAACAATTAACCCATTGTAACCGTCTAGGATGATTTCCGGTATCCCCGCTACATCAGTGGCGATAACCGGAACTCCTAAGGCAAGAGCCTCTAATATCACGAGTGGAAGCCCCTCAGCAAGCGAGGGCAATATGAGGAAGTCTGCAGCAGCATAGAAGTCCCTTAAATCGTCCTCAGGCACAAAGCCTGCAAAGATAGCTCTGTCCTGTATGTGCAGGTTCTTTGCCAAGGAGGACAAGGATTCACGCTGTGGTCCATCACCGACAATCACGCAATGAACACAACTGATCTTTTCTATTGCGCGTAACAGATAACCCAGTCCTTTCCTTTGGGTGAGTCTGCCTACGTAAAGACAATATCGACTTGTTATCCCATATTTCACTCGCAGAAAACCCTGCGACTTTCTGCAGTCTTTTTCTTTCAAGAATTCATCGTCTACACCATTGTAGATGGCGCTTATTTTTTCGCGAGGTATGCCCATTTTCAATATTTCCTTCCCTAGATTCTTGCTTACGCATATTAGATGGTTGGATCTGCGCCAGGCTTTCAAATCAATGAATTGGAAGGAGGCGTTATGAATGATGCTTTCTTTCAGTGAGTTGTACCTGCAACTATATGGAGGTGTGTCATGGACCGTGTAGACGAGTGGGAGTTTTCTCTTGAAGTATGAGAGGAGTAGACTTGCCAGACTCCCATGGCCGTGGATAACATCGAATTTGTATTTCTCATCCCTTAAGATTTTCAAAGTCGCCCTAAAGGCTCTGACATTCCCAGCGAAGTGGCAAAGTGTATAAGCATAGAAACTCCTGTTTGCAGGAATCTTTGAGGATTCTATTCTGTGCAAGATCACGTTTTTGTGGAATTCTCCTTTTTCGCGGGAAGAAACGTTTGTTACATAGTGTACTTCGTGACCCAGACTTGCAATGGCATTCGCGAGACTGTACATGTGTACTTCTGCGCCTGCTCCAGATTTGACAGGGACGGGGAATACTCCTCTGCTCACTAGCAAGATTTTCACTTAGTTACCATATCCTTCGGATCTTTACTCAAGCTCCTACGGTCCAAATTTACTTCTTCTCTTTTTCCTATTATTGTTTCCGCTAAGCATTTCTGGAGGCGATACAGCTAATATAGAACGGAGGTAATATTACTAGCTCGGCATTTTACATAGGTGGGAAGATGAACCCCTTGTCTTCATCACAGAGTTTCATTCGGAATGCATTTCGTCATTATTATGAGGAGTCCCGAGTTGAAGCTCCAAGTCTTTCAGAAAAAAGAGAATTTGGCTTTTTTACCATGGACGAAAAGATGATGTTAAGGCATAAGTCTTTTGGGAGTTCGGAAGATTTTCGGGAGTTCCTGGTTTCGCTTGTTCCTTCTGATGTGTACTGCTCTTGCGCTTACTACGAGGATCCTGCAGCTGAGATGGACAAGAAGGGCTGGATGGGAGCTGACCTGATTTTTGACATTGACGCTGACCACATCCCCACCCCCTGCAACAAAATCCACGACGAATGGACATGCAACAAATGCGGCTTCTCAGGAAAAGGAATCGTACCCGAAAAATGTCCAGCATGCGGCGGCGAAAAATTCGAAGACCGTACATGGATATGCGAAGTCTGCCTGGCCTCCGCAAAATTAGAAACCATCAAGCTCCTAGACATGCTCATACGGGACTTCGGCTTCCATGAGAAAGAGATACGCACATTCTTCTCAGGACACCGGGGCTACCACATCCACATCGAAAGCGAAACCGCCAAAACCCTCGATTCAATCGCGCGCAAAGAAATCGTTGACTACGTGGGCGGCCTAGGTCTTGAAACCGCACTTCACGGATTGGACGGAAACGACCTAAGAAACCTGGGCGTAAATGACTCCGGCTGGCGCGGACG
>CAYYXF010000055.1:7479-9315 GCA_964475545.1 uncultured Candidatus Bathyarchaeia archaeon | reverse complement strand
AGCAACTCTGGGATCACTTCTCCAGGGATCTTTTTGTCAGCAATCAATGTGAGCTTCGGCTCTGGCGACAATTCTGGATCATCTACAATAGCCTGCCTTATGCTTAGTCCGTTGCGCGCCAGTATCGTAGCGGAATTAGCCAAGATTCCCGGCGTTCTTGCGTCAAAGGGTGTTATCTCAACGACCCCCAAGTTCAGTTGCTTAGCAATCTCTTTCAACGAGTGCCCGGCTGACCTCATGTTTTCAAATATTAGGCGAAGTTCGCGGTTCGCCTTGATGGCAGTCAACGTTTCATTCACGGTCCGTCTGTCCACTCCTGCAACGCGAGCTATCCGAACGGGCGGAACTTCGATCTCATTAAGGTAGATCTCTCCGTTCCTCACACTGAGCCCATTCTCTACGAGAACGCGTGCAACCTTCAGCCTTTCTGGATACGCTTCAAAGTATCCTTTGATGTTGCTCCACATATGACGTGTTCCTTAATGTACGTTTCTGTGCAATAAAGTATAAATATGTTCTTGCGCTCCTATTGTAGCCTAACAGACATGAACGTACTTAAATGTACTCAGAAGGCGATAAAATGACACAGAAACAAGCTTTTATAGCGTTGAATCCTGAGGAGATGCCAACTTCGTGGTATAACATACAAGCAGACCTGCCAGAACCGCTACCACCTCCATTGGATCCGACAACTTTGCAGCCCATAGACCCCGCATTGCTTCAGAGAATATTCGCCAAAGAACTGGTAAGACAGGAAGTCTCAAGAGAACGTTACGTAAGAATTCCAGACGAAGTGTTGGATGCGTACTTGAGGCTTCCTCGCCCAACGCCAATGTATCGTGCAAAAAGACTTGAGAAGTACTTGAAGACGCCCGCGGAGATCTACTTCAAATGTGAAAACTTTAGCCCAGCGGGCAGTCATAAGACCAATACAGCCCTCGCCCAAGCGTACTATAACAGAGAACAGGGAACACGCAGGTTAGCCACTGAAACCGGAGCAGGGCAATGGGGCACTGCCTTGGCCCTGTCATGCACCTTGTTCGGGTTGAAATGCCGAATATACATGGTTCGAACAAGCTACGAGCACAAGCCAGGCAGAAGGATCATGGCGCAGATCTACGGAGCAGAAATGTTCCCGTCACCAAGCGACCAAACAAACTTCGGCAGAAAGCTGCTCAAAGAAAACCCCAATAACCCCGGATCGCTTGGAATAGCCATCAGCGAAGCAATAGAAGACGCACTTGCCAACGAAGACACACGTTACTCTCTGGGCTCTGTGTTAAACCATGTTCTAATGCATCAAACCATACTGGGCCTAGAAGCAAAAAAACAGTTTGAACTCATTGACAAATATCCAGACGTAATTTGCGGATGCATAGGCGGAGGCTCAAACTATGGTGGCTTCTGTTTCCCATTCATGGCAGACAAACTCAAACGTTTGAGTGAAACGGAATTTGTCGGATGCGAATCAAAAGCCGTTCCGCACACAACCAAAGGCGTTTACACCTATGACTATGGAGACACTGGCAAGATGACTCCACTGCTGAAGATGCTGACGATTGGACACAGCTACGCCTGTCCGCCAGTTCACGCCGGAGGATTAAGATATCATGGAATGGCACCACTGATATCATATCTTATTCACGAGGGTTACATGCGTTCGGTTGCCTACAATCAAACCGAAGTCTTCGAAGCTGCAAGGATGCTGGCTCAAACGGAGGGCATGATAACCGCTCCTGAAACTGCGCACAGCCTGAAATTCGTGATAGACGAAGCCCTAGAATGCAAGAAAACCCAAAAGAAGAAGATAATCGCAATGAACTACAGCGGGCATGG
>CAYYXF010000055.1:0-7379 GCA_964475545.1 uncultured Candidatus Bathyarchaeia archaeon | reverse complement strand
AGATGAAAAAACAGGCGTTATCCTAGATGGAATGCATCGTTGGCTAGCACTCAAAGGCCTCGGCTACACACTTATGCCAGTTATACTGGTCAATGCTCTCCGAAATCCAGAAATCCGCATCGGAAAAAGAAGAATACATCGCTACATAGACGATTCTCCGCCAAAGATAACCATGGAAAAAGTCGTCTCTGCAGCACTCAGTGGGCGACTAATGAAGCCTAGGTCGACAAGACACTTCTTCCCCTTCTCAAAATTCCAGCGAATCAACTGTCCATTGCAATCGCTTGGAAAAAGAACTCCACAAGATGTATCAAAATATCTCGCAAAAATGACTGAGGGCAAATGCAACCTGGCCATTGAAGAATGGCTTGGAGAGATCTCCGAAGAACTTGAATTTCTCACAAGAAGAAAGGAAGAAGTAGAAAAAGAAATGGGAGAATTCTTAAACAGAGTCAAAAACCTGGACGACAACATTTCAATTCTCTAGCCTTCCAAGCTCTTCACCATTTTTCGCCATTCGAACGAAGCTATTAATATGGAGATAGCCTAGTAGCTCTAAGGGATCCAATGATTCCAATCAACGCCCCTCAAATCGGCGAAGAAGAAATCCAAGCTGTTATCAAGGTAATGAAAAGTGGGACACTCACGCATGGAGTCGGTGCGGGCCCAAAAGTCACGGAATTCGAGAAATCGTTCGCGAAATTTGTGAAAGCAAAGTATGCCGTAGCCATGAACTCTGGGACAGCAGCTTTGCATTCGGCGCTTATGGCGATCGGTGTGAAAGCACGAGACGAAGTTATCTTGCCAAGCTTTACATTCGTCGCAACAGCCGAAGTTGTTGCCATGCTAGGAGCTAAACCAATCTTCGTTGACATAAACCCAGACACCTATACTGTTTCCCCAGAAGCAATTCAGAAAGCCATAACAAAGAAAACTAAAGCCATAATGCCAGTTGACCTCTACGGCATGCCAGCCGACATTCAACCCATAAAAGAAATCGCCGACAAGCATGGACTGAAGATTATTGAAGATGCCGCCCAAGCCCATGGAGCTACTTACGGGGGAAAGCCTGTCGGAGCTCTCGCCGAGGCCGCCTGTTGGAGCTTCTATGGAAGCAAGAACATGACCACAGGTGAAGGCGGAATGCTGACGACAAGTTATGAGGAAATTGCAGAACCACCCCGATGCATACGAAGCCACGGAGAAAAACAGAAGTACCAATCTCTCATGCTTGGACACAATTATCACATGCCAGAGATAGAAGCAGCAATAGGCTGCGAACAGTTAAAGAAGCTGCCAAAATTCGTCGCCCAAAGACGCGAAAACGCGAGAAGACTATCGAAAAAGCTTGAAAAAGCAAGGAATCTGAAGTTACCCACTGAGCCGAAAGGATTCAAATGCAGTTACTATCTGTACACTGTGAGGCTGAAGAACGCCAAAAGAGAAAAAAGAGACAAGATTGTTGGGCAATTGCAGCAGAAGGGGATAGGCGCATTTGTTTGCTACGTAAACCCAATACACCTTATGCCATACTACCGCAAATTCGGAAAGTACAGGCTTCCAGTGACAGAAAAAGCGTCAGAACAGGTATTTTCACTGCCAATTCATCCGGGTGTCACAGCAAAACAGATAGATTTCATAGGAGAAACTGTTCTACATCTGCTCAAAAAGCCTTTGCACGCTAGGTTTAAATAGAATCGCCGAGTAGTATTGAAAACCCCAGTCTGGGGTTTTGTTAGAGGTTTACATCATGCAAAAAACTAAGGTTATTATAATGGGAGCCGCTGGTAGGGACTTCCACAACTTCAACGTCTACTTCAGAAACAATGACGCTTATGAGGTTGTAGCCTTCACAGCGACGCAGATTCCGGGAATAGAGGGCCGCGACTACCCAGCAGAACTCGCCGGCCCAAACTATCCAAAAGGCATTCCCATTTATCCCGAAGAAGACCTGCCCAAACTGATAAAGGAACATGATATCGACCAAGTGATTTTTGCTTACAGCGACGTTTCACACGACTACGTTATGCACAAGGCTTCTGCCGTATTGGCAAGTGGAGCCGATTTCCGCCTGATGGGACCCAAGACGACAATGTTGAAGTCGAAGGTTCCCATCGTCTCGGTGTGCGCCGTCAGAACGGGGTCAGGCAAGAGCCAGACTTCACGGCAAGTTGCAAAGATCCTGAAGAACAAAGGCTTGAGGGTCGCGGCTATCAGACACCCGATGCCCTACGGGGATCTAAGGAAGCAGATTTGGCAGCGTTTTGCCTCATATGAAGATTTGAGCAAGTATGAGTGCACAATTGAAGAAAGAGAGGAATATGAGCCCCACATAGACAACGGCATTGTTGTTTACGCAGGGGTTGACTATGAGAAAATCCTGAGAGAAGCAGAAAAAGAATCAGATGTGATCGTGTGGGACGGGGGAAACAATGACTTGTCTTTCTACAAGCCAGACTTGCTCATTGTTGTGGCGGACCCTCATAGGCCAGGACACGAGCTGATGTATCATCCAGGCGAAGCCAATCTGCGGCTGGCCGATGTAGTCATAATAAACAAAGTTGACACGGCCGATCCTCAGAAGGTAAAACAGGTCAAAGAAAACATAAAGTTGGTCAATCCAAAGGCCACTGTTCTGGACGCAGCCTCGCCTGTGACAGCTGACAAACCAGAGTTAATCAAAGGAAAACGGGTGTTGGTAATCGAGGACGGTCCTACGCTTACTCATGGCAACATGCCCTATGGAGCAGGGACAATCATGGCCAAGAACTCCGGCGCAAGCGAAATCGTTGACCCCAAACCCTATGCGATTGGCTCAATAAAAGAAGCCTACAAGAAGTACCCACATCTGGGCGCTCTGCTTCCAGCACTGGGCTACAGCGGGAAGCAAGTAGCCGAGTTGAAGGAAACTATTGACCGCGTGCCCTGCGACGTTGTGGTCATCGGAACTCCCATTGATCTCAGAAGAGTCATCACAATCAACAAGCCAACCGTGAGAGTAAGATATGACCTTAAAGTGGTTGGACCAGTTTCGCTCGAGCAGATTCTGAATCAATTCCTTAAAAGATGTGGGAAATAATGACTAGTGAAGAAGTAGATATCTCGCGGATAAAAGTGAAATTCCTAGTTGAAGGCCTAGGAGAGGCAGAAGGAGAGCTCGTACGTTTTCTTGCGCCCAGAACGGTAGACATGATTGTTAGGAAGCTTCCAGTAGAGGGCAGAGCAGCCTTGTGGAAGGAGGAGGTCTACTTTGAAACTGGGATTAAGATGGGAGAAGAGAAGGCCAAGGGAACTGTTGAAAACGGAGCCATTGCTTTTTGGCCCATGGGGAGTGCCATATGCATATTCTACGGCGAGTCACAACCCTACAGCCCAGTTAATGTGTTGGGCAAAGTGACCAAAAACTTGGAATTGTTCAAGCAAGTGAAAAGTGGAACGAAAATAAGAGTTGAGCCGCTAGTAAACCAAGAAGCTGTCCCGCCACAGCCTTAGAAGACGCTCGCATTCAGCTATCACTTCTTTTTCTCGACTTCTGTTCTGCAACTTCTCAAGGAATTCGATGCGTTTTCTAACTGAACGTTTCTCTGCCTCACCGCCATAGTAATGTTTCAGCTCAAGATACTCCTCCATATGGTTGGCCTTTTGTATGAACATGCTGGCGGCGTCAACAGGATTCTCAACGGCGTACTTGTTTGCCCAGATTGCAGCATCAGCATTCCGAAGCTGAGTCAAACCGTCAATTTCCTCTATCCTGCGGATATATGACCTCAGAAAGTCGTAGTAACCCGCAGTTTTGACAAGTTCAAGGGCCTCTCTCACTTTCTGCCGAAAAGCCGAGCTGCCCTTGACTGTTATGCGGTGCATATAACCCTTATCGACGAGTTCTCGAGCTTTTCTAACCTCTTCATCAGTGTAGATCCTTTTCGGAAACTCCAATTGCACTATAAACTCCTAGTTATTGGTCAGAATTCAAACAAGGAAAATAGAGCACGTCTATGAGGCTTAATTTGCCTTGTAGATTTTGATGTTGTGGCTCCCAGAAACCATGTGGATCGTGCCATTTTCCTCAAGTTGTTGCAGAAAATCTTTCGCCGCGCTTATTCGTATGTTGAGACGCGTTGCCACAGCATAGGGCGTCAGGAAGTTCATTTTCTTCAATTCACCAACAATCTTCTCGTTCTTCACGTCCGGTGCAACTATTCCTAAGAGCTTTTTCTCTTTCGGCGGCCCGCCTGCTTTCTCCTTCTTCTTCTTTCCCTCGTCTTCCTCGTCCTTCTTTACTTGCGCACGTTCCATCTGCTTAAGGTTGAGTTTTTTCTTTCCACCCATAATAATCAACTTCTACTAGGTGAAGGTTGTTTCGTGGTTCTTTAGGTTTTCTGAGACTTAGGATCCTGATTATTTCAACTTTGCGCCTGCTTATAACAAAAAGAAAGGAGTGGGAGGCTATCTTCCCATTACTTTTTTGGCGGCGATTTCGATATCTTCGGATTTTATTGTCTTTCTTCCCGCGTGCATTGCAAAATCTAAGGCTTCTTTAGCGATTTTAACACCAATTTCCTCTAACGCTTTTGCCAGTTCCTTTGCAGCTGCTTCGCTAACGCGGTCTGCTCCAGCTTTTTTGCAGAGTCTATGCATGGGAGCTACAGCCAAATCTAAATCAACCATAAAGACTTCCTCGTAGCGTGTTTTTCTATTTAAAGCCGTATTTAAGCTTAACTCTTCCGACTTTCCGCAAAAAGACCATGATTCGTTCAAACATAGCGAAAATTCAGAGCACTGATTCATAAAGCCTAAGCAAGAGGAAAACCGAGACTTTTCTGTGCAGAAGATTAAACGCATACAAGGAGTCATCACAGACCTCACTGAGGATAGGGCCATAGGTGATTTCCTAGGATCTCAGAAGAAGAGCACCAGAGCAACCTATGCTGCTTATCTGAGAAGATTTAAGGAGTTTGCAGGCGAGAGCAGTTCGGCAATCTCACTCCTGGCGTGTTAACGCCAGCAGCGACTACCTCCTCATGGATAACGAGTGTTTCGTCCTCTAACTCTCGCTTGTGCTTCTGTTGAAGTTGGTTCTGTCTTTTGTTCTGAGGAGTTCAAGGGCTGCCGTCTTCACTCCAAGTTCCGCCTTGATCTTTTCATCTGCACTTCCGATTATTATGACATCGCCTTCGTTCAAGTTCAGCTTTGACAACGCGGCAATAATGGAGGAACCACTTTTTGACATGTCTTCTTTTGTACCAGGCATGGCTAATCCGTTCTTGGTGAAGACCAAGGTAGTGGCTCCCTTTGCACCAGCCGTTATGGCAGCGTCTCTCTGTTCCAGACCGTACTTTACGGAGTCTTTCATTCCTGCTACTCGAACTGCAACGTTGAAAGGCCCGATTGTCAGGGGCGTGCATGGAATCTCTACTTGTTCGCTCAAGAGAGTTCTCAGAAAGAATAGCAGTCTTTTTCCAGCTGCAGACAGGGAAATGCCTGATCTTGAGACTTCAACCAACCCTTCATTCTTGAGATGCTTAACGAGAGTCCTAACTCCACCTTCCCCCAAGTCAAGGTCTTTTGAAAGTTTCAACCTGCCCACAGTTCCCAGGCTGCTGATGTCTTCCAAAGCCTTTATGACATGAGCTTCAGCGAACGAGGGCAACCGTCCAGGCGCGATTTTAGCTGCCACCCTGGCGACGGTTTCAAGAGTATTCAATCATGTTTTCCTCGCGTATAAGCTGTTGTTAGTTGTTTATAGGAATTGTTAAATATAGGTTGGATGGATTATCTAACCAACAACGGGAAGCTGAATGAATACACGGAAACTTGCTTTCCTCATAATTCTGACGGCCTTATGTTTAGCCCTTCAGATTATTCCTAGACTGCCAAATGTCGAGTTTACCTCTTTCTTCTCTTTTTTTGTCGGCTTGATGGAAGGAGCCATGGTCGGCGCCTTCTTCGGTAGCTTTGTAATGCTCATTAACGGGTTCTTGTCTCCGTGGGGATTTGGCGGCTTGAACATCCCTTTCCAAATCGTAGGCATGATAGTCGCTGGGGTTCTGGGCGGCGTGTACAGAAGATTTACGCATGACATCAGTTTTTCAGCAAGGTTCTCTCTGGAAACCGCTGTTTTGGGCGCTTTCATCGCTTTAGTCTATGACTTAATCACTAACTTGGGGTTTGGCATCCAACTCATTTTGGCAGGCGAGGGCTCATCTTTGGCATTGTTTACTGTAGTAGCTTATGGTTCCTTCTTTTCGCTAGTGCACATCGTGTCCAATAGCGTGGTTTTTGGAGTTCTGTTTCTTCCACTTGTGAATGCATTAAACAGTTTAAAGGTTGGCGGATCTCATTGGTCGAAAAAAGAACGTTTGTATTCGTAATGCTTGCAACGATCGTGTGGGCAGTTCTAGCCTCCACGTTTGCCGGATACTACTACCTCCAGAATAGAAACAACACTGAACAACTCGACAGCGCTCAGAACTCGCTGAACAGAGTCGCATCAAGCTATAGCGAGACGGCGAATGAGTATGATTTGTTGTTAAGCGAATATGCCTCGTTGTATGGCAGCTACTCATACTTCACGAGCAGTGATTACGTCACTTTGATGCCACATTTAGGAAGTCTAATTGCAAACTTTGGCAAGAACTGGACCAACCTGTTCGCACAAGAAGACGTGAACAAAACATACAATCAACTCCTAAGCGACTGTGAAGCACTTCTGAAGAAAGGCAACGTAACAAAAACAGATTTTGGCAATCTGCTAAGCGAATACTATAACTTGTTTAACCTTTCTGCGCTCAGGGAGCTAGGACGGTCAATCAGCGAAGCAACGACACTATCTGTAAACATTGAAACCAATTATGGAAACGGAACCGTGGAATGGCACAATGAAACCAAAGTGCCCGCAGGTTATACCCTTTTTAAATTGACGCAGGAGATAGCCATCACTGAATACAGCTACTATGCTTCTACTGAACCAGGCCATGTGTTAGTTGATTCTATCAACAACAAGACAACGTATACTGACCCATCCTATGCTTGGGGCTATTCATGGATATGGTACTACTGGAGCGACGGCGAGAAAACGTGGGTGAGCGGCCCTGTAGGCTGCGACGCTTGGCTACTGAGAAACGGCGGCATTTACAAATGGAACTATGAGCGCTGGTCGTACCCCTAACAGGCGCGCGCTCTTTCAGAAGAAGCTTAATTATCAAACCGACCGCCAAACAGATAAGGAAAGAACAAAAGCTGGCACTTGGAGAAAGAAGCGAAAGGACGCAGGCAAGAGGAAGAGAAAGAAAAGCATCTGGGACTTCTAGTTTTGCGGAAAAGCTATAGCGGAACCGAACATAACTAAATGTGAGGGAAAGGCGGTTTTCTATGTCATT
>CAYYXF010000054.1:0-9446 GCA_964475545.1 uncultured Candidatus Bathyarchaeia archaeon | reverse complement strand
CCTGAAAATGGCAAAGCCCCAGCGCCGACCAGAGTACCGAGAAGTAACGTATGATGATAAGCGATGGGATCTACTCAGAAGACTCAGAAGAAAAGCGACGCAACTAATGGAAGCTTTGGAGAAAAACCATTTAGAATCAATCGTGCATGGGAGCATCGCAAGAGGGGATGTCACCGCAAGGAGCGACATAGACATCTTTCTGCCTTACCAGACATCGTCTTTCAGCGTGGAAACAGTGTTAGAAAATGCGGACATAAAGGTAAACAGGCGCCGAGTCGTGCAAGCCACGCCAACCTATGCAATGAAAGCCTACATCGAATTGGACGAAAGCACGGGTGTCTCGTTCCCCTTAATGACTATGCGTAAGGTGGAAAGGGAGTTCTACAAGTTTGGAGGCGAAGCCACTCTCGAAAGCTTGCGGAAGGACTTACGTGTTATCGGCGTGGACAAGCGCCTAATGGCAATCATGCCTACAGACGAAGGCCACAGGGAAAGCACCATCATCGGGCAAGAGGATCACGTTGCCAAACTACTTGAAATATCGGCTGAGACTGTCTTGGATCGCGTTCACGCCCTTTTGAGAAGAGATAGAATCGGCAGAACTGGCGTCTTCATAAACATGGAACTGGCTGAAGATGAGACCTTTGAGATGGTGCTTCAGCGGCTTGCAGACCAGAACCCTGCTGTTCGCAGGCGATTGACGGCTCTATATTGAAGTGCTCACTGTTGCTTGGGGTAGAAGATGAGATCCTGTTCTTCTAGCACCCTCTGAATGTTGTCCACAGCGCTATAGACGTCCTGTTCCTTCTTTGCGCCTACACACACGAGCTTTCCAGCTGAAAATATGAGGAACACGACTTTCGGCTCGTCCATCCTGTAAACCGCTCCGGGGAACTGCTCAGGCTCATACATGACTTTCTTCATCTTATAGACGACACTCTCCAAGTCAATTTCCCCACCCAATTCTGCCGAAGCAACAATATTCTGGATGGTTACTACCGGCTTATTCTTGATTGCTATTCCATGATTTTTCAGTTCTTTCGTCACTTTGGTCACTGCCTGTATTGCCTCTTTCTCTGACTTGGCTCCCGTGCAGACCATCTTTCCCGTTGTAAAAATCAGTGTGGCCGTCTTTGGCTTCTTCAGTCGAAAGACAAGCCCTGGAAACACGTGCGGGCTGTACTCAGCATGAGGGAACTTTTGGACTATCTGCTTCAGATCTATGGTTTGATTGAGAGCAGCTGACGCGACAATGTTTTGAATTTTCACCGAAGGTTTTCTACTAGGCATTTTTCATCTCAAATCCTGCAATGACATAAAGACCGTATTAGAGCCACTTAGATATAGGTTTAATTCGAGACGATAACTGTTTCGATTCTTGGCAATCAATCCAAGCTATTCGCCTGCTGGAAAAACGGGAAAACGAAGAATCGCGGCTACTCCGCCCAACGCAACAAGCTTTGTTCCAGCCTCATGCTCTGTGCTAATCACCATGGTCCCACCTCCCTTATGCTCCACTTCCTTCATCGTCTGCTCCAAACGCAGGCGCAACTCGTCCGAAGAGTCGCGCAGCATAGAATCCGCCAACACAAGCTTTTCAACCGCACCTGATTTCGCAGCCTTCTCAACCTGCTCCAGCCCATAAGTAATCGTCAATTCTCCTTTACCCAACCTCTTCAAAATCTCTTCCATGACTTCAGTTTCTTCAGCAATTCGCAGGCGCTTCACAGCTTTCAATAGAACCCCTGAGCGCAGGGCCTCATTTATTCCAGCAACGCCACCGTTGTTGACGCCCTTCACGTCTAGTACTGACTCGGCGACGTCTCCTGCCTCATTTTCGACGAATTTTGCAAAATCATTCTTTATGAAACCTACGCCGATGATCACAATGGGACTGTGTGTTGAAGCCCAAACTCGGCGCAGATTATTCAGTGCATTCTTGAAATACTCGTTGATGGCAGCTGTTCTTTTCTCAGTCTCCAGTTTGCCTGGAAGCTTCACTCTCTCCTCCATTTTTTCATCAATGCCATACTGGGCTGTCGTGGTTATTGCATAGCTTTCATCGTCGATTGAGATTATTATGAGGGGTTTTTCAGACGCTCTGCTTGCCTTCTCCAACCTTTCAAGATGATGCTTAGCCCATTCCTTCTTCACTATCGTAGCCGCCGTGTTCAGGGCAATGTTAATCGTGTGATGGGCGCCTTCTGGAACATTTTCAGGGGCCTGACAAATCGTGCCGTGAATTCTAAGTCTGCCCAGAAGCCTGTCCCAGCTGACCGCTTCAACTTTGACACCTAGAAAGACAGAAACTCTTTCTCCACGGCCAGGCCTCGCGTATTTCTCGTCAGGCTTCATTTCCCGAGTAGTTCGAGCGTAAACCTCATCATTCTTGTAGATGATGTTGTATAGGTGCCACAGGTCGTCGATTGTTTCAGGAACGACCTTCACGAAGCCTTTATGCAGATTTTTTTCCAGAATCTTCAAGGCCCTGAGCCTCTTCCGAGTTGATGTGTGAGACTCAGGTAATAAAGGTCAATCTATTAAGGAATGGACATCATCTGGGAAGCAGTTCTAAAAAGTATTAAAAGTGGGGTTAATTCGAATAATCAGAGTCAGGGCTAGTGAGCGAATCATGAAAATCACTTTTTGGCTTCTGGACATCAACTATAAAGCTGGCGAAAAAGGGGCTGAGGTCTGGCTTTGGGGCATCACCAACACAGGAAAAAGAGCACTCATTATTGACAGGGATTTTCTTGCCTATTTCTATGTCGTGGTCAACGAGAACACCGACCCTTTGAGAGTGGCCAAAGAAATCGAAAGTCAACAACATTCTTCCATCGTGAAACTTGAGATTGTTGAACGCAAGCTCTTCGGAAAACCAGTCAAAGCAGTGAGAGTCTACTGCAAGGACCCGGACATCATGTCTAAGTGTGCAAGGGCACTTCGGGAGATCGAAGGCATAAGCGACTGCTTCGAAGATGACATTCGATTCTCCATGCGCTACCTCATCGACAACAACGTTGTCCCATCCGGCTGGCACGAAGCAGAAGTAGTTGAAGAAAAACCAACTGAAGACGTTCAGGTTGACAATGTCTATTTGGCAAGGTCCAAGCCGAAGTTTCTTGAAAAGAGTGACCTTCCACAATTGAGAGTTCTGGGCTTCACCACAACCTACTACAGTAAGGAGGGTTCACCTAAACCAGACAGGAACCCGATAATCGCCATTTCCACCGCAACAAACCGTGGCGAAACAGAACAGTTCTCTGCGGGTAACGACAAGGATGACAAGCCACTTCTAGAAGCGTTCGTAGCCTATGTTCGAACCTACAACCCAGATGTCATTGTGGGCTTTGGCGTGAACGGAAGCGACTGGCCATATCTTCTGGAGAGATGCAGGCAACTTGGACTACATTTGTACGTTGATAGAACGAAGACTGAGCCTCATACGAGCACTTATGGACACGTTTCGATAACAGGCCGAGCTAACGTGGACCTTTCTGATTATGTTGAAGAGTTTCCTGAAGTCAAGGTCAAGACCTTGGAGAATTTGGCTGACTATTTGGGAATAATGAAGATCGAGGACCGCAGATTAATTGAGGATGTAGAAGTTGCAGACTATTGGGATGACAAGGCGAAACGTGAAGCGTTGAAGCAGTTCTCGTTAGAGAATGCGCGATGCGTTATGGGCGTTGCTGAGGCTATCCTTGATTTTGCAGTACAACTGTCGAATCTTGTAAGCTTGCCCCTAGACCACGTTGGAACGGCAGCCGCAGGCTTCAGAGTCGAATGGTTCCTCATAAAACGCACACGCGAAATCGGTGAGCTTGTTCCCAAGAGGATCGAGCAACCTTACAGGCCGTACCCAGGCGCCATAGTGCTTGAACCGAAGCCGGGACTGCATGAAGACGTTGTTGCATTGGACTTCAAGAGCATGTATCCCAACATAATGATAAACTACAACCTGTCCCCTGACACCTACGTCTCCCCGAAAGAACCAGAACCAAAAGAAGGAGTCTACGAGACGCCAGAGGTTAACCACAAATTCAGAAAAGAACCACCCGGCTTCTACAAACAAACCTTATCAAACCTCATTGACGTGCGCAACAAGGTCCGCTCAAAAATGAAGACAATCGGCCCAAAAACCGTTGAATACCGCGTTCTAGATGCACGACAAAAAGCTGTGAAAATAATAACCAACGCCATGTATGGCTATGCAGGCTGGACTGGGGCAAGATGGTACATGAAACCAGTGGCCGAAGCAGCAGCAGCTTGGGGAAGATACACAATACTCACCACGATCAAAACAGCAGAAAAGGAAGGACTACAAGTTGTCTACGGCGACACTGACAGCATATTCGCAAAGAACGAACCGGGGAAAATTGACAAGCTCTTGGTCGAAACCAAAGACAAGCTGGGCTTAGAGATCAGTCGCGACAAGGTTTACGTGCGGATTTTCTTCACAGAAGCGAAGAAGCGTTATGCAGGACTTTTGCCTGATGGACAGCTTGACATTGTTGGCTTGGAGGTCATGCGTGGAGATTGGGCCGTCGTAGCCAAGAAAGTGCAAGAAAAAGTCTTAGAAATAGTGCTCAAAGAGCAGTCCCCTGCGAAGGCTGCCAGATTTGTGCAACAGTTCATCTATGAACTCCGGCAGAAGCGCGTGGCCTATCGGGACCTTGTTATCTGGAAAACCTTGGCCAAGCCTCCAGAGGAATATGAGGTCAAGGCTGCGCATGTTGAAGCGGCAAAGATGCTGAAGGAGAAAGGCTGGGAACTTGCCGTAGGCGACAAAGTTGGCTACGTCGTAGTAACGGGCAGCGGGCGCCTCTATGAAAGAGTCAAACCCTACATGTTCGCCACTTATGATGAAGTAGACATCGAATACTACGTGTCCAAGCAAGTCGTGCCAGCAGCAGCTCGAATTCTGGCAAGCTTCAACATAACCGAAGAGCAACTGTTAGCCTCTAAAATGGGAGAAATAGAAAACAGAAAGCTCACCGACTTTTTCGGAAGCTAGCCTTCCGCAACTTCCGAGAAGGTCATCAGCTGAACAGTCAATGATGGTTTGACTGCCTCAGATATTCTTGAAGCAATAATCTTCTTTGTGTTTTTCTCGCTTGCCACGTCAACGATCCTCTGCGTTATGATGCCGTCAAAGATTATGGTGTCCACTCCTTCCATTTCCTGCAGTTTCTCTGCCAACTGACTTACCGGCATCCGCTCTATCTGTTCCAGTTTCTCGTTTAGAAGAACAGCCTCCAACGTGCCCTCCAAGGTTTTTACTGTTTCAGCAATCTCCTTCGGAACCTCGACCTTTGGCTTTTCCTTCTTCGGCTTGAAAAGATCCTCAATCGGAACCTTGGCTTCCAGCGCATCAAAGATTTCCTTGCAATTCAACTCTTCAACTTCTTTGCCCCTTGGGGCCCTGCCAATGTGCTTTACGTTCGTGACTTGAAGAAGCTCTTTCAGAATCAAGTCACCGCCTCTGTCCCCGTCAAGAAGAGCCGTGGCTTCTTTCTCCTTGCAAAGCGTTTTTATCGTTTCCGGAACCTTCGCCCCTTCTAGGGCCACTGTGTTCAGCAAGCCGCACCGCATCAGGTTGATTATGTCTGCTCTGCCTTCGACAAGGATTATTTCTTTTGCATTCTGAAGCTCCGGTCCAGCGGGCAACTCGTCCGGCCCGTACTTTTCCACTTTGCCGATCTTCAGCGTTTCAGATACTTCCTTGAAGACTTCGTCCACAGAGGGCATGGATTCGATTGTCCACTTGTGGAGAATTTCCTTAGCCCTATCAATGATCACTTTTCTTCTAGCTTCTCTGACATCCTCGATTTTTTCAAGGGTTACCTTTGCGGCGCATGGTCCGACTCTGTTTATGCTTTCAATGCTTGCAGCAATCAACGCCGTGGAAACGCGGTCTAGACTCGTAGGAATTGTTATGGTGCCCGTTGTCTGGTCATTCTTGGAATGCAGCTCAATCTCTATTCTGCCGATTCTGCCAGATTTTTGAAGCTCTCTCAAATCAAGCTCCGGACCGAAGAGTCCTTCTGTCTGCCCAAAAACTGCTCCGATAACGTCTGGTTTTTCAACTACTCCTTCTATATCGAATTTTGCTTGCGTAACGTACTTTATCGTAAACGCTTGTGATGAACCCGTAAGCGAATACCTCCTTCTTGATGATGTTATGGTCAATTTGGTCGCGTAATGAGCAAATTCTACTCAAATTACGAGATTACACCTTTATACATACTATATATTACGTTTATGAATTGGTGCTCTTCCTCTTTAAGCTTTCTTCAACCAGGACGCGTTTCTGGTATTGTGCACATTCTTATATTTGGGAAAACTGACCAAATAATGAAGGTGCCTACGTGGGAGAAAAAACGAAACTTGCCCAACAAGTGATCACACACTGCCTTAACGTAGCAGAGGGCGAGAACGTTTGGATTCAAAGCTGGAATCACACGACAGCGTTGGCCTCGGAGATAGCCCTTGCCTGCCTAGAAAGGGGAGCCCAACCATTCATCACACTCAACGACGAAAACTATTGGATACGCTCGCTACAAGAAGCGCCCAAAGAGTCCCTGGAGACTCTTCCAACCAACAAGGCTGCCGCGCTCGAACAGACTGATGTATTCGTTTTCATGTTGGGACCGAAGAAGCCCGTGGATTGGACCAGAATTCCCTCGGAAAAGCAAGAACTTGCCAACGTTTGGTATCTTGAGTCAAACAAGTATTTGGATTCATGGCGAAAAATCGCAAAAAGACGTTCTGTTCGCATGCTGGGAATCGAATACTGTTTAGTCACGCCTGAAAGAGCAAGATCCCTTGGTCTAGGCTATGAGGAGTGGAAAAGAGTCATGCTTGCCGGCTGCCTAGCTGATCAGCGCCAGATAGCTGACAAAGTTGCTAGTCTGGCAGAGATCATAAAAGAATCCGACCAAGTAAACATCCAAACGCCCTTCGGGACAAGCCTTGAGCTTGCGCTTTCTGAACGCAAGCCCGTCACAGGCGATAGCATCGTCACCCGAGACGACGCGACCAAAGGTAATGTGAAGTTTTTGCCTTCAGGCCTTGTTGAAGTTGCACCTGACGAGGACAGCGCGAATGGGGTGGTTGTCTGTGACGTGCCAATTCCGGTTCGAGGGGGCAGAAACATCGACGGGCTGACACTACATTTCAGTCATGGAAGAGTCACGAAGTATTCCGCAAGGAGAGGCATTGACCGTTTTGAGGACTATTTTCAGTCTGGTCAAGGCGACATTGACAAGTTTGGCTTCTTTGGTTTAGGCCTCAATCCTGGTCTGAGGCACGGTTTCACTCAGGATGACAAGGTTCTAGGAGGAGTCACGATAGGAATTGGCGGAAATGAGGACAAGGACGGAAAGAATCGAACAGTGGGGAATCGCCACTGGTGGGCTTCCATGACTAAGGCGACCGTAAAGCTAGACGGAAAAACCATTCTCAAAGATGGTAAGTTGCACGTTTAGGTTGCAAGAGAGATCTGCTGGAAGAATCGGGTTCTATGCTGGACTATGCGTTTTCTTCGCGAGTGTTTCAAGGTAGGAGGCAAGGCTTTCGACATCTCTGACTTCCTTTCCCACAAGACCGAAGAGCTCGCGCCAAAAAACTGTGTTAGGTGCAATTTTCGCTGTTTCCAAATGCTGCTTCAATCGCCTCGTCAGTTCTTTTCCTCGCCTGTCAGAATCCAACAGCAAGATGACTTCCCGCGGCTGCCTCTTCTGCACTTCAGAAACTAAGTCTAGGAATGACTTGCCGCCACTTTTCGCACATATGATTGTGCCCTCTACACCTAATGCTTCTAGGGTTTCGACGTCTTTCCTGCCTTCAACAATTATGGGTGTTCCTTTGCCAGATTCTACGGCCAAGCATTGTAGAAGATGCTGAATCTTTACCTCTCTTTCTTTGAGACGCGTTGACAATGAGTGTTTACCTTGTTACCTCGCCTTTTTTCACAGCCTGCAGGCATTCTTTTGCTTCTTTGTTGTTTTCAAAATATCTTCTCACCGGCTCAAGTATCTCAGCCAATTCCTCTGCAACAGCATTCTTCAAGTCCTGCGGATGAAGTTTTCCAGAAGCGTAAGCTTGGGTCAGCTCTCCGAAGCTTTGAATTTCCATTTTTCCTCCGAATTTGGCTGGCCTATCGATGGTTAATGTTTGCTTTTCCCTGAAAATTACGTATTTGCATATTTCCAGTACCGGGTTATATTCAACGGTTTTTTCTGGACAGAAGGCTTTGGAGATTTTCTGTTTTATTTCTTCAGGAGTATCGTAGATGAAGATGCATGTTTCAGGCTTGCTTTTCGACATCTTTATTGCCGAAAGGATTTCTCTTTCCTTTTCTTTTGGGATAGGCCAGACTGGCGGCTCCTTTAGTCCCTGAAGGTAAGTGTGGTGCACACATACTGGTTTCCAGAATCCGAGTCTTTCGCCGAGTTCCCTTGCCACGACGTTTGCTTTTCGTTGATCCATGCCTAACTGGCAGATTTTGACCTTCATGTGGAATATGTCGGCTACTTGCATCGGCGTGTACAGAAAATCTGAGACGTGCCTGGCTTCAGTCTCCTTTCTTCCCGCAACTTCCAAGGTTCGCGTGACCCTAGCTATCGAGAGGTTCTTGGCGACTATGACAGCTTTCGCCCAGTAATCAATATCATCATACAGCTCGTCTGAATAGATGAATTCCACCTTGTCTTTCGGCACGCCTAAAGCTATCCACGAGTGTGTGAACAAGTCAGCGGATTTTCGGATAAGCTTCAGGTCCCCGCCGAGCTTGTTGTTGAGCCACGCGTGCCATGTGGACAGGTAGGCTTTGAAATGTATGCCTGCTTCGATGAAGTCCTTCATCTTGTAGGCGCAGATGTTTCCTGTTCCAAGGTGAACTAGCCCTGATGGTTCCCATCCGTCGTAGGCTATTGGGTGTTCTTCCGTCTCGAAAAGGTGTCTCAGGTCCTCAACTGTTAAGACTTCCTCAGTTGGCGACCTGCACACTAATTCTATCTTTTTTTCTATGTCCAAGCTTTGCCCGCCGGTTACGTTGGCTTTCTAACGTTCTATGCTGAAGCGCAAATTAAAGTTTTAGTTCATGGCAAGGTGAGCGCGTGCTGACATGTGGAAGGTTTTCGTTTTTCGTTATCGCGGGCTATTGTCTCCCAACGTAACCTAACACTTAACTTCACAGCAGGAGCGTTGCGCTCTTCTAGGTTAAGCTCTCTCCAGCGTGGGATTTTGCGCCCGCGCCCACCGTGTCCCATGCTTGGGTAAACCCGCCATCACGAGTAGGACAAGTTTTGTGTGGCTTGTCTCTTCCGTTGGGTCCGTCTGCATGGTTGTGTCGGCGGGATTGTTGGAGGCTCGCTTTGGTTCATCGCCTGTAGACAAGGAGTGTTTCTCGGGAGTTAAATGTTGTCGTGGCTGTTGGCTCT
>CAYYXF010000053.1:0-9459 GCA_964475545.1 uncultured Candidatus Bathyarchaeia archaeon | reverse complement strand
TCGTGCTGACTTGCATGTTCAGCCAAATGACGAGCAAAGTTGCGATTCTGCAAATTGCTGCGTACGCTATGAATTCATACGCGACTTCGTAGTGAACAATCACCCCCAACGTAGTGAGCGAAGCCTGATATTTGCGCGACTCGATTGTCTTCTCATTCAACGAGCTTCTGATACTCTGTGTTTATCTTACTATATCTTGTTCGAATGAATGACGCTATCCTATGCCAGCCATCCGACACCTTTGGCCAATCTTCTCTCTAAGAAAACTTACTCACGTAGTCCTTCAAGGCTGGTTGACGTTTGATTACACCCTTGCGCCAATCTATTTCTTCAAGTCCAGCGCGTCGCAGGTGGTGGAGACCGCACAAACTGGTCCGAATCAATAGGGTACGATGCCATCTCTCTCAGGTCATTCAACAGTTGGTCCGTTCAGGCCTCGTTCTCGAAATGCAGGCTTACTATCCCAAGCGCGCGCAGAGGAAAACTCCTTTTCCGCCTACACTACTCCTATCCTGTTCTATCACGTAATCTCTCAGGATGCTCCTGTGGAAGATTAGGAAATCTGGCTGGATCTAAGCTAGAATTGGGCCGGCAAGCCATCCGAGCGCGCTCTCTGCATGGTCTTTTCGCCTTGGACATGTGGCTTCAAGCGTCGCAAACAACGAACATCTGTAAGGGACATGGAAATCGTTCTTCGGGATATTAAACGGGATAGGTTGGCAGGGGTCTGTATTCATGGAAAAGACATGGAGATTAGCGCGCGCACATGCAGTGTTTTTCAGGATTGGGAAATGGTAGCCCGGGATAGCTTCAAACTCTCAGTTCAAACTTTTTCCGAATACTATCAATTTGCGAGTAGGAAATAGTTGATTTGCGATCGAAATGACTAGGTTTTACTCGCATTTTTGCTATTCAGGCGAGAGCTCGAGAATTTTGGCCAACATTCTATGTTAACACATCGAAGTCAAACTACTTAGCAATTTCTTTCGCCCATCTGGCTGCCCGCTCTAGCTCTCCCTCTTTCAGCGGACCTTCTTTACCTTTTACGAAAAAACCTTCTGGTGACGCTATGAGAGTCCCGCCATTTCTTTTCAGACTATCAGCGATTCTTCCTGCGGCATAACCAAAGATTCCGACTAGCCTTGTCGATAATCTGGTATCGAACGCAGCCACATTGATACCCTTAATAGCAGGCTCCGAAATTTTGTTAAGGAAGTCTTGAATCGCCGGCGTAGGTCTGCCTCCATGGGTCGGAGAACCGACGATGAGAAGGTCAAATGTTTTCAATTCGGAAGAATTCACTTCACCCACTCGGAGCACTTTCGCCTTACCGGTAATAGCATCACCGATAGCTTTGGCAATTTTCTCGGTATTCCCATAGACCGAGTCATAGACAATTAAGACCTTCATTTGATGGCTTTCAGATGGTTCCACGTCAGTTTTGTTCAGTATACTCATTGATTTTCCTCCTTTCTTCATTTTTCAAATCTCTTAGCGCTCTACCTTTTGCATAACGTTCCGCGCACATATGAAGATTTGCGCGCGCTACTCAATCAATTTTGAAAGTTCCCACCGGTAAAGAGTGAAATTTCTGGGCGAGTTCCTTTGCCCAGTTGCGGATGGCGTTCCAGTCTCTTGTATCGTAGACTCCGGGTCTTGTTTCTTTGAAGCCGGCCGCTTCTAATTCCAGCTTAGTTGCCGCCATAGCCTTTCTGGACCACCATGGCATCTGTTATAGTCCCAGACGCCGCCAAACAAGCCCAAAGCGACGGGTTGTAGATTATACTTGGCGGCTTTTTCTTCAAGGTATTTTCTTCTAGCCCTTCCAATTGCCTCAGGTTTTTCCTCATGCTCGATTAGTGCCTGCGTGCCAGCATTTTCCTCAACTCCTCTAACAGAAGAGTCATAGGAGCCAATAACAAGAGGAAGAGCCAATCTGAGGGAAGTAGCGGAGCAGTACCGAACAACGGCTGAAGGAACGGTATGTATATTATCGCCGCCATTATAGCGAATTGACCCAGTATCCCTAGGAAAATCCATCGGTTTCTGAACGGGCTTAGCCGAAATGCTGATAATGAACTCGTTCGTGCGGAAAAGAGGTTCCCAAGCTGACCCATCATTATTCCTGCCATGACTATCGTCGTACCTCTCGCATATACCACGGCATCGCTCACGGTGCTCTGGCCCAAAACCCATCCTCCAATCCCCCAAACGTTGAAGGCCAAGTAGATCGCACCAGCCGATACAACCACGCCTAGATAGAGGCCTTTGAGTAGTGTCGAAACATTGATCAGTCTAGTACCGCTCTTCCTGGGGGGCTTCATCATAACGTCGGGCTCGGGAGGTTCCATTATCAGGGCAAGGGAAGGAAGGACGTCCATCCCCAGGTCTATCGCGAGCACTTGGATAACAAGCAGTGGAAGCGGGGTTTGAAGTAGTACAAAGACGACGAACGCGACTAGTTCAGCCCAGTTGTGCGTGTAGACATAGTAAACGAATTTCCTTAGGTTGTCGAAAGTTGACCTTCCCAGCTTGACCCCTTCGATTATCGATGTGAAATCATTGTCCAGAAGCACCATATCAGCGGATTCTCGTGCCACATCGGTTCCACCTGCCCCCATGGCTATGCCCACATTTGCTTCAGTAAGCGCGGGGGAGTCATTCACGCCATCCCCGGTCACTGCCACTACTTCACCCATGGATTTCAGGATGTGTACTATCCTTAGCTTCTGTTCGGGCGCTATCCTCGCAAACACGCGTGCACCTCTGACGAGGATGTCTGTTAGGTCTTTGTCACTCATCTGGCTGAGTTCTTTTCCAGTGAAGACTTCCTGATCCTCTGACGTTATGATGCCCACTTTTTTTGCTATGGAATATGCAGTAAGTTCGTGATCTCCCGTCAGCATAATGACTCGTATGCCCGCGCTCTTGGCTTCTTGAACAGCAGCCTCTACCTTTGGTCTTGGCGGATCGAGTAACGCTGCCAAACCCAGAAAGGTCATGTTTTCTTCGACACCTTGGGATAGATTTTCAGGTTCGTTTGGGAGAGCTCTTGTTGCCATTGCGAGAACTCGAAAGCCTTCTGAAGCAAAATCATTCATCTGTTTTGTTACGGCTTTTTTGATCTCGTCTGTGAGAGGGATGTATTTATTGTCATGGAAGACATGAGTACATCGTCTAAGCACTTCCAAGCCAGCTCCCTTGGTGAAAGCGGTTATCTTTCCTTCTGGACCCCTGTGAACACTCGTCATCATTCGCCTCTTAGAATCAAATGGAATCAGGCCAATTCTCTGATTCTCCGCGAGAGCTTTACTGACGTTGAAATCCCCCTTTCCCGCGAAGACGAGAAAAGCCCCATCAGTGGGATCTCCCAAAACCGTCCATCTGCCAATTCTGTCCGACGGTGGGTTCAGTTTGGCATTGTTGCAGAAAGCACCAACCTCCAAAAGCTTAGAGACGGCTGGGTCCTCACTACGACCGATTCTTCTGCCATTGAAGGTGATATGGCCATCTGGACTGTATCCGTCACCAGTGACTTCAAAAATCTTGCCTGCAGCCCAAAGTTTCTTCACCATCATCTCTCCACTCGTAATCGTGCCCGTCTTGTCCACACATAACACAGTCATTGACCCAGCCGTTTCAACAGAGGAAAGTCGTTTCACGACAACATTTCTCTCAGCCATCCTACGAGCAGTCAGAGCTAGCGAAAGAGAGACAGTCAGCTGGAAGCCCTCGGGTACTAGACATATCATCACGCCAATTGCGAATAGTATACTCGTGGCGAGGTTCAGTTTAACAAACAACAGAGCTGCCGAAAAGAAGATTAGACTCACACCAATCGCCAACAGGAAATTCAGTCTAGCGGTGTAGTCTATATCCCTCTCAAGTGGGCTCATAGGTTCATGGACTTCGCCGGATAGGGAAACAATTCTCCCGAACTCGGTATCCTTTGCTGTTGACAACACAACACCTCTGGCGACTCCTGAAACCAGAGTGGTTCCAGCAAAGAGAATGTTGTGCACATCATAGGGAGTGCTTGTCTCCATCTCCGGAGACATCGTAGCAAATCGCCTTTGAGGCTCAGACTCTCCTGTCAGTATCGAGTTGTCAACAGAAACCTCAAATGCACTGATTAACCGCAGGTCAGCTGGCACTCTATCTCCCTCCTCGAAAGCCAGAATATCTCCAGGAACAACATCGGTCACGTCAATTTCCCTCATTTGACCGTCTCTGATGGCCTTCGTCTTGGTGGGGATGAGGCTTCTTATCACCTGCACAGCCTTCTCGGCTCTATACTCTTGAAAAAGGCTGAAGATTGTGTTTAGAACAACTACGGCAAATATTGCAAGACCCATCTGAACTGAGGTTGGATCATTGGAGGTGAAGCCGCTTAGAAACGAGAGGAATGAAGCGACCAGCAGAAGGATGTTGAACATGTTCTTGAATTGTGAAATAATCTTCCTAGCCAAGCTGGTCTTTTTGCCTCTGGGAAGGACGTTCAAACCGGTCTTCAGAAGGCGGCGTTTCGCCTCTTCATTCGAAAGACCCTCAGGTCCAGTTTGAAGTTCTTTGAAGAGATCTTCGATCTTGGCTAGAGCAGCTCTCCCATACGACATAAAGTTGTCTCCTAAAAAAGGTATAATTAGATTGGAGGGAGACCCAAGAGAGACATACGCTTAGCCTTATCAACATTACTTTAACCACAGCCATTCGCAAAAACGACTTATTAGTCTTTCCGAAGCTCACGCAAGAGAACTAGCACGCTGAGCCTTCAAGAGCTCGCTAATTGTAACATATTGAAACGCGCGCAAACCTCATCCTCTGAACTACCAAGTTCAAGCGAACTTCTTTCCAGACTTGTATTCGACGCTTTGAAACAACGGGCTCGAGATTATTAGATCTGCTGTGGCTCGGTTACATGCAGTCGGCACATTGTATAAGACTGCCACTCTGAGAAGTGCTTTTACATCGACATCGTGAGGGTGAGCTTGAAGGGGATCCCAGAAGAAAATCAAGTAGTCCAGCTTGTCATTGGCAATCAAAGCGCCAAGCTCCATATCTCCACCGTAAGGACCGCCCTTGAGCAGAGTGATTTTCAGCCCTGTTTTGTCCATTATTCTCTGCCCAGTGTTTCCAGTTGCGTACAAGTTGTGGAGAGACAACGTTCCCTTGTTGAAATCAACCCACTCAACCAAGTCATTCTTCTTATTGTCATGCGCCACTAAACCGATGTTTCGTTTAGGAAGCAACATCTCACCTCTTCAGACCGAGTCGAATACGCCTAACAATCTTAAACCTTTCTAAGAGCGTGCAGTTCAGGGCGCGCGCTAGTCATGGCTGAAACAGATGAAACTGAGCAAGTTTTTTAACCGTTAACATAAACGTAGTTGAATTGAGAAAGAGGTGGTGGCAATTGATTAAGAGAGTTAACTGGCTTGAAATAAAGGTAACTGACATTAAGAGGGCTATCAGTTTTTATCGTGATGTTCTCGGCTTGAAGATTAAGAACGAATGGTCAAACTATGTTATTTTTGATTTGGCTGGGACCTTAACTTTGGCAATAATGCTCGGCGGAAAGAAGGGAAGAAAGGAAGGAGCACCTAACGTCTATCTGGCTGTGGAAAACGTTGACGAGGAATACGAAAAACTGAAAGCAAAAGGTGTCATTTTCGTGGAACCGCCAAAGAAGCAATATTGGGGTGGCCATGCTGCTTTGTTTGCTGACCCAGACGAAAACCTATCCTATTTGACAGAGACAGAAGAATAGTCAGATTATTAGGGGATTGAGCTAGTTGAGTGTAACAGTAAGCTACTGTGGAGTTTGTTGCAGTCATTGTGGGATGCTTTCAAGAATTCCCAATATTGCAGAAGAGCTTAGACGGTTTGTCCAAGCCTATAGGTATGGCGATTGGATACAGTATGTGACCGAAGATTTTGAGTTCAGAAACTTCATGAAAGGACTGGATTGGTTTGCCAATGCGGGTTGCAAGGGTTGCCTTCAAGGTGGCGGAATGCCTAACTGCGAAGTTAGGACTTGCTGTAAGGAAAAGTATTTGAGGAATTGCTATTCTTGTGGAGATTTTGCGAAGTGCGAAAAACTTGAATACCAAAAGTCAACATACAAGATAAACGAGAGCTACGACAGAATAAGCCAAATGGGCTATGAGAATTGGCTAAAAGAACAAAAAGAAAAAGCAAGCAGAGGCTTTGACAATATCCATTTCCTCGAAGAAAAGAAACGTTAGCAAAGTCATAGCTGAACCGAAATCACTTCTGCGAAAAGCTTATTTTGAATCAATCCTATGTTTTTGAGTGATTAGTCATGTTCCTAAGAAGCTATGTTCTCGTAGGTGTTATTGCCCTTTTGGCGATTGTTAGCATCTCGATTGTTTGGCAGTTGTTTACTGCTAACTATCCTACCCATTCCGACGTTTTCTTTATGGGTGTGGAAGCGGGTGTTCTTGCGGTTGTGCTTCTAGTTTGCTTGGTCTTGATTGGCTTTTTCCTATATCGCCTAACAGTGTTGCCGAAAAAAGCATGAAGGCTAGGATAAATCCTTATGACGTTTCTTCCATAATCTATCATACGCTAGAAAGAGCAGCAAGCCTAAATAGAATACAATTCCAAGGATTCCCATCCACACGCAAAAACTATACACTTCAAGGGATGAAACAGAAGTATACAAGGGATTTGTAGCCAATGGATAGAACGGTTTTATGTCATCATATAATGGAGAATCAAACAGAACATGAAGCATCGTGCCTGAAACGCCTGCAACCATAAAGGGTTTCATTCTTAGCATGATGTTTGGCTCCAATAGGAATGCCTTGTAAAGTGGATGCATAATTCTCTCAAGAAGGAACATTGCAAAACCAAGAACAAGACCAAGGCAGAAAGCTGAAAGGAATGTATGTAAATAGCCATGTAAAGGATAATCGAGCCCTAATGATAGCACCAGAAAAGGTTCAACATCAATGAGAATGTTAGCCACCAAGAACGTGGGCACATGAAGATACTTTCTGAGGGGAAGCCCAAAACCCAAGGCTGGACCAAGATGAAACGGAGTAAAAGGCATATTTCAATCCATACTACTATGAAACTTGAGGTTAAATATGCTTTGTGAAAACTTGAATAATAATGCTTAATAGAAAAGGGTTCTATAGAGTTATGGAGAGACTGTTGAATAGAAAAACAGTTTTAATCATCCTTTTCTTTATCTGTCTTATCTCTGTAGTTGGGGTCTTACTGTATTGGTACTCCGAAAATTTAGTAGAAGAGAAGCTACAAGATTATATCGCACGGCTAGAGGACGACGGCTTCACCGTAGAAGAACGTCGCTTGGCAGATTTTAGCGTAGACTGGGTTGTTCCAATCCATTTTTTCGGGGATTTCCGCAGTTTTGCCAAGCAAGAAGCAATCAGCCAAATTTATCTTGATAGAGAAATACGGGCTCTGTTTTTTCTCCACTCAATAGGCAATGAGGTTGAGGCAAACGTCTTTTACTATAGATGAAAAAATCAGGACATTGACGAGTACATGCACATCATCTTGTCGAGTGCATGGATTTTTCTATTGCCTTTTTAACGGGCTTGCTAAAAAAAGAATAAGGTGTTGACACCGTATAGTGAATGGTGAAATTGTATGAAGGTGCATAGGTATGTTGGGATTATTCTGGTAAATCCGAGGAAAGAAGTCTTGTTGCAGCTAAGAGATGAGAATGTAACTCTCTACCCGAATCATTGGACCTTGCCAGGAGGAAAGGTTGAAGAAGGAGAAACTCCCGAACAAGCCATATGCAGAGAAGTTGAAGAGGAACTAGGTGTAAATCTTAAGGATTATACCTTATTCAGAAAAGAAGTTCTTGAGGAGACGAGTGACAAAATCATTGAGCGTTACATTTTCTGGGGCAACATTAGCACGCGATTGGAAGACTTGAAAATTGGAGAAGGAATCGACCTAAGATATTTCGCCTCAAAAGAGATTTCATTACTTAAAATTGGGTTCGACCTCAAACCAATCATTGAAGATTTCATGCAGAGATTAACAACTAAACCGCATTCAGATTAGGCGACTGGGCATTAGCAGACATGTTTTGCCATTAATAAAAGAATTTGAATGCTTGATAGCAATCTATCGTTTTCTTATTGCAGAGGCTTAGCGTATGGTTAAGTATGGCAGAATTATTTTCGAATCTTTTAGATGCCATATTTGTGGCATAACATGCTGCCAAAATTCTCGAGCTCTCGGGTGAATAGCGAAAAAGCGAGTAAAACGTAGCTTTTTCAACCGCAATTGGGCTAGTTCTTACTCGCAAATCGATAGTATCTGGGAAAAGTTTGAACTGAGAGTTTGAAGCTATCCCGGGCTACCATAAAAACCGCTATGATTTAATCGCATTTTGCATGTGAAATTGCTATTATTTGAAGCGTGCGCTATTCTTCCTGTAAACCCCATTCGGAAGGTATGTGGAACCTAGGTTCGCTCCTGTAGTAAGCTCGGATTTCAGGAAATTTTTCGTTGATTTCGAGGGTCATCGCGGCTATTTGATCATAAAGCACTAGGGTCCCTTCATCAGGAAGCGGGTCCGATAGTTTTTGGTTGAGAAAGCCCCAGCCTCCGTCCCAAGGCAAAATTTCGACTTTGTTCAGAGCCAAGAAATCCCGTACAACGTCACCCCAGATGAACCTGATCCCATGCATGTCAAAAATACCAAACTTATCGGGGTCAGCCTTTCTTTGGCGACACAATTTCCAAGCCCTGCCAGCGGTCATGAACTCCTCAGACGGAACATCCAATGGGTCGAATTTGATATTGAAGAATTCTATTGCAGATGCGTCTAGCTCTGAATCAACCATCGTCCAACGTTCCTTTGCAGAATTCCAGTACTCGCAAACCCAATGATCTACATATTGACCGGGGTCGAAATATTTGCCGAAGCCGCATCGAGCCCTCGCTGGGATGCCCTTATGACGCAATATTGAACAGAGAAAGACAGTGAAGTCGCGACAATTTCCAACTTGGCGCTGACCCAGGGGTCTAGATACGCTGAGGGGTTGATCATTTGTTTCTGTCATAAGAGCAAGTTTCTCAGCAATTGGGCGAATCTGCAAAGTACGCTTCTGATCCTCAGTGAGATTCAGTCCCAATCGCTCGGCCGAGAAGACATGGACCATATTGCTTTGAACAACCGAACAAAGTGAGGTCAGATCGTCAGAAAGATCTTCCAGAAGGGAGGCGTATTTGCCTGCATTGGTCATTATGCCATGTTGGGAATAAAATAGCAGAGGGTCCATAAAGCCTTGTCGGATTTCATCTATAAAAGCATAGTGTGCTAACGCGGATGCTCTTTCGTTTTTCCGAGTTTGATCCAAGAGTGTGAGGTTGAATGGGATAGTGTTCCCTGGCACCTTTAAAACTCTTACCGACAAGTAGTACGATTACCATTTTTTGGGTTTGGGG
>CAYYXF010000052.1:4743-9591 GCA_964475545.1 uncultured Candidatus Bathyarchaeia archaeon | reverse complement strand
GCTCTTTCTGCCAAAGAGTAGATGAGCCAGACTATTACCCCGTAGATTACGCCGTTAAACACTGCGACTACAAGTGTCGTTGCCGGTATTCCTATGACCTGTTGTTCCGTTGTTGGGATATTAAGCGCATTGTAAATTTGCCTTCCAGGCGGCATGTCTGAATACGCTAATGTTGCCACTAGTACTAATACGAAGACCGCAAGAAACACTAGTGCTCCTCTCATTTCACTATCCCTTCATCCATAACATTCGAGATTTGTTTCAGTAAGATGATGTTTAGGATAAAAGCCTTGTCCCGAACTCAAGTTCTTAGCTCATCAACGCGAGCGCTAAAAACAAAGAGGATGTAATCACGCCTGTCAAGACACACATAGACCCAGCCCTTTCTCAAGGGCAAAATGGGGGTCAGATTTATCTTTAGTTAGGTAGACTGTTCTACTGGCTGGTTATGCGATCGAGGGATTGCGGTTGAAAAGAATAGGTGTGGTAACAAGCGGCGGAGACGCGCCCGGCATGAACGCGGCTATCCGAGCGATCACGCGTATCGCTTATTCAAAGGGTTTTCAGGTTTTCGGTTTTGAGAGAGGCTGGGAAGGCTTGATGATGAACCTTGTGAGACCGCTGACTCCCCGCTCAGTTGGAGGGATAATTCACCTTGGCGGAACCATACTGCACACGTCAAGAAGCCTGCAGTTCAGAAGGAAGGAGGGGCGCTTGAAAGCAGCCAGAAATCTTGCTAGGAACAACATTGACGGACTTGCTGTCATTGGTGGAAATGGCTCATTCAACGCAGCATTAGAGCTGAGCGAGTACACTGACACTTTGATAGCTGGAGTTCCAGCAACAATCGACAATGACATTTTCGGAACAGACGAAACCATAGGCTTTGACACTGCAGTCAATACGGCAGTCGTCGAGATTGACAAGATTCGAGACACAGCGATTTCGCATGAGAGAGTCTTCATAGTTGAAGTGATGGGACGAACTCGAGGCTTCATCGCCGCAGCCGTCGGGTTAACCGTTGGGGCAGAGGTCATCTTGGTGCCCGAGGTCAAACCTGAAAAGGAGAAAATAATCAAAAGATTGGAGGAGAACAGCGCCAAGGGAAAGAGATCAGGCATAATCGTTGCTGCAGAAGGAATAGGCGACACCCGAAAGCTTGCAGCAGAGATCGAGAAAAGCACTGGAACAGAAGTCAGACTCAGCATTTTGGGCTACGCACAGAGAGGAGGCAGCCCAACAGCCAGAAGCCGGCTTCTGGCCAACCTGTTCGCGAACGAAGCGGTTGAGCTACTGTCACAAGAGCAGGGAAAGAAAATGGTAGGACTGCAGAAAGGCAAGGTTACTGGCATAGATCTTGAGAAAGCGTGTAAGACAGACAAACCCTTAGACTTGACCCTGCTAAAGCTGGCAGACATCCTGGCAACGTAGAAAGAAGAAGCTTAGCCGAAGAACACTTGTGCAATGTCGTAAAGCTCTAGGTCAACCGTCTTACGCTTGCCGATCACGTCTTTCAGGGGCACTGAAACTACCTTGTTTCCCTGAAGGGCAACCATGCGCCCAAACCTTTTTCTGTGGACAAGGTCCACGGCTGCTATTCCGAATCTTGTAGCCAATATTCTGTCAAAGGCCGTTGGAGAACCGCCTCGTTGGAGATGACCTAGAACCACGACGCGAGTCTCTATGCCCATGCACTTCTCAATTTCCTTTCCAATGTAGTAGCCTATGCCGCCTAAGCGAATGTGGCCGAATTCGTCGACGCTTTCACTGTAGATTATTTCTGCTCCGCCCTTGGGCTTGGCTCCTTCGGCAACTACGATTATGCTGAAGTTGCGACCGCGCTTCTGCCTGCGCTTAATGTATTTGCAGATTTCGTTTATGGTGAACGGCTTTTCCGGTATCAGGATTATGTCAGCGCCACCTGCCAACCCGGCCTCTAAGGCAATCCAGCCTGAATATCTTCCCATGACCTCAAGTATCATGACTCTCTGATGCGTCTCAGCGGTTGTGTGGAGCCTGTCAAGGGCTTCTGTGGCAGTTGTGACGGCGGTCATAAATCCAAACGTGTAATCGGTTCCTGCAAGGTCATTGTCAATAGTCTTAGGCACGCCAACGCACTTGAGGCCATATTCGCCCATTTTTGATGCAACGCTCAGCGTGTCGTCGCCACCTATGGCTACGATTGCCCCGATTCCGGCTTTTCTGGCGTTCTCACATATTTTCTCAGGCCCTTTTTCGTGTTTGAACGGGTTGGTTCTTGAGGTTCCAAGCATTGAGCCTCCACGCGGAAGAATACCAGAAACAGACTTCAGGTCAAGAGGCAAGAGTTCGTTTTCAAGAAGCCCGTGCCACCCGTCTCTTATGCCTACGATTTCATAACCATAGTTTTGGATTCCCTTTCGCACAATGGCCCTTATGACCGCGTTGATTCCCGGAGCATCGCCGCCTCCGCTCAGTATTCCAACCTTCACTTTGCGTCCCATCCTAGCTGGCTTTTCCAGCGCTGCCGAATAACTGCATTTTGCCTTTGACAACCTGTTTCATGGCTTCTTTTGCAGGACCCAAAATCTTTCTAGGGTCAAATTCCTTCGGAGAATTCGCCAGCACCTCGCGCACGGCTGCTGTGAACGCGAGGCGAAGATCCGTATCTATGTTTATCTTCGCAATGCCCAAGGAGACGGCTTTTCGAATGTTCTCTTCTGGGATTCCTTTTGCCCCAGCAAGTTCCGCACCGTATTTGGCTGCTTTTTCAATGATCCATGCGGGAACGCTTGACGCTCCATGTAGGACAAGAGGCAAGCTGACCGTTTTGCTGATCAACTTCAATCTCTCGAAGTCAAGCTTTGGCTCTGCCTTGAACTTGTAGGCGCCGTGCGATGTGCCGATAGCAACTGCAAGCGCATCCACTCGTGTTCGTTCAACAAATTCCTTGGCCGCCTTGGGATCGGTCAGAATGGCGTCTTTCTCCTCAACAGTCGATTCTTCGACTCCTGCAAGCCTTCCAAGTTCAGCCTCAACAGACACGCCTTTCGGACGCGCTATGTCGACCACTCGCTTGGTCAACGCAATGTTCTCTTCGAACTTCAGGTGAGAGCCGTCAATCATAACAGAGGTGAAGCCCGCACCAATGCATTTGGATGCTGTTTCGAAATCCTCGCCGTGGTCGAGGTGTAACGACATTGGCACTGGTGAAGTTTCTGCAGCGGTTCGAACGATCTTTGAAAGGTAAGGCAGACCGGCATACTTGATGGCGCCCGGCGTGACAGCCACTATTGCAGGCGACTTTTCCTCAGCCGCAGCCTCTGCAACGGCCAAAACGACCTCTAGATTGTTTATGTTGAAGGCGCCGATTGCATAGCTGCCGCGCCTGGCGGGAACCATTAGATCTCGATTCGTGACAAGCAAGCTGATTCACATCGCATCGATATTGCTACAATTCAGTATAAATGATTTACAGGTTACTGAAGGATATTTCCGTAATCCGCGCACCACTTCTGCACAGATAATTTTGGGAGAAATCCTATCACGATTCCTGTCTAATTGGCAGGCAAACCCTGTTTACGCATGATCCAATTTACACACAAGCATAAGGATAGTGCAGGGAGTTGAGTGAAGGCAAAGCTGGCCTATTCCTTCTTTTCTTCCATTTCTCGCACATGGTTGGCTATTACTGAGAAAGTGAGTGGACGGTAGCGAACTGGGCTTTCTAGGTTTATTATGAAGCTCTGAACGTCCTTTATTGCGAGAAAGTCAAATTGTCTAAGCCGATCAGCGAACTTCTCATAGGACGAGTAGGATTCATGATACGTGATAAACACCCCGTCAAAACCTAAACCCAAACCTCTTTCAAGCATGACAACTTCAGAAGGCCCTGCCCTCAATCTTTCTTTGGCGATTTCTCTGGCTCTCTCTATCTGCTCTTGATTCAACGCTGTTTTCAATCTGACAAAGGTCAAGGCCAGAATCTTGTACCCAAGCTTGCTGAAGTTAGGAATCATGGTGTATTCTTTTATGGTTTTCTCTTTCTCAAGCTTCTTGATGATTCTGCTAACTGTAGGCTGTGAGGCCCCAATCGCTTTTGCCAGCTCCCTGTCGCTTCTGCGACTGTTCTTCATAAGCTCAGAAATGACCTTCAACTCGGTGTCCTTCAAAGCTTCCTCTCCTGCTTTTTGCTTTGGCAACATATTGAGGCAATCTTATGCTAAAAAGCTTTGATACTTTTCCATCTTGGTTTTCCTTCAATAGATGATTTCATCGAGTTGCTAGGTAACGTGGGGTATTTTATGGTTTAGTTTTTCCGGGGCAGCGCTAGATAAATATCCTCGCGCTGTAGCCATAGAACTAACCTGGGCATGGGCAACAGAGGAGGCATCTGATGGAAATTGAAAGAAGTAGGATACGTTACCGCCGAGCCGACATCAAGGATGTTGAGTCTCTGATCAACTATAGAGTTCGGTTCTTGAACGAGCTATACGGTCACACAGAAAATGAAGAGACTGAAGTTCTGAGAAAGTCATTATGGGAATATTTCCGTGAAGCGATTCCTTCTAATCGTTTTATCGCTTGGCTAGCGGAATACGACGGGAGAATAGTGGGCACAAGCGGCATGGTAGTATGGCAGATGCCGGCAAGATATGGCGGACTCGAATCTGGGAAGCTCGGGTACATTCTTAACCTTTACACGATTCCAGAAGCAAGAAGAAAGGGCATATGTACGCGATTGCTGAACGAGCTGATCAGAGAAGCTAAGTCGTTAGGCCTCAGATATTTGCATCTTCATGCTTCTGAAGAGGGGATTAGTATCTACAGAAAGGCAGGATTCGCTGAGCCCAGCCAACCCGAGCTGCG
>CAYYXF010000052.1:0-4643 GCA_964475545.1 uncultured Candidatus Bathyarchaeia archaeon | reverse complement strand
ACAGTGGCTGTTAAGGTTGAAGGACTCGCAGTTAGCTACGGTTCTTTTGTGGCAGTTGAAAACCTGTCATTTACCGTGAAAAATGGGGAAATCTACGGACTCCTCGGCCCGAATGGGGCAGGCAAGACCACCACGATTAAGGTTCTTGTGGGAGTTTTGGAGCCGCGGTCGGGCAAGGTTGAGATCTTCAATACTCCTCTCTCAGATGAGGTTGCTGCCAAAAGCCAAATCGGCTATGTTCCAGAAGAAGTGGTCCTGCTGGACTCGCTTACTCCAAGAGAGTTCTTCGAGTTTGTGGCTTCAATAAGGCGCTTAAACAGGGAAAATGTCAATTCCAAGCTTGAGAGGTTCGCATCTGCTTTTGAACTCCAACAGTATTTTGACACGCCAATAGCGGCTTTGTCTATGGGTAACAAGCAGAAAGTCGCCATTATCACGGCCTTACTGCATGACCCGAAACTCCTAATCTTAGATGAACCGCTGATAGGCTTGGATGCCCGTTCATCGAAGATACTCAAAGAACTCGTAACTTTTCACGCGAAGAAAGGCGGAGCGGTCATATTCTCAACGCACATCATGGAAGTTGCAGAGAAACTGTGCACCAAGGTTGGGATAATAAACAAGGGGAAAATTGTGGGAGAGGGCACTGTGGAGGATCTCCGCAAACTTGTCAGAAGTGCAGAAGGTTCCTTGGAAGACATTTTCCTGAAGGTGACAGAGCAAGAAGCCGGAATGCAGGACATAATAAAGGCGTTGGAAGAGGAGTAAGATGCAGTGAAGTTTTCTGAACTCTGGCGACTCTCAGGCACAGTTTACAAGGAGGTCTCGTTCCAATCCATCTTTTCGCTGCGTGCTGGGTCAGCCCTGCCGAGAAGCGGCAGAGGAGACATCAAACAGCTCGTCGCCAGCGCCAAAGTGAATACTCTAATCAGTAAATTGATCACGGCAGTTTTCATAGGGATCTTCGCCGCAGTTGTATTCCTTCCTCTAACAATCAGTTATGTGAGCCCACCTGTGCCAAGAGAAACAGCCGTTCTAGGCAGCGTCTCAGCATTTCTGGCTGTTGTGCTGTTCTTGATAGTTTTCATGGGACTACAGGTCTCAACTTCGTTTGTGTCCTCAAAAATCGTGGACGTCCTTGGCCCTCTTCCACTCTCAAAGCAGGAAATTTCAAGAATCGTTTTCCTCTGTTTCATAAGAATCTTTGACATACCCCTCGTGTCCGCAGCTGCAGTCTTTCTAGGAGTCTACTTCTTCGTCGGCGGCTCAGCATTAGGAGGCGTAATCTCTCTTGCAGGCATCATAGTCGCAGAGATATTCGCCCTGACCCTAACCACAGTTCTAGCTAGATTCTTCTACTCAAGGGTGACGAGCGCAGGAGGCAGGTCTAAATGGCAGACGCTTCTGAGGTTTGTCTTCATGCTTGTATGGATTCTCCCAACGTTCGGAGCATATTTCGTAGTGAATTTCGCAACGGAAATAGTTCAATCATTTGCCAGCTTGATGCAGGGTTTCTCCTCTTTTTCTCAGATCTTGGTGCTGATTTACCCATTCTCCTACGGATTCCTGGTGTCCAGCGCAACTTTCCTCAGCGCAGCTAACCATGCTGCACTAGCCCTCTCTATCGCCGCCTCCGCTACATACGCAATCCTTGCCTTCTATTGCCTGAAATGGGTCACTCGAACTGTGAGGAAAATGGGGATCGCGACATTGGCTAGGGGACCGAGGGAAGCTGTGAAGGACACGCTCATCAAGCCTCAGGTCCCGTGGCTTGGAATAATCCGAAAAGACTTACGGGTGGCATCGAGAGCACCTTCCTACGCGAGTCTATTCCTCTTGCCAGTCATACAGACAGCTGTTCTTGCAGTATCCTTCTCCTCATTCAGTGAGCTCGGATTGAGTACGGCACTGGGAATTCTGACTGGAATGTCAATGATAACACTTCTTCTTCCCCCAACTCTATCATCAATAGAAGGCTTGGCGTCTGCATACATGAGGCATCTTCCGATGAGGAAAAAAACGCTGATCACGGCGAAGACATTGTTGTCAACACTCACCTACATGCTTTCTCTCGTTGTGCTCTCAATCGTCGCGTTTTCCATGGGAAAAAGCTTCTCTCTAATTCTGACTTTCGGATTGGCACATGGATTTTCAGTCGCAGCCGCGGTCATGCTTGAACTGACAATTCTGACGAGAAAGTTCTGGAAAGAAGGGTTTGCGGTAGGCAGCATTTATTCAAGAATCACCACTTACATCCTGATCGTAATTCCCGGATACGCCTTGGCCGCAATACCGATTGTGAGCGCGTTCGTTGCGTTTCTCCTTGCTGAGACTTTTGTTCTACCAGTCTTTCTCGCTGTATCCATTGCAGAATTCGCCCTCATGACGATCGTCGTCTCCCTTGAAAAATAGTTCACGCCTTTGCATCCACGTAATGCGTGCTGAAGGCCGAAGAGAATTGTGCGAACATGATTCTTGGGTGCATGTGGAAGATGGTTTTGCATTCGAAACAGTATTGACAAACGCACAGGGTAGATTTATCTTCTAGAAGATACTTCTATATATCCTCGGGTGAGTTAAGTCATGAGCTTGACTTTCCCGGGGAAGAGGAGAAGCACTCTGGTCATTTTGGTGGCCATTCTGAAAGCTGCAAAGAATGGAACCAGGAAAACACATCTGCTTAGCTCGGTTTCTCTAAGTTATGAACAATATGTCAGGTACACGGAATTTCTGAAAGCCCATGGTTTTATCAGAGAATATGGTAATTCGTTTCAAACTACAGATGAAGGTTTGGAGCTGATACACGAGTTTGACTCTTCATTGTTGATTCGCAGTGTTCTGGCTACTTAGGATCACCACAAGCTAATGTCCCATCAATTCCCCTTTTTTTATCATACGCGCGCTAGTGCCCCGAAGCCGGTAATAATAGAGTCTCCTTCAAAACTCATCAAGAATCGCAACCATCGCCTAGCAAATCGAGAATCCAGAAGAGTTATAGAACCTGACCAACCTGAGTATGCCATTTGTTGGGTGACCTCTTGGCAAAATCCAGATTGAACAAGTTCTTCACAAAAGTTCACAACATGCTCAAAGGCTTGTACGACGCACTCTACGGCTTCGTCCTCCACACCTTCAAGAGTATCAACCGCAGAATCAAATCCAAATTCCCGGTCTACCGCATGAAAGACGAAACAACCGAGCATGTTCGGCACGCGGTTCAAGTGTTCATCTGGCTCATCTTGCCTTTAAGTTTGGCCTATGTTCTGGGATTTCAATTCCTCTTCGGAGAAAACGTTTGGGGCCCAATGTTGTGGGCAGTAGCAGTCTACTTCTACAGCAACTTCCTCCCCGACCTTCCCTCAATCCACAGAAAGCCAAAACTCGAGCCCAGCACCACCGATCTTCCATGGTACAAAAAGTATTCACTCCTTCTGTTTGCACCATTGCTGGTGTGGCTTCTATTCTCCGACATGCGGCTCAGTTGGAAAACAGTTGAAACCTACCACAACTTCACTTCCCTAGCCGTCTACGGCACATTCCTCTTTGCAGTAGGCTCCCTCGCTTTCGCTGGGCTACCCTTGTTGCCCAGAGATCTGATCAAGGTCTTCTTCTTTCTATCTTGCGGCGTAGCGGGATTCCTTACTCATCTGAAGGTTGACGAGATCTGGTAAGACCGCAGCCCCGCATAAAATATATCCTTTAAGTCAGACCATATAGCCTATCAGAAGCTGTGGCTCATCCATGTTTGACTCTGTGACCTTAGTTCTAATCATCGGCGGCGCAATAATCGTAATAGGTTTTCTGAGCAACTACCTGCTCGAACGCACAGGCCTACCGGACATGCTTTTCCTCGTGATCCTCGGCATAATCGTTGGACCGGCAACAGGACTAGTAGACGCCAGCACCGTCATGGGCTTCGCCCCCTACCTAGCAGGCTTGGCACTAGTTTTCATACTGTTCGACGGCGGAATGACCATGAACATTTACCACGTCTTCTCCGAAAGCCCCAGAGCAGGAGTCCTCGCCACATTGGGCTTCGCAATAAGCGCTGTTGCCACTGGTCTCCTCGTCTATTTCTTGGTCATTCCCACAGTGTCGCCCTTGTATTCGGCTCTGTTCGGAACGATCGTCGGAGGCAGCAGCAGCATAATCGTCATGTCATTAGCCTCAAGAATCAAACTGAGCGAAAGAGGCTCAACAATCCTGAGGCTCGAATCAGCAATCAACGACATCCTCTGCATCGTACTTTCACTAGTCATCATCGAAATCATAGTACTCAGAAGCACAGTCGACGTACCAACCATCGCCAGGTCACTAGCAAGCAGATTCTCAATCGGAGCCATGCTCGGCATAGTCATCGGCATCGGCTGGCTCAGCATGCTCAAACGAATCGTTAGAGCATCCTACTCTTACATGCTCACTCTCGGCATCGCACTGCTCGCATATTCGCTCTCAGAAATCTTGGGCGGAAGCGGCGCACTCTGCTCACTGCTCTTCGGCATAATGCTCGGCAACGAGAAAGAAATCTACAGAATACTCAGAATGAAAAAACCGCAGGACGCAGTTGTCGACGCCGGATTGAAACGGTTCGAATCCGAAATAGCCTTCCTGCTGAGAGCATTCTTCTTCGTCTACATAGGCCT
>CAYYXF010000051.1:0-9792 GCA_964475545.1 uncultured Candidatus Bathyarchaeia archaeon | reverse complement strand
ATATGGATAAACAACAATGGTGGTAGAGAGGAAAACTCTTGCCCCTTGACGATCCCCTGCCCATCACAGTAATAGTAGTAGTGGTAGTTGCGGCCTGCTTGTTAATCCTTGTTGCAATGAGGGGACGCGGAAAAAGGAAGGAAAAAGTGCCTGAAGGCGAAAAACTGCAGACTGGTTCAAGGGGTCTGCCTTTCAAGATTGATAAGAGCATCACTTCGAATCAGGCGGGTCGCGCTAAAGATGAACTGCGGATCTTGGAGTTGGAACGGGAAATTCTGTCCGACGCAATTAGGCGACTGTATGAGGCGAACGCAGAAGGAAAGATTACAGAGGAAGAAAGAGAGAGGCTTGCACAGACTTACAAATCTCGAATGATGACCGTAAAGGACGCCATCTCGCGGGATGAATCTGTGGTTGCCCTGCACGAACTTGAAGCCATGCAGGAGGATCTGATGAAGCTCTTCAGTGAGCGCTTCGACGACCTGAGTGGAAAAATCGAAGAGCTTCGCGTCAGAACAGAAGCAAAACCGATCAAGGAAATAACCATACCCACTGCGGAAACAGCACCAACGCCTGGTGGAGAAGAGAAGCCTGCCGCAGATGAGAAATCAAAGAGAAAGAGGAAACCGCCTTCAGCCAAACCAATCCCAAGATCCGAGGCTGAAAGGAGAATAGAGGAGATCAGAAACGAGGTCGAGAAAGTCCTAGACAGACTGGGGCAGATGGAAATTGAATCCTAGGCAAGATTGGATTGAAGATGCTAAGAAGAAAGCTGCCCTAAAAGCAGTTGGACATGTCAAAGACAAATTCGTCATCGGCTTGGGAAGCGGAAGTACAGCTGCCTATGCTATTGAGGAATTAGGCAACAAAGCCAAGCGGGAGCAACTGCATATCCTAGCCGTCCCAACATCCCATCAAGCCTCAATGCTTGCCATAAAGAATGGAATTCCATTAACAACGTTGGACGAACATCCAGTACTAGACCTAACAATAGATGGAGCAGACCAAATAGATCGAGAGTTGAACCTCATCAAGGGCATGGGTGGCGCGCTTACCCGAGAGAAAATAGTCGCGTCGGCATCAAAGAAACTCATAATCATAGCGGACGAAACAAAAAAAGTCAAGACCCTAGGAGAAAAAGACCATCCTGTTCCATTGGAAGTAATACTGTTTGCCGCCCGAACAGTAATGCTCAAGCTAGAGAAGATAGGTGGAAGACCAGCTCTGAGAGAAGGAAAGGGAAAGGTTGGACCCACCATAACGGACAATGGCAACGTAATTGTAGACGCAAACTTTGGGCTGATTCAGAAACCTGCAGAGCTGGAGAGCCGACTGAACAACATCCCCGGAGTCGTTGAAACCGGGCTCTTTGTGAGAATGGCAGACATAGTATACCTTGGAACTCGTTCTACTGTTGAGAAAATCGAGAAATAAACCAATCATATTGGTGAAGAATCTTGCTTGCGCAGCACAAAAGCTTATGTAACTTTTTGCGATAGCTTGTGCACGAGTAACGATGACAGAGCCAAAAGCCAGACCCATCGACAAGAACAAGCTGCCCTGGTACTACAGGCTGATTTTGAAGATTCCAGGTTCGGAGTTCGTGGAAAGCACTTCTTCGGGAATATTCTGGGGCTTGATCGTACCGGTCTTCCTGGTGCTGGAATTTGCCCTGAATATTACCCTGCTACTGTTCTTCCCCTTCCCCACGAATATTGCGTTAGTAATAATCATTCCAGCTGCAATCCTACTAGTATTCCTCAGGGTCAGCATGGAGAGATTCATAAACTGGTGGAACTCGACCGTTGACAACTCCTTTGAATGGAATATCGAAAAGACGATGCCCGAATATCTGGATCTGCTGAAGAAGCGAGAGGAAAAGAAAGAATAGCCAGGGAGAACACGATTCGCCCCAAATCGCTTCATCTTTACGAAAAACACAAGCATCGATAGACTTAATTCAGACTTTTCCCAACAAAATACCCAAAACAAAGGCCGGGGTAGCCTAGCCTGGCTTGGGCGCCAGACTCATAATCTGGAGAACAAAAGGGGCAAACGCCTCAAGTCCAGAAGTCGCGGGCTCGAATCCCGCCCCCGGCACCACGTTGAGAGCCCAAGCACGTATCAGCTTGTGGCATCTATTGGCTTTTCCAATTAGCTTACAACTTCTGTCTACACAGACTCAGTTCTTGCCATGTTCTTGTGTTGTAGATCGCACACGTAATATTCGGGAACGGTCCCAGTTCTAATGCCCTACGGCAGAAAAAATGCCTTCCTAATGGACAACATTCAAAGATGTAGTCTCCCTTGTGGATATTTCGAGTTGGTCTCCGAAGCCTCTTCTGACATAAGCGTTTTTCAAGAGTATTCTGTCGCCCACTTTTAGGTCACAGGCAAGGCTCGTGTGCTTTCCCCATGCTGAAACCCATATTTTCGCGGTTCCATCCTCCAATTCAAAACTGGCAAGATTTACAACTTCCTTCTTGAATGTTTTTACTTCCCTGAGTATGGGTCTTGTAGCGACTTCTCCTTCAAGACTAACGTGGGACATACCTTCTTTTAGATCGGATATTTTCAGGATTTGTTCATCAGGCATAAATGCTCCTACGTAGGTCGCCGAGTCAATGTGGAGCTCTGGTTTTTCTTCCATGCTCTTCTTCAATTTGGCGTCTACAATTTGCAGTCCCGCATTCTCCTTCAGCATCGTCTGAAGCTCATCGACTTTTTCGTTCCATACCACAATGGATATCTCTCCAGTTTCGTCCGCTAGGATGAATCGCATCACTTTTCCGGAAGTTGAATCCTGCCTTTCAAAGGTTGATGCTGAAAAAATCCTCTTGACCGTGCCGATAACGCTTGCTTTCTTGTTCTTTTGATCATGAGTTATTTTGCTGATTTTTGTTGCGAACTTGCTTATGGTAGGATAGCTTTTTTGTTCCACGTCTGGAGGGTTGATGTCGACTCTGCATCTTTGTCCAACGTGCAGCTCAACCTTTCCTCCGCGGCCATCCTTAGTGTATCCATGAGAGATGCGCACTATCTGCCCGACCTTTATCTTGCCGGACTCTACGAGATCCGTCCTATCATTCCACATCAAAACCCGCACTATACTACTCTCATCAGCAACAAGGAAGCTTGCAAATCTGCCATTTCTGTTCCCGTTGAAAGCCTTGACCGGAAACACTGCAACAACACGGCCGACAACGGTAACGTCACGTAGGCTTGGAACCAAGTCTGCTGTTGAGAGTGTAGGCGTTGTGAAGCCAGCGGCCTGGGTTTCCATGCCGAGGTCTGCTGCAATCATTCGCAAGAGAGTATCTTCCGAGATGAAACCGCTCGTCCTGTGCTTCTCCTTTTTCAGTCTTTCTGCTATTTCCTCTTTCGAGATTTCAGGGTGCTGCGAACGAATTTGCTCTATTATTTCTTCGATTGTCATTTAGGCTTCGACACGGAATTATTGAAGGCACAAAGCCATTTAAAGGCTGTTGGAAATCGCGACTGTTTCAAAATGGAGGTCGGATAAGCTAGTGGATGCAACGGTGCTTTACGAGCTTTGCATAGTCCTGATATTTATCAGGATTGCTGTGATCCTGGTTACAACCATTCTGTTTTTCTTTTCAAATGCTAAGGATAAGGCGCGGAGCGGAGGAGCGACAATGATCGGGTTCATACCGACAGTTTTTGGAACAGACAAGGAATCGATTGAGAGAATTCTGTTGCTTTCACTCCTGCTAACCATGGTTCTTGCGATCATGATGGTTTTGCATTATCTGGTGTCTAGGTGAGCGAGAACTTGCACGTTGTAACAGGAGAGAAAGCCGCAAACAGGGCAACAGGCGAGTTGGGCTATTCTCGTACATTTCTACTTTTGCTTGTAGTCGGAATTCTGATAGTTCTCATACGAATGATGCTCTTGGTGGTTGTGTCCCTATTTTACGTCATGGCAGCTCGGCAAATTTTGGTGCCGTCATATTTTTGGGGCCTATCCCAATAGTGATGGGTGCGTGTTCTGAGCCATTTTGGACGATTCTGGTTGCTGCGGTACTTGCAATGTTGACTATCATGGCTCTTCTTCTGGCACGTAAAAGACGGAAAGAGACAAATTCTTAGGCTATTCTTATTCTTCTTTTTCTTCTTTGCCATAGAAGGCGTACAGGAAAATCAAAATTAAAGCTACGAATGTTGCTGTCATAAGCACATATTTGAGTATTTCAAAGTATGCTCCTACATCCATTGTCGCTGTCTCCGTAATGCATCTACATTTGGAGTTTAAATATTTAAGGAGTAGGTTTCTTCCACTCCGTCATTAAGGAATCATAGAGGTCATCGCGTTCATCTATGGTCTCATACCATTCCAGAGAGTTGGCGATTTTTTGGGCGATAAGATGATAGCAAAGATGCACTTGCCTGTCCAGAACGCGGAAGTAGAAATCATCACACGTGCAGAACTCGGCCTGCGGCATTATGAGGTAGTCTCGTTCCTTTCCCACAACGATCCAAATTATTTTCCCGCTTGGCTTGAAAACATACTTCTTGACCCTGTTTTCCGTTAAGGCTTCAAAGGCCCTTGTGAAACGTTGACCGAAAGACTCGTAGAGTTTCGTCAAGTTTTTGCCAGTTAACTTATCCTCTGCCTTTGCCTCTTTGCAAGCTATGCTTAGGATGTCAGCCTCTGAGCTTTGATCCATGTGGGCAGACCTCATTGGAACGTGTCGGTCAAGAACGCGCGTTGACGGGTCGGGCTAGTCTATTTTGATCGGTTCGCCTTTCGGTTTCTTTTCATCTGTGACTTTGGGGAACGTGATTTCCAAAACGCCGTTTTTGTATCCGGTTCTCGCTTCGTTCACTTTAACTTTTGCAGGCAATCGGACTTCCTTGTAGTATCTGCGCTGCGGAATTTCAACCGATATGGTCAGCGTCTCTTCTGTTCCATGCAGTTTTATGTCTTTTTTATCCACGCCAGGTAATTCTGCCACAACATGAACCTCTCCATCCGTTTCTATTATGTCAACCAGCGGCTCACGTTCTTCCTTCACTTGTGGCCCACGGCGAGTCGGCTTGAGGTTTCCAAACTGGTTGATCTCGGGTTTCCCGTCTGGGCCTATTTTCACACTGTAACCATAAACGAATGGCCCGAATTCACGAGTTGTTGAGCCGTCTGGGAGTTTACGTTCCCTAACATAGTCCTTCGGAACTTGTGAGGTGAAGTTCTTGAATTCCTCTTCCATCATTTTTTCCATTTCGTGGAACATCTTGTCAATGTCCTCGAAATCCCAGCTTCTGAAGAAAGGAGAGCCCTTTTTTCTGAACCATTCAGGATAATCGTCCTCGCCAAGTGGCATTTTTTTTCCACCTTGTTAAAGTGTGAACAAAGCTATGATGTATAAACATTATGCTAGACTAGTTTCAGCTTAGTGTTCTGAGCTGACCCAGTGTTCCCAAGTAGCTGCCATCCAGAAGATACGTCTCTGCCCCCTCCATATCAACAGCTTCTGACCGAAAAATCGGACCGACAACCATCTCAGCCTTAGCATCTCGACAAAACCTTCTCTCATTCAGCGGTCTTCCTCCAAGGAAATCGTTGAATGAGGGCATTATGAAAAGCTGGAGGTTTTTAGATGCGGCGTTGTAATGCGAAACCTCGGGTTTCGTTCCGGTTTTGTGTTTATACTTTTGAATCAACGTTTCTGCTAGTTGCCTTCGGCCACAGTCTGCTTTTATCCAGACTTGTCTGGTTATTCTAAAGCCAGCAGGATCCCGCAGAGCAACAACAGGATGGACGTGCCCCATCACCAGCGTCTTACATGTTAAGATGCTCGGTGGCGGCCACTGGTGTCCATGGAAAAAGCCCACTTTCCCCAGTATGACACCAGTTGCGGGAAGTAATTCAATGTTTTCTGGCAGTAGCGGTTCGAGGTTACCATCATGGTTGCCGCGGATTATATGAATTCTCCGAACGTGCCTTCTGAGCTCATTGAAGAACTCTGGGACGTCATGCCATTCGCCTATTTCGGCAGTTGCGACCGTATGTTTAACGTCGCCCAAAATCATCAGTTCCTCCGGCTTGTACTCAGATAGGAGATTCTTCAGTCTCTGCAGAAGCCTCGGCGTTTGCGTCGGTACATGTATGCCCTTTCTTGACAGGGCCATTTCCCAGCCTATGTGCAGGTCAGCTATTACCATGATTCGGGTCTGCCGCGTTTTGATCAGCGCGGCTGAGTGTGGCCAAAGTGGAGATATCATTCTTTTTCCTTTTTTCGCTTTATCAGGTTGAGTATGATTCTTAGCATTTTCCGGTTTGCAGAGGCCACAAATTCCACTTTTTGCTTCGGGCTGAGCTTGAAGTTTAGCGCTTTTCCTTCAGGTGAGGTTATTTCGGCTCCAGCCTCCTTTATTATTAGCCAGCCGGCAGCCATGTCTGTTGCCCTGAGTTTTCCACGTATGTCTATGAACCCGTCTGTGGTCCCATCTGCAACATAGCATAGCTCTAGCGCGTTAGCTCCGAAGTGGCGTATATGCTTCGTTTCTTGGATTAGGTTGGTCAGTTGGGAAGCTATTTTTTGGACTCTGTAGGAGTTTAGGTCTATCCCTATTACTGCTTCTTCGAGCGTCGTGTTTCTGGAAGGAGTGATTTCCCTATTGTTGCGTCGAGATCCTTTCTCTCTCTGAGCCATGTAAGTGACGTCATGAAACAAGTCAGCTACCAGTGCTGCGTATACCGTGCTCAACATTGGTTTCGTGGATATGGCGATTGATGTCGCATAGAAAGGTATTCCTCTCGTAAGGTTTGTTGTGCCGTCCACAGGGTCAGTGGTCACATAGCACTTCTGAGGATCCTTGCCATACTCTTTGAGGCCTGATTCTTCACTTATCAGCGTGAACGAGATTTCATGCTCTTCCAGCGTGCTCACTATTGCCTCTTCGGCTGCTAAGTCGATCTGCTTTATAGGATCACCGCCTGCTCCCATACCCAATTCTGGTTGAGGTCCGCGTGAACTTGCCAGAAGCGGGCGAATCTGTTCCTGCACTCTGCATTTGCATTGATTGAGAATCTGTACCCAGTCAAAGTCACGTGGCATGAAGTATGTTCTCCGCTGATTAACACTACTGCTGTACCGCTTTTGATAAAGACTTTGCTGGAGCCTGCAAAGGCTTCGGTCAAGGCTTCTGCCAAATAATCTATGCCGTATGCAAAACCCAGCTACACTCAAGCTTGCCAAAGTACATGAATAATTCTATTGATGTTGGCACTTTTCGTTCTAGAATTAAGTTCTGAAAAACAAAACCAGAACAGAAACTCACAAGACATTTATCCAACTACCAACAAACGAATAACACTTCAGAGGGATTTCCTGACGACCTCAAAGATGGCGAACATTCTCGAATTACTCAGCGATGGAAGATGGCACACGCTGGATGAGATACAAGAAAGAATGAAAATTGGTGAACCCCAGCTTGAGCGCATAACAGCTTTCTTCAAAGAATACAATTTCACAGTGAACGACGAAGAAAAAAAGAAGATCAAGCTTAACAAAATAGCTCAGGAGTTCTTGGCGCAGACAACTACTGCATAAGAGACTTCAAGCCCTCATAGGCTTTCAGAAATTCTCTACCCTTTTCAGTAACCTGAAAAGATCTGCTTCTTGAGCCTTCTTCTCGTGCGATCGTGCATAGGAAGCCCTGCTTGACCAGAAAAAGCGAATAGGATGTGAGTTGCCTAAAACTCAGATTACATTGATACATCAAATAAGTTCTCTTGATTCCTCCGCGAGCCGCATCCAAGATATCTGCAATAATATCAAGACGACCACGATGGTTGTGGCTCTCGCGTTTTCCATTCCGAATCAACAAACTCACCCGCTATAGCCCCTCGAATAGGCTATTTAGGTCTCTCCCTTCCCCCAATATAATAGCTGAAAACAGTCATTTAAACGTTCTGAAAGCTGAAATATGCAGACGTGATAAAAATGAGAAGACAAAAACAAGGCAGGAATTGTCAACTAGGCTATTTTTCGCATAGAGTCTTCCTGAGAACTTCACTGTCAACATTCTTCTCCATAAAGACGCTTATTCTGTTTCCATCCACGATCAGAGACAGCATCTTGATATTTTTTCCTTCAACTAGTACGCTTCTTACGTTGCCCAGAGCGAAAAGTTCTGAAAGCTCTTCGCTTGCGTCCAATGCTGAAGAAGAAAGAAGTGCATAGTCTATCAGTTTTGCCGGGTCCTTGAGGTCTATTGAGGCAGAACTAGTGTTTCTCAGTATGTAGCCTATGACTCCATCCTGCTTCTGGATCTCTTCCAGCTTCGCTCGTAAGTCATCGACAGATACAGTTAAGTCTATAGCAATTGGTTCAGTAACTTGACCGATCATCTGGATTCCTCTCTTTTTCTTTGTCATGACCCATTGCCTTTCTTACTCTAATATAGGTTTGACTTTGACGAGCTCGCCCTTCCTAATCTCTAGCGTGCGCTGAATTTTCTGCGGTATTTGCACAATCCCTTTGCCATCTTGTTTCGAATCCTTTATGGGCTTGATCTTGCAACGCGCTGATTTCCCTTCGAACGTTTCAATTTCAACTTCCTCGATATTTCTGTCTTCGTAGAGCTCTTGCCACTGCAACAGCGTTTCCTTGTCTAATCGCACCGTGTCTGCTGACACCAGCAAACCTCCAATGTCTTCAACCATAAACTGGCTTGCTGTAGGTTCTTCCTGCAGTGCTTCAGGCTTTGTTGATTGTTCAGGTTCTACTGTTGCAGGTTTTTCAGCAGGTTGTTCTGCGGGTTCTTCGCAGGTTTTGATTGCTGGAATTTCCGGCCTTGTTTCAGTTTCGGGGGGATGGTTCTTGAGGGGGGCAGGGCTGATTTTCTCTAGCAGCTTAAGAACAGTTGTAACAAGAATGTGAGTTGTGGTGTTCACGTAGTTCTTATCTGCGTTCTCTGAAGTAACCGTGACAAGGTAATGATTATTCATGTGGGAAACGTTTGCTCCACCCTTGTTACCCTCAATTGCTATCAGTTCGATTCCGCCCACGGTGTCCGCCTTTTCCAGCAGGCCGTCAAACGCGTCAACGATGTTTAAGATGGTTTTCTGAGGGGTGTTTTCGTCAGCTGCTGTGAGTTCACCGTCTTCTTTGAACATGAACGCGTTCTTTAGGTCTGGGCATAGATTTCGGATTTCGTCCAAAGTGTTTTTTAGGGCAAAAGAGTAGAGGTCATTGTCCATTTTTTTCACTTCGATGCTTATTTTAGGATATTCGGAAAAGTATGCGTTCAGGGACACCGTCGCTCTCCAAGACAAGATACTTTAGGCCCTCAGTGTCTCCAAGTTGATCGAGCCATTTCAGTGCTTCACGTGCCTTCTGAAGTACGAGCAGTCTTTCCTGGTGGCTTCGGACCACTTGTTCTATGGCTGTGAGTTCATGGAACGGATTAGCGTCCAGGATCAAGCTTAGGCTCCCGATAGAGATTTCGCCAAGGCTCTCAGATACGGCTTTCTTGCCAGCTAGTTTCATGACGACCTCGTGGATTTTCTTGGACTTCTCAGCTAGAGCTCTGATATCATCTAGGCGACGTAGATACTCGCCTAACGTGCTTTTTGTTTCCGATATCTCCTTTTCCAAAGTTTCGGCTATTTCTTCTGCTGAACCGTATTCTTTTATTTGGACTACCATTTTGTTTTGCACCTCCGAAGAGGAAACAATATAGGGATGGTGAAGAGTGTTTTTCACCCTACCCCCAATCTCAACCGAAAGAAACGAAGATTGTGTTTTAGCTGCCTTGTGCTACACC
>CAYYXF010000050.1:0-9792 GCA_964475545.1 uncultured Candidatus Bathyarchaeia archaeon | reverse complement strand
GAAAAGCCTTTGTCACCCGGGTAACTTGCAGGAAGGTGTTTTTTACACCACCGTTTATATTGCGAGCTGTTCTTACTAGGATTTGTGGAACTGTAATGGATCGGGTTATGATTCCAGCGGTGATAGGTAAGAACAGAAGTCGAACAGAAATAGCCGCAACCATATTGACCGTTGCTCGGAATGGAGAGAAGCAAGTGGAAATTATGGAGCAATCGCATTTAAGCTCCAAAAGAGCAAAGATCTACCTGGAACAACTAACAAAGCTGGGTCTAATCGAGCTGAACCTTTTAAACGGAAAGAAAATCTACACCACTAGCCAAAAAGGAATCCAATACCTTGTACAGTACAATAGAATCAGCAATCTGCTGAGATAGTCTGCCGAGACTTGCAACATAGTCATCTAAGCATGAACTTCGTTCTTCTATGCCCCAAGCTATCAGATGCCAACGCAGGTTGATACCAAGATTCAGGAATACAGATTCATCATTCATAATCGATTTATCTGTTATCAATCGAAGCTGGAATGTGGGCAGACCTAGTTGCAAAGATCAAGGTTGGAATCATACGAGAACATTCTTGAAGTCCTTCTAAATAAGCCTCTAGCACTTCACAGCCTAGCGCTTGAGGCGCATCTGGATCATGCACTTATGAGACGATTCTTGGAGTCTCTTCTGAGAAACGGGCTTGTTGAAGAGAGAGAAGCCGAAAAGGCAAGCTTCTACGCAATTACCGAAAAGGGTGCAGCAGTGATTAGGGCTCTGGACTTCCACAAATATCTTCGAAGAATCAAGGGTACTATAAGAGCCATAGACGAAGCACTTGAAATCATACCCAGGCTCGCTGAGCGGGACCACAGTTCAGAAAGGTCTGAGGGCTGAACAAATACCTGCTGAGCTTACTGAGTACCAACACTGTACTATTACTAGCCCGTATGGCTGTCTCGGCTTGCAGCGGGGACGCACCGCGCGTCACTTGGCTCTGCCATATAACCAAACGCATGCGTAACCCACGCTGCCCTAATGCGTTGTCTCTAGCTTGTGAACTCTATCCTAGCCCAAAAGCCTTAAAGCCTGCCCAAGAGAAAAGCGTCCTCGGTGATTATTTGGCAAAGGACGAAGAGATGCTTGAAGAGTTGCGGCGAATTCGAACGGCACTGGAGACCAAACCTGCACCAGCTCCTGCGGCGCCGAAAGGTCTATGGGCAGAGTTCATGGACTTCCTATCGAAATACAAGGTCATGGGTCTGGCAGTGGCTTTCATAATAGGCGTCTATCTCGGTGATCTTGTTAAGGCGCTCGTAACTGACCTGATCATGCCTATCATAGGCCTTGTGGTACCAGGTCTGGACAATTTGGCAACAATTACGGTAACAGCTGCAAGCCAACAATTCCTAATAGGACACTTTGCTACGGCTTTGATAACCTTCATCGTAGTGGCCCTCGTGATCTTCCTCTTGGTGAAGGTTATAAAAAAGTGGGGAATCGAATAGCCCAACACCCATGTTTTTCTTTTTCAGATAAGAAATACAGGGCAAACAGTCTAGGAGGTTTTCAGATGGTCGTTGGACTCAGCGCTTTTCCATCATCAATTATCGCTGGTCTTCTGTGGAACGGAGTCAACATGCACGCTTCGTTCTATTTCTCAATTGCTCTTCCGGCAATGGCAGTTATGATGTTGTTCTTTGTGAAAAAGAAACCAACTTGAGCGGATTTTTTCTCGTTATGGGCTGAGAATGGATATGAAAGGAGGAAAGCTTTTATTAGGTTCAAAACTTAGTTTCGCAATACTTTGAAGGATGATGTTAATGAGTTTACAGAAAGGCGACTTTATAGTAATCGACTACGTAGCAAAGGTAAAAGAAACAGGCGAGGTTTTCGACACAACCCTTGAAGAAACCGCCAAGAAGGAACACCTGTATAAAGAGGGCGAAATCTACGAACCGAAATTGGTGGTAATAGGAGAAGGTTGGGTTCTGAAAGCCTTAGATGATAGTCTGACAACAATTGAAGTCTCCAAACAAGCCTCGGTAGAGATACCACAGGACAAGGCCTTTGGAGCAAGAGATCCTGAAAAAGTCAAACGCGTTCCATTGAAACAGCTGATAGCTAAGGGAATAACCCCGGGGCTGGGTATGCGCGTTGAGTATAGTGGAAAGACAGCTACTGTTCGGGCTATAGGTGCTGGGCGTGTTCTACTCGATTTCAATCCAGCATTAGCAGGAAAGACGCTCATCTACGAAGTCACTATCAAGAAGAAGCTTGAGAAGGATGACGAAAAAATCCGTGCTTTGATTCACAGAAGGACACCAGCGGTTGAAGAAACCAAGTTTGAGTTTGCCGTCAGAGCGAAGAATGTAACCATAGAAATGCCTGAAGAAGCCTTCTACTTAGAAGGAATACAATTAGCCAAAAGAGGTGTTGCATTGGACATCCAAAGATTCTTCCCTGAGACTAAAGCCGTCAAATTCACGGAAACTTTCAGAATTGAGCCCAAAAAGGCGCAGCCTGAAGAGACCGAATCCAAGAAGGTTGAAACCAAAGAACCAAAGAAGAAGACTAAGAGAGAAAAGGAACCTGAAACCAAAACCTAGATCATATGACCTCTGTTGCTTCCGCCAACTTTTCGCAGGCGTCACTATTCAGCTTCAGCTTGTTTAGTATCGTATATCTTTCGGGCCTTATGGATGAGGCCATTCTTAGGGCTTTTACTACTTCATCCTTATCAACGCCAAGTTCACGTGCGTTTGTAGGTGCCCCCAGTTTCTCAAGCGTAGCTTTCACTCTCTTCCATTCTGCTTTGTGCAGATAAGCCATCATTATAGTTCCCACACCACAACGTTCGCCATGCATTGAGCAATTAGGCTTAACAGTCTCAAGGGCGTGACTGAACATATGTTCTGAGCCGCTGCACGGGCGACTACTCCCTGCAATGCTCATCGAAACACCGCAACTTATCAAAGCTTCTATAAGCACACGGAGTCCTTCTTCACTCTTCTCGCAGATCAAGTCGGCACTTTCGATTACAAGTCTAGCGCTCATTAGGGCCAGACTTGCCGCGTATTCTCCATAATATTCATGTTTCTCTTCATGTGCCAGTTTCCAGTCTTCTACGGCTGTAAGTTTTGCGATTACGTCTCCGCATCCGCTTATGGTAAAGCGCCATGGAGCTTGCATTATTATGTTCGTGTCAGCTATGATTGCAAGTGGGGCCTGGGACATGACTGAGTATGGTTTTTCGAAACCCTTGATGGAAGATAATGGACTTGCGATTCCGTCATGGGACGCAGTGGTCGGAACGCTTATGAACGGAATCTCTTGACGAGCCGAGCTGCATTTTGCAACGTCGATTTTTGTGCCACCCCCAACGCCGAAAACGATCTGTGGCTTCAAGGCTTTGATTCTTTCTTCTACGGCTTCAACATCTTTGATGGTGGCTGTTTCAACAAGAAAAGTGTCAACTTCCACCTTCTTGTCTTCCAGAAGCTCCCTAACAGCTCTTCCAGCAATGTCATGGGTTCTTGACCCTGCAATCACGAGAGCGGACTCCGTGAACCCTAGTCTTCGAGAGATATCTGCAACTTGCTCTATTGTTCCGTTTCCGACGATAACTTCTCTCGGAAGCTGCATGCGGTGATACTTCAGGACCAAATCAATCACTGTTAGAGCTTGCGCCGATCTTTAGATTCATAGCGTTACATGTTTAAAACTTTTCAATATAAAAAGCTGTCCATCTCAGAACCGTTGTTTGGGTCTGTTGCAGTGAACCGTAATGTTAATAAATCCCATGCCATGATTACATCATGCTACTTCCTTGCGAAGTAATTTCATGGCATTTGGATTTTGGGTGAAAACAAAATGATAAACAATGATGCAATAGACAGGTTGACATTGAAAGGAACAACAACGATAGGCATCGTCTGCAAAGATGGCGTAATACTAGCATCAGATACGCGCGTGAGCATGGGCTACTACATCGCACATAAACATGGAAAGAAAGTCTACAAAATAGATGATCATCTGGCTATGACCATTGCCGGAACTGTGGCTGATGCACAAAGAATCGTGGATATTCTGACTGCAAATGCACAACTCTACAAGATAGGCAACGGCAGGCCGATTTCCGTAAGTTCAGCTGCCAGATACGTTGCGAATCTTATGTTCTCAAACAGATATGTGCCATTGGAAACCGAAGCTCTCATTGCGGGCATGGACGACTCTGGGCCCCACGTATTTCGTCTGGATCCATTCGGCACTCTAACTGAGGAGAAATGTGTTTCCACGGGCTCCGGTTCTCCTGTAGCCTATGGTGTACTGGAAGACAAATACAAGGAAGACGGTGCCGTGGAAGAATTGCTGCCCGTCGTGATCAAGGCGGTAGATGCAGCAATGAAGCGCAACGCTGGGACTGGAGACAGTTTCAACATCTCAATAATCGACAAGAAAGGCTATCGGGAGCTAACTGACAAGGAAAAGAAGAAGCTTTTGCCAGGCTAAGGAAGCTAAAGTCGTGACACAGGCTTTTGAAAAAGACAAGATAGAAATAAGCCAGTACATTTTGCAGCATGTTCCCAAAGAAGCTGAAGTTACAAGAATAGAATATGAAGGACCAACACTGGCTGTCTACACCAAGCGGCCGGAGATTCTTGTTGACCAAAGCAGCCTAATTGCAGACATTGTCAATGTGATAAGAAAGCGCATAGTGATTCGTTCTGACCCCTCTGTAAGGCTTCCTGAGAGCGATGCCGAAAAGAAAGCACGCGAGATTGTATCAGCTGAGGCAGAAGTTACTGACATAAACTTTGACCCAAGCCTTGGCGAAATAATAATCGAGGCTAAGAAACCAGGGTTGGTCATCGGAAAAAACGGTATGATACTACAAGAAATCATCAAGCAGACTAAGTGGCGCCCTCAGGTGTTAAGAAGTCCCCCATTGCGATCCCAAATAGTCACTCACATGCGTCATTACCTTCATTCAGAAAGCAAGGAAAGAGAAAGAATACTGCGCACCGTCGGCGAAAGAATATTCAGACCCAAGACCTACGAGGTAGGGGACATCAGAATAACCGCGCTTGGAGCTGCTCAGCAAGTTGGCAGATCTGCCTTTCTTCTTCAAACAAGGGAAAGTAGTGTCCTGCTTGACTGTGGAACCAATCCTGGCTCATCAAGACCATTCGAGGCTTTCCCTCGTCTTGACAACCCAGGATTCGAGCTTGACTCTTTGGATGCCGTCGTCATAAGCCATGCTCACCTTGACCATTGCGGTCTAGTGCCTTTTCTTTACAAATACGGGTATGATGGACCCGTATACTGTTCGGCGCCAACTTCGAATCTGATGACATTGCTTCAACTAGATTATCTAGATGTGGCAGGCAAGCAGGGAACAACTGCCTACTACGACCAGAAGGATGTCCGGGAGTGCGTCCTGCACACCAATCCTTTGCGGTACGGCGTTGTGACTGACATAGCCCCCGACATTCGCTTGACCCTCCATAACGCGGGCCACATCTTAGGCTCTTCAATGGTTCACCTGCACATAGGCGAAGGTTTGCATAACGTTGTCTACACTGGAGACTACAAGTATTCGAGAACCATGCTTCTGGAAGCGGCCGCAACCGAGTTTCCAAGAGTTGAGACGGTGATAACAGAGAGCACTTATGGCGGCCCAGATGATCTCATGCCTTCAAGAGTTGAAGCTGAAGAACGTCTGACATCAGTCGTAAACGAAACCTTGGAACGCAAAGGTAAGGTCCTGATTCCGGTTCCAGCAGTCGGAAGAGCACAAGAAATAATGCTTATCCTCGATGGCTACATGCGCCGCGGCTTGATGAAAGAAGCACCGGTGTTCATTGAAGGCATGATTTCAGAAGCGACGGCCATAACCACCGCATTTCCAGAATACTTGGGAAGAGAAGTTCGTCAGAGCATATTACATGAAGGAGTCAACCCCTTCCAGTCAGATTACTTCACCGTTGTCGAACACCCCAATGTGAGGCAGGAAATCATAGAAGGCGAACCATGCATCATAATGGCGACATCAGGTATGCTTGAAGGCGGACCAGTAATAGAATATTTCAAGAGTCTGGCAGACGACGAGAAGAACACGGTCATCTTTGTAAGTTACCAGATTGAGGGGACATTGGGTAGAAGGGTTCAGAAAGGTCTGAGTGAAGTAACTATGATGAGCAGCGAGGGAAAAATGGACGTTGCAAAAGTGAGGCTTAGGGTGGAATCAATTGAAGGCTTTTCCGGACACTCGGACAGGCGACAGATCATCAACTATATCACTCATTTGAAACCGAAACCCGAAAGAGTCTTGGTGTGTCACGGTGAAAGAGCGAAATGTCTAAGCGTGGCCAACTTCCTGCAGAGAAGATGCGAAATTGATGCCTTTGCTCCGTATTTGATGGAAACATTCAGGCTGCTGTAGGTATAGGCTCGTTTGATATTGGCGTTTTCTCCCGCCAGATTCTAACATTCGGAGGACAGACAACCACTCGTTCTTCGCCTAGTCTTGCGATGTCTCCGCCTACTGACTCGACGAACTCGCTCAACTCATTCACCGCACGTTTAACATCATCGACGCTTTTGCTTGCAAGAGGTGTTATCCTGATTATCAAGATGTTTCCAGATTTCACTTCGTTCTTCACATTATCCAAATCTGACAGATCACGGAGAGGAATGGCTTTCAGATACGTCTTGCCAGAATCACTCTTAACCTCAACACCCCTCTCTTCTTTCTTAGGTTTGCGGAGTATCCCACCTAATCCTGGCAATTTTCTCCTCTCTTATACTTTTATCTGCATTCCGAGAGTTTAAGCGTTTCCCAATTCTGCGCCTGAATTCCTAGTATGAATTAACTATAAAAGTGTTTCATGAATTCAAGGATCGAACTAAACCTTCGTTTCAAGTTCCTTTATCCAGTTCCATGTTTTGTCACTGACGAAGTGAATCGTCTTTACGACAACGCCTCGGCGAACTTTCGACGCTTCTTCAAAACTGTACTGAACCTCACCTATCGCCACTGCTTTCCCATACTTCTCATCCACAATTACGACAAGGTCTTCTTTGCCAAAATCTCCCTCAAAGTGTCTGATTCCAGGCGCCATTACATCTGCACCTTTACATATGTATGGAATCGCCCCCATATCGACAACAACCTTGGGCATCACTGCAAAAAGCTCGTTGAAAATCAAAGTCGGATAAAGGCTTCCCTTAGCCTCAGCAAGCAATGGTCTACCACTTGAAAGAAAGATTCTACCTAGTTCGGTCCAGACAACTTCAATGCTGGGCCCGCCTGCCAGAATCTCCGTCAAATCAGCCTTTAGCCTCCTAGAAGCCTCATCAAGAAGGGCTTTTGCCTCCTTATCTTTTAAAAAGTATCTAGCATTTCTTTCTGGCATGCTGCTTCTCACTTAGATAGGTTTAAATGTGTAAGGTTAAGTATAAAAGTGATAAAAGTATGTCGTGAGGATGCAAAAATGAGCGAGATGACGACTGAGATTCTTGAACAAAACCTCGGAAAGATCGTCCTCGTAAGATTGAAGGGTGGAAAAAGTTTAAGGGGAAAACTTAAGGGGTTTGACCAACACTTAAATTTGGTTCTAGAGGAAACCGAGGATACTACAACTTCTGAGAATATCAGGAAGCTGGGCTTAATAATCGTTCGAGGAGACAATGTGGTTCTGATCTCGCCGCCACCTAGGTGACAGTTTTTGGGAAAGGGAACGCCGTCTTTTGGCAAGCGTGCAGGCAAAACTGTGCACATAAAATGCAGGCGATGTGGGAGAAGAGCATATAGCGTTGCCAAAAAACGATGTGCAGCTTGCGGTTACGGCGAAAGAACAACCCTAAGGAAGTATTCCTGGCAGACCCGAAATCTTCACAGAGACAGAATACGCTAAGAACGCTCATTTATCATGCAGATTGATAATAGCCCTTATCAACCTTGACGAAAATCAAGGGTCCTTTACTCTGAGTTAATTCTCTGGCCTTCCTCAGAGTACTGTTGACGACGTTCAATGTTTGCTCTTTTTCGCTGAAATACTCTCTCTTCTTTTCACCCAATTCCATCTTCAGAAGGTTCTCGGCAAGAATTGTTGTACCACAGATCTCCCCATTCTTAACAAGTGTAAGAACCACGATTTCTTCCATTTCTTGGCGATTCGTAAGATTTTTCCAGATGGGTTCGGCATTACTGAGTATTCGAGTGGCCTTGTTCCAACGGTTGGTGTTCTCATTGCCTATTAATAGCTTAACGCGTTCTTTCCATTTCCTAAGCCATATTCCTGTCCATATGTCCAAGAACTCTTCAAGTTCGCTTCGGTCTTCCCTGTAGAACCTCTCCAATTTCTCTGCAATGTCACAATCGTTTGCCTCTTTTCCGATGAGCTGCCAATGGACTTTAAGGTAGTTCGTCAGATCTTGACATGCTATTTGGAGCACTTTGCGGTCTGGACCGAGAGTGTCCAACATCGGGTTCTTTTCCCTGAGTTTATGAGAGAGAAGTATTTCAATGAAATTCATTGAATATTACCGCTTCGAAGCCTTCTCCGATGAAAAATATAGGAGGAACGCTTTAGATAAGCTTTATTCGTGTTAGCTTCTATAACTTTATTCGATAATTTTCGGCTATATTTGAGTTTCAGAAATATGGCAGAACTCGTTCGGCAGACTATTCTAGACAATCTGGCAGCTCTTTTACGCTCTTTAGAATCAAATCAGGGTTTTCCTTTTCCAGTTCTTGGCGAGAGAATATTCCTGATAAAACCGCTACGGTTTTTGCTCCAGCGTTCTTTCCGGCTTTTATGTCTGCCACGGAGTCGCCTACAACCGCGCACTCATTTGTGTTGACGTCCAGTTGTTCCGCGCATTTGATTATTGCCTCAGGAGAAGGTTTAGGGCTATGCGTATCAAATGCGGTTACTACGTTCTGAAAGTATCTTGCTAAACCGAATTTCACGAGTTCTTCAACCACTTTTTCCCTTGGAACATAGCGCATCGTAATTAATGCAAGCTTGACTTTGCCTGAAAGTCTTTCCAGAACCTTTGAAATACCTGATACTAGCTCGGTTCTTGTTGCCGTGGCTTGGTAATAGGCATTCAGGTATTCTTCCAAGAACCTATTCGTGTCAGCCTTTCCTATTAGGTCACCTATTGGGAGGTTCTGCTCAAGTCTCTTCGGAATTTCGGTCACCAGCCTGGCATCTATCATCTCTGGTTTTCCCATTTTGGTTAGTGCAGTTTCCATTGCAATTGAGTAGGCTTTCCTCGAGTCCACGATCGTTCCGTCCAAGTCGAAGAATATCGCTTTGACTTTCAGCTTCTGCTTTCTCATATTGCCATCGGCGCCAGTGTGGCTGTTGTTCCCGTTATCTGTTTCGATAGGTTTTTATTTGCGGTCAATTGTCTAAGGTAGATACCTAATATAAGTGTTCAGAGGCAGAAAACCAGAGATGATGGGCGATGGTTAGAAAGGCAAGGATACGATTGACAAGCACGGACTATATGAAACTGGAGGATGTCTGCGAAGAGCTGAAAGCTATCGCCCAGAAAACGGGAGTCAAGATGAATGGTCCTGTTCCTCTTCCAACCAAAAGGCTCAAAGTGCCCGTTCTGAAGTCGCCTTGCGGCGAAGGCACTGCCACGTGGGACAGATGGGAAATGAGGATTCACAAACGCCTAATTGATATTGATGCTGAAGAACGAGTTATGAGACGCATCATGCGCATCCGCGTTCCGGAAGAAGTGCACGTCACAATAGAACTTCTCTAGTCAGTTTCGCGGTGCCCGCTCC
>CAYYXF010000049.1:0-9857 GCA_964475545.1 uncultured Candidatus Bathyarchaeia archaeon | reverse complement strand
AGCAATCCTTCGTCTCGGTGGGCATCCAACAAGACTTGCAAGTTGCCTTCAACGGTTGAAACCCAACCCTCTTGAGACACATCTGGTGCCTCTTGAACGTATTCCGCTGTTTTCACGTTTGAAAGTTCAAGCAACAGGTCTTCGACGCTTTGCAATGTGTCACAGGTATCCTTGGGAGCCACTATAATCATTTTGCTCAGGGGCCATCGTCGTTTCAGCTTCGCATTCTGTCTAGCCGCATAGGCCAATGAGACGCACTTGAACAAAGCTTCAAATTCCTCCTCCAGTGTTTTGCTGCGCATTTTCTTGTCTGGCTTAGGCCAGCTTTCGAAGTTCACTGAGCTAGCCAGCGTTGGGTCAAGTTTTTTGTAGACTCTCTGGTACAGTGCCTCGCTCAGATACGGCGTCACGGGATTGAAGAGCAGCGTTACCGTTTTCAGAACATGGAATAGGGTCGCGTATACAGCGAATCTTCTGCTAAGAGTCTCCAGATCATCTGTCCAGAGTTCTTTTCTCACCATGGGCACGTAGAGTCTACTCATGATTTCTATGACGTAATCTTCTAGCACGGCGAGGGCAAAGTTAAACTCGCAAGTTTCAAGTTTGCTCGTGCAGTTTTCTATTGCCTCTTGCAGTTTGGAAAGTAGCCAATAGTCTGCTTTCTTAAGCTGTTTTTCGCGCTTTGCTTTTTCAAGCGTGTCTTTTTTCGGGTTGAAGCCGTCGAATTCAGCATTCTGCAGGAGAAATCTGCTCAAGTGGTGCAATGTTGACAGAACTTGATAGGGGCGTCGACCAAGCTCGTTGAAGTCAAAGTTCACAGAGTCCTCTGGAGAGCATTTGCGCAGCATGTAGAATCTGCATATGTCCGCAGAGTATTTTTCTAGAAGCTTGTTGGCTTCCACTACGTTTCCGAGGCTTTTGCTCATCTTTCTGCCCTTGGCATCTTGGACAAAGCCTTGGAATAGGAACGCCTTGTATGGAGATTCAGCTTTTCCCGTCAGGATGACGTGCTCCAGAAGCAGCGAGTTGGCCCATCCGCGGGTTTGATCTATTGCCTCTGTCAGGAAGTCAACTGGCACGTACTTGGCGAATTCCTCGTCGCTGTACCTGGCGTAAGGTGAGGCCCCACTGTTGTGCCAAGTGTCAAGCACGAAGTCTTCTCTGTGCATCGTCCCTCCGCACTTTTCGCAGCGCAACGTTATGCGGTCAACCCAGGGCTTGTGAAGTTCAAAATTGCCCTGAGGCTTTTCTATGGCCTTGGCTATCAGTTCCTGTTTGCTCGCCACGAATGTTTTGGCACCACATTTTTCACATTTCCAGATTGGCAGGGGCGCGCCCCAAACGCGTTCTCTGGATATGCACCACGGTTTGCCCTCTTTCAAGAAGGCGAGAAAACGGTTTCTAGGGCTGTCGTAGAAGAATTTCACCTGCTCTACAGCTTCAAGAACCTTCGAGTTTATCTTGTCCGTCCTGAGGAAGTATTCTTTTCTCGCTAGCCAAACTAGCTTGTGATGTGAACGCCAGCACGTTGGATACTCATGTTTTACAGTCTTGACCTCTACGAGCAGGCCTCTCTTGCGAAGTTCCTCAACGACTTTCGCGTCAGCATCTCTAGCGAACAGGCCGTTGAACGCTCCCGCGTCGGGTGTGAATTTGACCTCATCGTCGAATGGCGCAAATATGGGAACGCCGCGTTTCTGTGCCGCAAAGAAGTCTTCTTCACCATTGCCAGGAGACTGATGCACCACTCCTGTGGCAGTGGCTACGTCCACAAAGTCTTCAAGCACGACCTTGTGTACCAGTTCATGTTGTCCTTCCAGTTCCGCCTGCTTCGGGATGAGATCTTTGAATGGAAAATCGTATTTTGTGCCCTCCAAGCTTTTGCCTTGAACCGTTTCGGCTACTTCATATTTCTCTATGCCTAGTTCCTGCATTACTGGCTCGACACGTGGCTTCACCATGATCCAGGTTTCGCCTTTAACCTTGACCTTTACGTATTCGGCTTCCGGATGAACAGCAAGCATCGTGTCCGTTACAAGCGTGAAAGGCATTGTTGTCCAGACTAGGAAGTACTCGTTTTTGCTGTTGGCTACTTTGAATTTGAAGTATAGGCTTGGGTCTTCAACCATCTGGTACGAATCTTGGTAACCTACTTCAGCGCTGCTGAGGCTTGTTTGACATCCTGGGCAGTAGGCCACAACGTAGTGGCCTTCTTCAAGCAGGTTTTGGTCCCAAGCGTGTTTCAAGTATTGCCATTCCCTTTCAATGTAGCTGTCGTAGTATGTCCAGTAGGCTCTTTCGTGGCTCATGAAAACCCCGAGTTTCCTGTCTGCTTCAACCCATTCTCGATGGTATTTCATTATGGCTTTCTTGCATTCCTGTATGAAACGTTCCTCGCCTACTCTTTCCAGAAGCTCTCGCTTGTTTTTGACGCCTAGGAGCCTCTCAACTTCCAGCTCAACGGGCAAGCCTTGACAATCCCACCCTGCCCAGAAAGGCACGTAATAGCCTTGCATGGTTTTCCAACGGTAGCGAAGGTCCTTCATCACTCGTCCCCGCGCATGGCCAACATGCGGGATACCATTAAGCGTAGGGGGCCCTTCAACATAACCCAACAGACCACTGTTGTTCTTCTCTTTAAAGTCCATAAGCTTCTGCTGGATCTTGTCGGTTTCCCAGAATTCGCGTATTTCTTTTTCAAGTTCAAGCGGGCGATAGTCTATTGTCAGGCTTACTTCAGAATTGGGTTTGAATTTGACGTTCACCTTGCATCACATTGCACCCGCAAATACAGCAGAGTAGCATCAGCGAAATATAACCTTTACCTACGAATTTCCGCACAGACGCTATGAAGAGCGATCGGGGGCTGTTAGGGGGAGTAACTAAGATATTAAGGAGAAAGGATAAAACGCTCAAGCCTTCTTTCATCGCATCAATGGTGAAACCAAAACAACATTATTGCGAGGAACCCGAGGCATGAGCCTAGTCGTTTTATGCGATTTTGACGGCACAATAGTCAGCATTGACACGTGCGTCCACGTCCTGCAGAAGTTTGCCAACGCAGACTGGAGGAAATTTGATGAGCAGTTCGAAGATGGTGAGATAACACTTGAAGAGTGCCTCGAAAGGCAATTTTCAACTGTGCTTGCCTCCAAGTCGCGGATACTAGAAGCAACGGAGAAAGTTGCTTTGATCAGGCCTGGCTTTGAGAAACTACTTGATTACTGCAAAACCCATTCACTTCGCCTAGTGATAGTCAGCGCTGGCTTGGACTTCGTCATAAAACACGTCTTGAAGCAGCACGGCTGGAACAGCTCAATACAGGTCTATGGCCCAGAAGCGAAATGCACAAGAAAAGGCATCGTGTTTACATTTCCAAAACCATTCAACGCAACCTCTGTTAATTTCAAGGATGACCTAGTGAAACACTGCAAGAAGGAAGGCAGAAGAGTAGTCTACGTTGGTGATGGATCAGCAGATTGTCAAGCCGCAAGAGATGCTGATCTTTCTATTGCGATCAAAGGTTCAAGGCTGGCCGAGCTACTGAGGAAGAATGGTATTCCACACGTAGAAATAGAAGACTTTCAGGAATTGAGTAAGGTAATTGATGTATTCAGTCTTTCAGGCTAGAGTTTGGATTTTCCTGCTTGCCAGATCATGCTCATTGCATTTTTCTGTTTATTACATGTTTTCTCTGATCACTTTGGCCAGGCGTTGAATCCCTGCGTCTATCTGCTCCTCTGATGAATACGAGAAGTTGAGTCTCATCGTATTCTGCCCTTTGCCGTTGCAGTGAAAAGCCGAACCAACAACGTAAGCTACTTTGTTTTCTATAGCCTTGGGAAAGAGAGCGTTGGCACTCATTTTTCGAGGCAATTTGACCCACAGAAACAGTCCACCTTCAGGTCTGGACCAACCTACGCCTTTGGGCATGTATCTTTTCAGCGCTCCCAACATGACTTCCAGTTTCCGGCCGTATACTTTGCGGATGTTCTCTATCTGTTTTGGCAACAATCCTCGCTTCATGTATTCAGCAGCCATAAGTTGAGTGTACGTGGGAGAACACAAATCCATGCTCTGCTTGGCCACAACCATGCGGTCCATCCATTCAACAGGAGCCATGATCCAAGCCAACCTCAAACCTGGAGCAAGCAACTTGGAAAAAGTGCCCAGCATCATGACCTGGTTTTCCTTGTCCAAACTGTAGATATGCGGAACTGCTTCTCCCTTGTATCTCAGATCCCTATACGGACTGTCTTCGACAACCGGTACTTCATACTGATAAGCCAGCTGCAAGAGCCTCTTGCGTCTCTCTAGAGACATGGTTACGCCTGAGGGATTCTGAAAATCGGGAACCACGTAGATGAACTTCGGTTTCTTCCCTCTCTTTGCCAATCTTCCTAATGTCTTGTCCAAGAGGTCCATCTTCATGCCTTCATCATCTTGAGGCACACCGATCATCTTGGCCCGATATGCCGTGAACGCCTGAAGACCACCAATGTAGGATGGCAATTCAAGTATCACGATGTCCTTTGGATCTAGGAATATTTTGGCAATGATATCCAGACCTTGTTGAGAACCGGCTGTTACAAGAATATTCTCCGGTTTAATCGTGCCTTTTTCGCGGTTGAGCCACTTTGCGATTTCTGCCCTGAACGAGGTCTCTCCTTCAGTTGGTCCATACTGCAGAGCTAATGCTCCTTTTTCTCGCAAAACCTGACATGATATGTCCTCCAGATCTTTCACCGGAAAAGTTTCCGGACCTGGAAGACCGCCGCCAAAAGAGATGATGTCCGGCTGACGAGTGAATTTCAGCAGCTCCCTTATCTCAGAACGCTTCATATTGAGGGCATTTTTGGAATAAAATGCGGTCAGATCTTTGATCATGTCTAATCCTCCCCCATTTTCATCCACGCTTGTTCTGTATTTTCGCAGTTATCCTTAGGAATATAAGCCTTGACGTGCCGCACTGCAAAAGTGCACATGCTACTTATCAGTACAATTGTAGCCTATAGCAAAGGTGAGCTCCGCTTGTCATCATAGCAACCGAGCGGGACGCCTGCGTTCTTTATTTCTTGATTAAGGAGATCAGCAGATCTCTAAGCTTCTTTTTCATTTCTTGCTGTCTGGCATATTCTTCATCTGACATTGAAAGGAGCTCTGCATATTCTTCAACGGTCAGTTTTGAAATGAGATCCAAATCGTCTATGTTTGCGACTGCATCCTCATACTTTTTGGCGCCACAGCATACGTCGATTTTGGTCTTCACGTCGACCAATTGAGAAACCTGTTTCTCGTCGTATTCGAGTTTGAACCCGAGCTTATTTAAGGCGGCCAAGATGGCGGTTTCTTGCTCTTTAGCCAGTTTTCGGCTCCGGCTGCTCCGCACGCTTGTTTGTCCCAGGCTGAAATTGAATGTTTCGGCAGTTGCTTGATAGTAGCTTTCGATCAGGTGGCCAAGACGTTCTTCCCGCACGACTTCTATCATGTCGCCCTTCAGAAGCTTCTTTATGTGGTGATAGACGGCTTGGGGAGTAATGTTCAGCTCTTCAGCTATTCGGCTAACAGTCATTTCTTTGACTCTGAGGAGAAACACGATTTTTCTCCTGGTTTCATCGGCCAGAAGCTGGAATGATTCTGGATCAGTTATTGTTTTCAGTGGTTTCATGTTAACTTGCCCAATAAAGTATATGGTCGCTTAGTATAAAAGTCTTTTGCTTAATGAAACGCAAGCTTTATAAGATACGCTTGCTTTATTACTGAAACAGTGATTTGAGTAAGAAAATGGTGATTGATATGAGGACAAAACAAGTATGTGAAACCGGCTGTGGGATAGCCTCAGACAAAAGACTAGACAAACGCTATGGAATCAGCAGGGCCTTCAGCATTTTCGATCACCACTCTGTTGGAACTGATTCAGAATCATTCCCCCAACTGAGCAACGAAATTAACGCTCATCAAGCTGAGCCAGCATACGAGCAGAGTATCGAAAGATGGCGACACAAGATAACCGAGAACCAACGCCACGACATGTACAGATAGATGGACGAGCTTCAGCTATCCCGAACCCCCTCTTTTTGTTGTAACTTCACGAATGAAAAGCATTTTGTAGCCAGTCAAAGGGACTCTGTCTGGTTATCGTGTGGGCTAATGTAACAATATTAATGGCTTGGTTCCAGAAGAAGAAATGTGCTGGTGACAGTCAATGCTGTATGATTCTGTTCAAAGGCACAAAGCAGTTGAAAAGCTGGTCACAAGGCAAGGGCGTGAAGGTGAAAATAGGAAGTATTATCGTTTTAGGCCGGCAAGATGGTATGGTGGTATAGTCACCGCAGATTGCGTGGGCTGCGGGCTGCTGTGCAAGTTTTGCTGGGTGCGAGACTCTGTCATGCTTCATCCCGCTGATACAGGAAGATTCTACACGCCTACACAAGTAGCGGACAAGTTGATTGCATTAGCTAGAAAATGCCATTTCAGCCAACTGCGAGTGAGCGGGGGCGAACCCACGATTGGAAAAGCCCACTTACTCGCACTTCTTGAGCTGCTCAGAGGCAAGGAATTATCATTTATCCTAGAAACAAACGGCATTCCCATCGCTTACGACGAAACTTATGCCAAGGACCTTTCCAAATACGATTTCATACACGTTAGAGTTTCGTTGAAAGGATGTGCTGAAGAGGAATTCTCAATGCTGACAGGCGCCAAGCCTGAAGGCTTCAGATTGCAGTTGCTATCGCTGGAAAGCCTAAACAAAGAAGGAGTCAGCTGTCATCCAGCCATAATGACCTCATTCTCACATGCAAGAAACCTGCGAATACTAGTCGAGAACCTTAGACGGATCGATCCTGGCATGGCTGAGAAAGCAGAAATTGAAGAATTAATCCTCTATCCCCATGTAGCTAGACGTATTCAGAGATACGGCCTGAAGTATGCTTCTGCATATGATCCGAGCAGAGTTCCGCGGGAACAGATTTGATCAAGTGCCAGTGGCCAAGCCAGAATAGTCAGGATGCTCAAACAGCTATAATGCACATTCTTGCCCGCGTTGCATTATCTGGATGTTGCTGCTTATTTTCTTGAACAGTTGCGGATTCTCGGTGTGCACCGGAAAGATTTTTTTCGGCTTGATCTGTCTGATCAGTGCCGCCAGTTGGGTTCTGTCCAAGTGTCCTGAGGCATGCAGTTGATGGAAGTGCATCTTGAAATGGTCTAGCCAATTGTGCATAACGTCGTCTTCGATGTCTTCCTCGCTAAATGGTTCGCTCATGCTGTGAATGAAATGACTGCTTGCCGCAGGTTGGATGTCGATGAGCTCTGCAAACTGGTAGAAGTCGAGATCCATAATCAGCTCCCTCTGATTCTGGCTCACAAACTCGTGCGTCACCATTTTATCCATGAACTTCCGCTCCCAAATATAGTAGTCCTTTTCATCAAATTTTCCAGATTTTTTCCTCTTGTAGTAGACCAGAATGGCCTCGTCCTTCAACGGGTCAGGAAAACTTAGACGTTCATCGTCCACAAGCTTGCTCAGCAAATACGCAGTCTTCGGGGAAACCACAATCCTTCTGCCACAGCTCCTTGCCACATTGTAGAAACTCCTGAACCTATCCATATCCCTGCTATAATGCGTGGCAAACACTGCTTTGTCCGTCGCAGACACGATCTCGCGGCTTAGAGATTCGACCTGTGGCTCAGAATAGTTTTGCCTGCGCTCCTTCTCCACCATTCTGGTGCCCTCGCATATCAAGGCCACAGGCTCACATTCACCCGCTCTGGCAGCAAACTCCTCAGTCATGTCCTTTCGCGGACCATGAACCCGAAGGTCTCCAGTATAAACAACCGTGCCCTCAGAGGTATGGATCAAGAAGCCATATGCTGCAGGAATAGAATGATCAACATGAACAGGCTCAATAACCATGCTGCCTACGCTGATCTTGTTGCCAGTTCGAAAGCCCCGATAGCGATGCTCGCCGTAGCTGCAAAAGCCACTGGTCTCTTCGGAACACTGCAGAAAAAGCCTGGCGCCTACTCCAAGATAGATTGGGATGTCAGGGTCCAAGAACTGGATGTGATTTACGTGATCAAAATGAGCATGAGACAGGAATACAGCGTCAAATTTCGGCTTCACGTAAGCCAAATCAGTGGATGCTAAGGGTTTCTTGGAGTATAACCCCCTGATCTTGGGCAATAGGCCTAACTCAAAATAGTCGCCTAGACCATTGACGGTTCTGGGCCCAAGCCAACCAGTAAAATAGTCTGCGCCAAAACCGAACGGCTGACCAAAATCAAAAAAGACCCTCGTTTTCCTGTCTTCGACAAGAATCTTGTTGCCACCAATCTCGCCTACTCCACCGTAAAAAGTCAACTTGACCATTTAGACCACGACAAGCGCAATGCCACGTTTTCGCAAAAGAAGATGTGCAATGTAACCACGATTAACGTGGATCACAGGGATATTCTCCGTCCGTCAAAATCTCGTTTCGACACTCCAAATTCAGCTCTGACCTCTCGCAGTCTCTCAGTTGCAAACACTGGGCCGTCTCTGCAAACGCGATATTTCCCTATAACACAGCTTCCGCAGAGGCCCATTGCACATCGCATCAGGCGTTCCAAGCTTGCTTCCATGCTTGTCGCATGCTTCTCTGCGAGATTGAACACCTTTCTGATCATCTGCTCTGGACCACAAGCGTAGATCATGTCAAACCTCTCCTTGTTCATCAATGTTTCCAGCGGAGTTGTTGCTAAGCACTTGATTCCGTAACTGCCATCTTCAGTTGTTGCCACAAGATTTCCACCAGAGCATATCTGTCTCAGCTCATCAATGAAAAGCAACTCTTCTTCAGTTCTAGCTCCCAGAACAACAACCAGCTTTGCCGCCTCCCCAGTCAAGTTTCTTGCCAAAAACAACAGCGGAGCCATCCCTGTTCCCCCACCAACCATCAGGATTTTGCCCTGCTTTTTTGTGAACCAATTGCCGAACGGTCCGCGAACGCCTATCCGCTCGCCAGCTTTCATGCCATGTAAGGCCTTTGTTGCCGAGCCAACCTTCTTAACAGCCACAGCAATTGTGCCATCTCTCTCAGCGCCCAATATGCTTAGGGGAATCTCGTCAACCCCTGGAATCCAAAGCATCAGAAATTGGCCAGGCTTTGCCTCGGCACAGTGTTTGTCCTTAAACGTAAAGGTTTTCACTGTCGGGCTCTCGGCTTCTACATTCAGAATTCGCGTGATTCTAAGCCTATTGTCTGCGATTCGATAGTCTGGTGATCTTGTCTTCCCTTTTCTTGGAAATCTCTTATCGACCATTGACGACTGCCCCTTTTTATCGGCACATGTTTTTTGCTAGGGCGCTTTCTCGAATTTGGACGCGGGCGCACCGCAAATTGGACATGTTTCAGGCGCTTTCCCATCAGAGATGTGACCGCAAACGGTGCACACGTAGTACTCGGTTGAACGTTGTGCTATGAGGTGGTCAAGGGCTTTCTTGTAAAGCTCCGCATGCTCCTCTTCCACATCGCGTGCCTGCGAAAATACCAGTCCAGCGGCTTCTTCACCATCTTCTTCTGCTTCCCTCAACATTTCAGGATAATGAACTCTGTTGACTATCTTTTCCGACTGGAATGCCTGTTCCAAGTTAGTCTGCGTGCCAGCAACAGACTCTAGCATGGCAAAGTGCCGGCGAGAATGGACCCCTTCAGCAGCAGCAACCGCTCTGAACAAGTGAGCTATCTGAGGCAAATCCTCCTCTTCAGCTTTTTTGGCAAACATTAGAAGCCTCTGATAGGCTTTGGCCTCTCCGACGAAAGCATCATGCACGTTCGCGGCGGTTCTTTCTTTCAACTCTGCTTTCGGCCTCC
>CAYYXF010000048.1:8549-9996 GCA_964475545.1 uncultured Candidatus Bathyarchaeia archaeon | reverse complement strand
CAGCGAAGACTTCAGAGGAAACAGCGGATTGCCAAAGAGAACAACAACCTTCAACACGCTCCTAACCGAAGCCATAGACAATGCCTTTTCAACTCTCGGCGACTCGGCCAAACAATCCATATACTTCCACCTTCAAGACAAGTTCAAAATAACAAGAAACGACATCCCCAAGAAGCCCAAGGAATTCGAAGCTGGCCTCGAAAAGATTTTCGGAAGCGGATCCAAATTTCTCGAAATACTGATAATGAAAAAACTCTACGAAAAAACTGGGCAACCTCTTGAATGGGATGAAAACACAGAGCTTGTTTTCGTTGACTACGTCGCTGCAGCGAAGCGGAACTACTCCAAGAAGAACAAGTAAAACCAAATCCCCGCACATGTTCTTGTCATCCCAGAGTCACAGCTCACCGATCCATATTTTGGCTTCACAAACAATTTATCAAGCTTTCATGAAGCTTTCATTCAATCAGAAGCTTGATTTACCAGCCATCAAGCACATAGCAAAGATGGATGGAATCATGAAATCGCAGGTCAAGAAGGATGGAGGTGATAGATGTGGACAAGACTGCCAGAATCCTTGTCGTTGATGATGACGAGAACATAAGGAAGGTGCTAGTAGCAATACTTCAAGATGAAGGATACACCGTCGACTCGGTTGGTACAGCAAAAAAAGGGATAGAAGCAACAAAAAGAAAATTCTACAACATGGCCCTAATAGACATTAGACTTCCAGACATGGAAGGCACTGAGCTTCTAACACAAATGAAAGAGACAACTCCTCGAATGCGAAAAATAATAATCACAGGTTATCCGACACTTCAAAATGCGATAGAGGCCGTCAACAAGAGAGCAGACGCATACATTATGAAACCATTCGACGTAAAGAGGGTCCTCAAAACTATTGAAGAACAGCTCAAGAAGCAAGAGGAAGAAAGAAACTACAGCCAAGACAAGGTTGCAGAATTCATCGAGACAAGAGTAAAGGAATTAGAGGTCAACGAGGTGAAAAGCAAGAACCCCTGACCGCCCCTTATTACATCCCTCAAAATTTCTGTTTTGAAGGTTTCTACACTTTCCGTTCAGAAAAGTTTTTGCGCATAAATCTCCAGTGATGCCTCGTCTCAAAGCCGAGCTTCTGCAGAAGAGCCATTGATGGAATATTCTGCTCACTAGTGTACAAAGCAACGGAATCCATTCGCTTCTCAACCAGAAAGTTCATTGCTTGAACCGTTAGAGCCGACGCAAGATTCCTGTTGCGATGTTCAGAAAGCGTTGTTGCTGGACCAAGATATCCTCTCTTGCCATTGAAGAATCGATTATAATATGTATCCGGCTTGGCAACAACGATCGAAACAATTCTGTTGCCGACCTCAGCAATCTGAATCCACTCTTCGTCAAAAGGCGGACTCTCGGACTTCCACCTTTGAATGTCGCCCATCTTCACTCT
>CAYYXF010000048.1:1242-8449 GCA_964475545.1 uncultured Candidatus Bathyarchaeia archaeon | reverse complement strand
GCTGGGTTGAATCTTATGGTTCTATCTTGGTTGCTTTCAACGCGTTGAACGTCAGTGACAATCCCATCCTTGATCGTCAACTGGACAGTGAAACGATAGAAGTTGAAACTAACCTTCTCAGTCAGACAGTTGTACGCGGATGCTTCAAGACGTTTTTCGAAGAGTGGTATCATTTTGCGGAATAGCCTCGCGTGATCGATAATCCGTATTTGCCAAGCATAAGGCACAGGCTGCTCCGCGTCGCCTGTTGCGACCAAGTGCTTAGCAAAGGGCTCATGATGACTGATCGTACAGATCAATCTATCAAGTTCTCGGCGTCTGCCTGTCTCTTTGAGGAACTTCAGAATGGATCGGGTCACAGAGCTTCCGACATCTGTAACCTCTCGCAAAAACAACTCCTTGCCTTCAGAATCACTATTTATCCTGAAATACGCGATCATCTCGCCACCATCTTCTACTGAATATGCCTCAAACTTGTACTCTGCCACCATGCCTGTTTCCTGCTGCATCTTCCATATGCCCTCGTCGCGAAGAGCGTGCACGTAGAACTTCTCTTGAGCCTGTCCAAGCAATTGCATCGCTCTTGGAATGTCCTTGTAAGTGAAGGGCCGAATCGTATGGGCAGACTCATAGTCTGGAATCTTGTTGAGTGCAATTCTTGTTTGTTCATCCAATGGTAGGGCATATTCGTATCCGAATTGCCGATAGAAGTAAGGGATACCCTCAATAGCTGACACATCGTATTCCTGTTCCGACACGGATTTATGATATTCAGTCATTAATCTTCCTTGAAGACCCTGTCGCCGATATTCTGGAAGCGTCGCAACGCATCCCAACTCCGCAACCCTTGATCTTATTCCGCCAATATTCCATTCTGAAGGAATGAGGCAGAGGGTCGCAACTATCTTGTCATGATGTTTGATAACGAAAAAGTCTTCAAGAGTCATTGATGGATGGTAATCAATCCACTTCTTGACCTGAAGGTCGACCCGACTGTTTTCTCCGAAGACCGTTCGCATAAGCTCAAGCTGTTGCTCTACATCGCAGCCGTTTTCCAGATTCTGAAAAATAAAATCCTCAGCCAACATACGCGTCCCAATTGCTTCCGTAATCCTTGAAATCGTTTATGTTCATAAACTATTCTGATCGAAGCCCAAGCAAGCGCGCGTGAGCAAAGACTCGTCCGTGCATCCGACTCTTTCTCAAGTCATATTTGGATCATATTCTGAACCGGGGAGGGTAGGCTGTGCGCACACACGTCCAAAGCCCAAGAACCCCGAGAAGCTCGTTGCTGTTAACTAGAGAAATCCTAAAGCGCTAAGATATAGCCGCTCTGCCACCCGTGGGCACTGCTGCAATTCCGTTCAGGAATCCGAAGACACGCGAGCTACCTTGGACAAGGCGAAGACTGTGCAGGCAAACAGCAAAACGACGGTCAGCGAGGGGAACATACCGTAGTAGCCAAGGTAAGTTCCCAGCACAAAGCCGCTAATTATGGGGCCCGCAGTTTGACCAAGATCCATTACGGTGTCGAGAAAACCGGTGGACGTGCCGATGAGCTCTTTTGGAGAAAGCTCAGTCACCAAAGCCGTTATTGAGCCTGTTGCTGTGGCAAACCCGAACCCATAAATCATGGCCAGCAAAAGAAGAATAGGAAGATTCGAGAAGAATGGGATCGCCGCCAGCGGTATCGCGCACATAATGAGGCCCACTATTATTGGCAACCGTCTTCCTATCCGGTCTGACAGTCTTCCCATGTATGGTCTGACGAAAATTGCCAGCACAATGAGACTGCCCATCACGGCCGCCGCTGAAAAGTAATCGAAATGCAGGTTATCTTTCAAGTAACCAGACAGAAAATAATCAACTGTCCCATAAGCATAGTACAAACTGGCTTGGATAAGACTCATCATCAAAACCGCGCGGTTCATAGCAATAGTCCCCCAACCGCTGTACAAATGCTTCAACGTCTTCGTAGCAGTAGGCCGTCTTGTGTTCAGAACCTGCGTTTTTCCTGCGAAGAGCAGCAAGGCCATGATGAACGCGGCAAGCCCAGCACTGCCGACAACCATGTACATTATATGATAGTTGTATAGTGAATCGCTATTTCTTGCTGTAGCAAACAGAATGTATCCGCCGAGAAATGGGGCAACTCCTCTTCCAATGTAGGTTGCAGACGTAAACAGCGAGATACGTTCACCTCTTTTGGTTGGGAACATTTCAGCCATTGTGGCTTCAGCCACTGGCACAAATATCGCCGTAGCGAATCCATGATAAAACCTCACCAGTGCCAATTGCCACCAAGCATTTATGAAAAGATAGAAGAAAGGTGCAGTTGCAAACACCAAGCCTGCCATCAGCAAAAACTTCTTTCTGCCATACATGTCAGAAAGCGAAGAGGCTGGCAGACTTACGAGTATTCCTGGGATAGTTGAGGCAGCTCCGACGAAGCCAGACCAATCAGTTGGTGTTTGAAGAATCGTTGCAAACGAGTTCAGCAGAGTCTTAGACATAGTTGAGCTCAAGATAGCGAAGAGCCCCATTATGCAAAGCGTCCAAAAGACAGTTTTACCAGTGCTTTTCGCGAAGGATACCATAAGCAAATCAACCTGGAATCTTCATAGCTAACTCTTACGCTATGCGGAATTCCCTATTTGTGAACGACACTTGTGCTATGCTCGTTTATATGCTTTCAGAGCCTCTGATGAAGACTTGCTCTGCAGAAGCTATTTGATCCGCAAATCTTAAACAGTTTTGCTGTTGACGAGAAATGAAGCCCTTTTCACCAAAAACACTTACTTTGACTCCTTCATTTTTGTGTGATCATGTCTATGTTGAAGGTGTTCCACTACTGTCTGTTTCAGGTAAATTCAACATTATTGTAGAAAGGGTTTAAATAACTAAACACTAGATACAGCGTTCGCTTCAATTATGAGACACTAAGAGTTGAGAAGTACATAAATGGTGATCGTGTGAAGTGCCCATATTGCGGGTCTGAAAACCTCAAAACCCTGGAAACGCGAGATTCGCCGGACAATACGGTCAGGCGAAGAAAGGAGTGTGCAGACTGCGAGAGGCGCTTCACAAGCTACGAATACGTGGAAACCATCGAGTTGATGGTGAAGAAAAAGGACGGCAGGCTCGAACGATTCGACTTGAATAAAATCGTGCGAGGTCTCCAGAAGGCCTGCGAGAAGAGACCAGTAACAATGGATCAAATCCACGGACTAGCTGAGCAGGTCAGGCAGGACTTGATGTCGGGAGGCAAAGAGGAAGTCAGCTCACAAGAGATCGGAGACCTTCTTATGAAGTATTTGAAGAAGCTTGACCGGGTAGCCTACATCAGGTTCGCGTCGGTGTACAGGGAATTCGAGGAGCCTGAAGATTTCAAAAAATTGTTGAAAGAGGTAAGAGCATGAAATTTGTTAGGAAACGTGAGGGAAGATTAGAACCGTTTGATCAAGAACGAATAAAGAACGCGATCTGGAAAGCGGCGAAAGCCGTTGGCGGAAAAGATAAGGAGCAAGCCAAGAAACTTAGCGATCAGGTTGTATCCGAACTATTACGAAGGTTTGGCGAAGAAGGTGTCCCCACCGTCGAAGAAATTCAAGACGCCGTTGAGAAAACGCTTATCGAAAACGGACATGCAAGAACATCCAAGGCTTACATTGTTTACCGAAAGCAACATCAGGACTTGCGTGAGCTAGCTTCGCTTCTGAGCTCTGCAGACCTCGTAGATCAATACCTGGAGATCGAGGATTGGCGTGTGAAGGAAAACTCGAACATGAGCTACTCCCTGCAGGGCTTAAACAATTATCTATCTTCAACTGTAGTCGCGAAATACTGGATCTCGCGGATTTATCCGCCGAATATTGCTGATGCACATTTCTCAGGAGCCATGCATATTCACGACCTAGGCGTTCTAGGCGCGTATTGTGTCGGCTGGGATTTGAAAGACTTGCTTGTCTCAGGATTCGGGGGCGTATCAGGGAAAATTGAAAGCAAGCCCGCAAAGCATTTCCGCGCAGCTCTTGGGCAGGCTGTCAACTTCTTCTACACGCTTCAAGGTGAGGCGGCGGGAGCACAGGCATTCAGCACTTTCGACACCTACTTGGCACCGTTCATACACTACGACAAATTGTCTCAAAAAGACGTTGAACAAGCGTTACAAGAGTTCTTCTTCAACATGAATGTGCCCACGCGTGTAGGATTTCAGACGCCATTTACGAACGTGACATTAGACTTGACGGTTCCAAATTTCATGAAAGACGACAATGTTGTAGTTGGCGGACAAGTGATGGACGCCGCATACGGTGACATGCAGGACGAAATGGAAATGTTTAACACCGCTTTCGCCAACATTATGAGCCAAGGTGATTCGAAGGGCAGAGTCTTCACCTTTCCAATACCAACGTACTGTGTGACAAAGGATTTTGATTGGGACTCGCCTGTGACCGAAAGAATCTTTGAGGTCACGGCAAAGTATGGGGTTCCATATTTTTCCAACTTCATCAACAGCGACATGAAACCTGAAGATGTTAGAAGCATGTGTTGCCGTCTGAGAATCGACAACAGAGAACTCGCCAAGCGTGGCGGCGGTTTTTTTGGGGCAAACCCACTAACAGGTTCAATAGGTGTTGTCACGCTCAATCTTCCGCGGATTGGGTATCTAGCCAAGGATGAGGACGAATTCTTCGAGCGCTTGGAACACATGATGGAGATTGCTAGGGACAGCTTGGAGACAAAGCGGAAGGTTCTTGAAGGTTTTACTGAGCTTGGGCTTTACCCCTATTCGAGGCGTTATCTTAGAGGTGTCGAGGCTCAGCATGGAAAGTACTGGCGGAATCACTTCTCAACTATCGGTATTATAGGTCTAAATGAGGCCATTTTGAACTTGTTCGGAGTCAGCATCGCTTCTCATGAGGGAACCGATTTTGCGGTGAGGGTTCTCGCTTTCATGCGTGAGAAGCTTGTGGAATTTCAGGAGCAGACAGATCACATGTACAACCTTGAAGCTACGCCAGCTGAGGGAACGAGCTACAGGCTCGCTCGCATAGACAAGAGGAAGCATCCAGACATAATCGTGGCTAATGAGAAGAACCTGAAGGGCGGCACTGAGCCTTTCTACACAAACAGTTCGCAGTTGCCAGTTGACTATGAAGGCGACCTGTTTGAGGCACTGGAACATCAAGACAGATTGCAGACGCTCTACACAGGCGGAACAGTCTTCCACATATACCTTGGAGAGAGGCTTCACTCTTGGAAGGCTGCAGCTGAGCTAATCCGAAGAGTAGCTTGGGGTTCGCATTTACCCTACTTCACGTTAACACCCACATTCAGCATATGCCCGAACCACGGCTACATGAACGGGGAGCACAAGCAATGTCCAACGTGTGGGTCCAACTGCGAGGTTTACTCTAGGGTGGTGGGCTACCTCCGACCAGTCGACCAGTGGAATGATGGCAAGCAAGCGGAGTTCGCGATGCGCCGAACTTTCGACGAATCCACCGTTACGCATGTTGCGCCCATAACCGCCTGAGTGAATAGCTGTATGAAGTTCAGTGGATTGCAGAAGACAAGCCTGGTGGACTTCCCTAACAGAGTAGCCTCAGTCCTCTTTACTCCGGGCTGCAACCTTCGTTGCCCATTCTGCCACAACTGGAGAATAGTTGTAGATCCCAAACCGCCATTCCTGACCGAAGAAACGGCCCTGAAGATACTTGAAGATCGCAGGAAATACATAGATGCAGTCGTCGTGACCGGTGGAGAGCCCACAATCCACAGAGAAACGCCGAAATTCCTGAGGAAGCTCAAGGAAAAAGGCTTCGTGGTTAAGCTTGACACGAACGGGTTGGAATCGAAAACATTGGAAGAATGCCTGCCATGTGTGGACTATGTTGCGCTAGATGTGAAAACATCATTGGACAAATATCAACGCTTAGGAGCGAAAGACGTGATTGAGCTTCTGCGCACGATTGAAATCTTAAAGGCTGGAAAAGTGGAATACGAGTTCAGAACAACAGTTGTTCCCAGCTTCGTGGAAACGGAAGACATGAATAAAATATGCGAGATGGTCAAAGGTGCCAAAACCTTCGTCTTTCAGCAATTCGTTTCAGGCGACACCCTAGAAGAAAGCTTCAAAATGCTTAGGCCATATCCACGAGAAATAATCGAAGGATACGCTGACACGATGAAAAAGTACGTGGACGATGTTGTTCTTCGCGTGTAAAAAGACTTTAAGGCCATTGAATCCCCAAGCTCTTCCTATGTCTTCAATTCAGCAAAAGCGGTTGTCAATGTCCTTTCGAACCTTTAATATCTCTTGTGATTCGGATCATAGGGTGTCTTAAACCTGCGATCAAAGCGTAAAGTTTAAAGGGTTAATGTCTCGTTTAGGTTTCGACTGTTCTTTGAGCTGAGGTTTACCGCTTGAGCATGAAACTGGGAAGTTTGGAAGAACGCAAGGCTGAAGTTCTGATCAAGCTTAGGGGATACAAGCTTGTCAAGAAGCAGAAGCATGACGACGCAATTGGTTATATTGTTGATATGCCGAAGGAAAAAGAAAAGGCTTTAGTCTGGTGCGTTCCAGGCGAAAGCACGGTCGGCATTGCTTCGATCAACCGTCTGCAGAAGGTTATGAAAGACGTTGAAGTGGAACGAGGAATAATCGTTACCGATGGAAGGTACACCCATGCTGTAAAACAGGGCGCCAAGAAAAGGAAGATTGAGTTGCTGCCTAAGACTTTTCCAGCCTTCGACCTTTTCGAACACAAGCTTGTTCCTGTACATGAAATCCTAGAAGAAGAAGAGAAACAGCATCTGCTTTCAAAGTATAGGGTTCAGCCCTATCAGCTACCCCAGATCACATCTTCTGACCCGGCAGTAAAAGCCATTGGAGCAAAACCTGGCGACGTATTGCGCGTAGTAAGGAAAAGCCCAACAGCTGGCGAGCACATCGCATATCGATACGTGGTAGAGTAAAGAGCGGCCCGCTTGACTATTCTGTGTTTGATTCTCCATTGTCGCATGGTCTCATTTTTGACTACTAGACAGAAAAGCAATATTATGTTCAAAACATGATGGCCAGGATTTGCGTACTAGCGCGCTAATTGTCTTAGAAGTATCCGTATCTTGGTCCTTCAGATCAGTCCTAGAACCGTGAAAAGCCACTTCACATGAAATTAGAGCTTCTGGCTTCTATTTTGGA
>CAYYXF010000048.1:0-1142 GCA_964475545.1 uncultured Candidatus Bathyarchaeia archaeon | reverse complement strand
AGTCAACGATGGGACTTTTTCAACCATGTTTGCTGCGAGAAGGACAGGTGTTTCTCGATTGTTGACCTATGCCGCTTCAGCTGCTTGGCTATTTCGCCAGGGTTCGAAATTTCCTTCTCTATACAGTTCAATATTCGAAGCCTCGAACCGTCAGCCAACGCCTTCAAGACCTTTTCAGTTCTTTCGTAGTCAATCATATATGAAGCTCCACTCATTCTACGTGCTGTTCGCCATTTGGCAAACTAGGTTTTCTGTTCAGCACACAAGATCGCCTTCGAAGACATTTTTATTCCATGAACAGGAAAAGGTTATCTTGATTGTTATCCACCAAAGAGCTGAGACGTGATGCATTATGGTACCCAAAGTCGCCGTAGTCGAGTTCGAAGAGGATGCTCAAGCGACTCTTGAACGAGCATTGACACTTGTTGGAAGAATAGACGATCTGAACTCAAAGGAGAGACCTGTGACTATAAAGGTCGGAGTTTACGACCCCACGGCGGAGAACCACACAACCGTCAACGTGCTGAGAGCAATCATCAGCTGTTTCAACAAGGCGCCTAGTATTTTTGTGGCCGAATCAGACAACTATAAAGGAGAAGCCATGGCTAGGCTTCAGATTTGGAGGGAGCTTTTCACTGGAAGGGTTGTGCCCTTCAGTCTTTCAGCTGACGCAGACACCAGAGAGGTCGACGTTGCAGATGAGAAGATGAAGCTTTCCCACATAATCTTCAAACCTAACGTTTTTGTAAGCACCCATGTTCTGCGTGGATTTGAGAGAGGGACTATCATGAAGAATCTCTTCGGCTTGATTCCGGATCCACGGAAAGCAAAGTTTCACAAGGTATTGGACACGCTTCTGCCTGATATTTACGAGGCAATAGGCGGGATAGATCTCGCCGTCATAGATGGGACATACTTGTACAGTGGAGCTGGAGCCATGCCACATGTCGGGGCGGAGAGTACCAAGTACAGGGTGAAAATGAACACGCTCGTAGTGGGTAGAGATGCAATAGCAGTGGAGGCAGTTGGCGCTGATCTTGCAGGGCTAAAGCCTGAGAAAATGCCCGTTCTTCAAGAAGCCATGAAGAGAGGCTTGGGCCAAGCGGAGTTGGAAAAGATCGAAATTGTCGGCAGCAAGTATG
>CAYYXF010000047.1:0-10283 GCA_964475545.1 uncultured Candidatus Bathyarchaeia archaeon | reverse complement strand
GAGCGGCTGCCTCGTAAGCAGCAGGCCCCGGGTTCAAAGCCCGGCCGAGGCTCTTTTGGGTTTGTGTGACGTGTATTTGTGTTGTGCATGTGAACAGATAGGCTTATTAAATATTAATATTACAGATATTGATTGCAGAGCCAACACTGTGCAAAAGAGATGAGCAAAATTGCCTTTCCACATACACTACGGCGGAAAACTAAAATGCCCATACAAGGGCTGCGGCAAAGCTTTTGACAGGCCAGCCGTTCTAACAGACTCATCCACCTTTCCAAGGCAATCCAACTACGCCTGCCCACACTGCATGTCGAAAATTGACCTAAGAATAGAAGGGTTAAAGGTCAAGCACGTCGCACCATTGGAATACCCGAAAGTGTTCCAGTCGCCTGCAAAATGCGCCAACTACACGGGCTTCCTAAATGCGACCCTAACTGACAGACCTATCCCGGACGAGTGCTTGACCTGCCCAAAAGTGTTGCAGTGCGGTGTCAAAAAGAGATAGCAAAAGCATGTCGGCCCCTTCGACGTTAGAGAATGTCTTAAATCTGTCTTTCGAAATTCTATCTTGCAAACAACGCTAGAAGGGGCTGTCGGCTAGCTTGGTCTAGGCTTGGAGACTTGGGCTCTCTAGACCCCGGTTCAAATCCGGGCAGCCCCAGTTCGAACCATTTCTATCATGTGAATCAGTGATATTTCTTGGAGTGTCCGTTGTTCTACTTGTTTATACAGGCCTAGTGTTCCTCAGGCTCCTACCATTCCTTTTATAGAATTTGGTTCTTCGCGCGCTAGACAATGTAGAAATCAATGACTTTCTGCATGCTCTTCGGCACCGTCTGTTTTGTGGTAAGCTGTTTCAGCATTTTTATCATTTGAGGCTGAAAGCGTGCAATGTCTGTTAGAGTTACTATGCCCACAAGCTTCTTTCCATCAACTACGGCCAATTTCTTTATCTTCCTTTGAAACATCAGTTTCACAGCTTCTTCCAGATCCGTGCTTGGCTCAACAACAACCAGTGGGGCCGTCATGATCTCCCTAACCTTAGTATTCTCAGCATCCTTTGCTCCTGCAATGACCCTTCTCAGGAAGTCTCTTTCGGTTACGATGCCCATTGCCTTCCCCTTTCCCAACACTATAAGACTGCCTATCTGGAACTCGTTCATGATGTCGACAGCCTCTTTAACCGTGGAATTTTCGTCCACAGTGATTACTTCCCTCACCATTACGTCTCCGACTTTCAATGGTAGACGGGCTTCTTTCTGTTCCTCTTCGTTCTGATCTGACAACAAAACCACTTATCTAGTTGTCCACAATCGTTGTATATAGGTTCTATTCTCAGCATGCTGAGACAACCTAGGAATATCCTCAACGAGCTCTTCGAGCTCAACGAAGCCTACCTCTTTGCGACTTCTCAGTTCTTTCAAACCTCAGAAGAAGAATACCAATGCTTTTAAAAGTAACATTAAGGTTTAATGCTTTACAAGATGTCAACATATGTCAAAAAGCAAGAAAGAGAAAGCTGCAGGTCTAGAACAGCATAAGCAATTACAAAGAGCTAAGGAAATGAAGAGGAAACAGAGAAAGCAGGTTGCGCTCCCCACAAAGCACACTAAGGGTAAGAAATAGTCAGATAAGCAACATGCAAGATCGCAAAAATCCACCTCTTTCCAACATCGCAACTAGACGAAGCCTATCTCCTTCCAATCTCTTTGTTCTCTCAAGTCTCGCTGTTACTGATGCACTATCCAACCACTACTCTTATTCACATCATCATCAATCAAGGTAACGGATAAATTCGAAATTCTAAAGTCTAAGTTTTAACCAAGACTAAGAGAGAATTCTAAAATTCCATCTAATTCAGAATTTAGAAAATTGAAGTTGCTGCTGTGCGTAGGCTCAGTTGCGAGCGATTTTTCATTTCGGTTTCGGTCTGTAAGTCTTTCCTATGTCAAAGGCTTTTGCGATGCGTTCTCCTAGACTCCAATAATAACCATTATGGGGGTCGAATACTAATGGGCTAATCTTCTCAGCGCGCGCTCTTCAATCGACTCCTCTCGGATGCTTATCCATCCAATCCATAGCAAATGATTCTGCCTTTGATCTAGTTGGAAACTCCGGTGATACTTTCCTTCCCTCATGATCATTTCTTATCTTGGGAAACAGCAGGACTAAGTAGTGTTCTCCGTATTGTTTCTTCGTAACAACAAGACTCTGGTCTGTTGCCGCATTTATGTATCCTCTTTGATTGTCTATCCTTCTCCAACCTTCGACTATTTTCATAAATCATTCCTCACATGCTAGTCTCAAACTCCCATGCACAACCGCTGTTGCCCAATCCTTTTTTGCTCCATACCGCTCATTGTCAAATTAGGGCTGGTGCAGAAATGCTTGGATCAAGTAGCAAAGCCATCTTATTATAAAGGCCCAGATAATCTCGACCAGCTTCTGTTTTCCGATACGTCACTTTTCCCCTTATCCCATCTGTCCGAACAAGATCAACTGACTCCATATAATTCAAGTATTGCCCTGATTGTGCGGAGCTCATGTTGCAATGAGACATGATATTCGTCTTACCAGCTGGTTGACGCAATTTCCTCAGTATCTCCGCTATGATCTCCAATTTGCTACGGTTTCTCTCAGGCACATTTCTTATTCCTAACATGCTATACCACCTCTTAGGCGGGCGCTAGAAGTCCTTTGGGAAAACGATCGCATGCTCTTCCTCCTTTCTTCCTTGCCAACTATCTCCTCGTCGGGCCCATGCTTGTTTCGGGTCAAAACTGGAGTTCATACCGACATTATCTCTTTGATTGAGCGCGTGTTTCGAGAAGCATGTACTACAGTAAACCGGCTTGCCTATCGTAGGCTTGAAGGGAACCACGGCAGTTTTGCCGCAGTCAGTGCATGTAATCTCGAACATCCTTTTTTGGAACGTGTAGAATCACCTCTATTGGTTTCAAGTTGAAATTGAAAATGTAAATTTCCAATTATCACCAAAAATAAGGCCCACAACACACTTAAAGGTTTCCGTTCAATAGGAGCCGAATGAACTTGAATGTGGGCGTTACTCAGCGTTAGTAGCGTTCAACCATTAATGCAATCCGTTCCCCGTTTCTTGATCCTGATCTTCGGTTTCCAACTTCTTGATCCTTTCAAACAGTACATCGTGCACCTTCTGCCAAGTCTCCATCTCCCCAAAAGCTTCGTACCGACTGCGCTGACGTTCCCAATATTTCATCTCTTTTTCATGGAACTGGAGTTTCTTTTCTCTATGACTCAATTTCATTTTTCCATCTCCCACAACATCGACCAGAACTGCCGCATCTAATACCCACAACACTATATGACGAGACGACTAACTTGCTCACTCCCGTCAAACCAAATCCCAGTTTTCTGGTCGAGACATTCACTCATTCTTTCCATCTTCCTTTTCTTTTCATCCTCTTCAAGAATCTCTTTCTTTTTCGAAGTTTCTTACTAGCTCTTTTCATTCCGCTTCAATTCCTCTCTTCTAGATACATTCTGGAATCTTGCTCTTATTCTCATTTTACTATCTCTTTGTTCTTCTTACATATAATGCTACACACTATTATGCGCACATCGTGCACAGCCTGCCTCTTTCAAACGTCCTTTGTTCCTTCCAATTTCACACTCTTTTTCTACATCGCGCGTAACATTTAGAGTCTATCAACTTTGAATATTCCGCAATTCTTCTCCATCAGTCTCTGATCGATCGCGCGCGCTCGAGAAAGAACTCAAACAAAACATTCTATAAGAACCCAATCAGACTGTTCAATTTGAAGCTGAAATGAACGAGCAGAACGCTCTTCGAGCCTGCTAAGGCCAGTCTCAGTTCTTTGAAACCCTTTGCGGGAAGGCACTATTGAACTTGACTCCTTTTTGGTCCCACTATTTTTCGAGTTCTTCCAGTACAACATCAAAAAGCTGTGCGATGCGTACGCCAATTGGCAGACCTAGAAGTAGGCTCTCAAGACTGACCGAATGGTAGTGTGCTGCAAAAGGCGGAAGTTTTTTGATCAATTCCAACCATATCTGAAAATTCTCAACTTCTATTTCAACTTCTGTCTTAAGTTCCTCCCGAGTTTGTAGGTCAGCTTTTTCATAGGCCTCTTTGCGTGCTTGAATTGTCTCGGCAATATCTCTTTGGCTATATTCCTCATATAGTTCAAAGCTTCTTAGCTGTCTCTTCGAAGAAGTGTACGCTTCAACCTCAGCATGGAAGCCTTCACTTTTGGATTGCATGAACAGAAGTTTCCCAAACTCCGAATATCTTGGTTATGAAACCTAGGTTCATATTGAGAGTTCATGCACGATCACTTGAAACCCATCTTACGGCGATTATTGTACCTCTGAAGAGCGCATGCTGACCTAGTCATTCAGAGACAAGCTTATTCACCAGTCTCCCTACAAATGGCATGACGCGCGCTTAGAGAAACGCGTGAACGGCACAGATCATCGCGCGCGAGGTTCTAGAGTTACAAATCCCCTCTGGCTATGTGGGACAATTCGTGTTTCAAGACCTCTCCAAACCTATGATAAGGGTTTTCTCTGATCAGTATAATGTAATCAAAATCAGCAAATTCATCAGCGTTAAACACACATGCATCAGTACCTCTGGCCGAGAGCACCCTTCCCCATTCTTCTATCTCTCTTCTTTCATCATCTGTGCACTTCATCAGCTCTATAACACGGTCAAAATCGCTATCCTCTAGCTGAAAAGGTGCCACTTTGGGGAATGGTTCCTTAGTCAGCTTCTTCCATAAGGAAACAATCCTTTTTCTTGGAATCATCCTCGCTTTGATCTTTGTTCCTTCAATGGTAATCATAGCGCACGCCACCTAATGCTTCTTTGAATGCACACGTGTGAAGTATCAAATATTGGTTTCCTGCGCAATTTCGTTTTATGCCAACGGAAATCCGCAAACGATCCAATGAAGCTGATGTCAGGCGCTATCCGGACATGGACCCAGTGGAAATGAGTTTTGATGTTCTCGAATGGCTTGAAGGTGAACGTCTGGAACACGAAAAACGCATGCGGGAACTAGGATGTTCATACGAATCTGAAGAGGAACCCTCTGAGCCTTGGGGTAAACGCTATTTGAATAAGTCGCGCTGACAATAGCGCACTCATAATAAGCCAATCAGTTCCAACCCGTCTCTTACGAGGATCAAGGCAAATAAGACTAATACGATGCCTAAGGCTCGAATAGCGTAGACGTAGTACCTGCTTTTCAGAATGGTCTTGGACCTGTCTACGACTAGGGCAACAGCCGTTTTTGATCCTATTAGTGTTATGTAAACACCTGCGATGAAAAGGACTGCTGCTAGAATGTGAACGTGGGCGCCCTCCAAGATGGTTGGACCACCAATTGAGAGCCAAAACAAGTAGGGGTGAGGGCTCAAGAGATTCGCAATGATGCCCCGTCTTAAAGAGTCTTTCTTTGCAGGTTCAACCTCAAACTTGTCAGTTTCGATTCTCAGATTCTCGACGCCCAGATAAATTAAGTAGCAAGCACCAAGCAGCGAGATCATTCCAATAACGACGTTGTATTCTGCCAAGTTTGACAATATCAGCAATGAGAGCGAGACAATTAGAGAATCAGTGATTAGAGGCGAGAGTGCTATTTTGATACCCTCTCTTTTCCCGTATTTCAGAGTTTCAGAAAAGATCAGAGTAATTAACGGTCCAGGAGTTAGTCCTTGAGCCAGACCAAGCAGCACTCCGTAGATCAGGAATTCATAGATTTGAGACATGCAGAAGAAACTTAGAGTGGCTTGATATGTAACTTTTGCGCAACACTAGAAAGTCCAAATTCGACTCCATTCAGCGAGCTCTTTGAGCTTAAGCCTTTGTGTGGGATGTCAATGTTCAAGTGTTACTACTGCTTGTTCCAACTTGCTTAATTACCTTACAGAAAACGCTTGATTCGTCCACTTCAGTGATAAGTGCATCTAGTCCGAACTCATTGAATAGGTCGATTAGTTGTTTGCCACTAACAGTGTTTGCTTCAAAACCATCTTTGCACACAATTGCGCCATCGTGAGTTTTCTCGTCGTCTATTTCTCCAATTAGGCCAAGCCGCGATTGTTCTCTAAACCAGTCTATTCGAGCTTTCCAGATTTTTGGAGAATAGCTAGAAAAAAGGATGCCGCCGTCATTCTTTGTCACTCTTATAGCCTCTGCAACTAGTCGTTTGCTGGCAACACCAAAAGCAGATATTCCGTTCTGAATGCAGAACACAGCGTCAAAAACACCCGTGCGGAACGACATCCGAGATGCATCCATCAAGAACAATCCATAGTCTTGACGGCTTCCCATGTATGACTTGGCAAGTTCCAAGTTCTCCCTTGAAATGTCATTTCCAACTATCCATGAAACATGCTTTGACACTGGTTTCATAACTCTACCATAGCCACATCCGAGTTCGAGAGCCAAATCTGTAGGTTGAAGATTGGAAATAACAAACTCGATTTCCGCGTTAAGATACTGCTTAATCCTAGGAGGAGCGATCTCGTAGCATCGGAGAAGCCTGCGTGCTGAAAGCTTCTCTTTATAATAGGTACCTCTATTCACAGAACCATCCGAACACGAGCTACCTCGTCTCATCAACGTTTGTCCTTTCCTGAATTTCATGGCAAGATAAGATATCATTTGCTAATAGCACTTCGTTCACAACGAGCGTGCTTCTGTCAGGGCCTCTTAACTCTTCGAGTCTCTGCAGAAAAGGCTCACGAAAGTAGCAACTCGTAGACAGCACTCTTGTGATAGACTTCGAAACCAACTTTCTCATAGAGTTTTATTGCACACGTGGGATTCTGATCATCCACATAAAGCAACGCATTCTCCATTCGCTTCGATTTTAGGTAGCGCATCGCTTGAAGCATCAAAGTTGAACCTACACCTCTTCTCCTGTAGGGCTTCAAAACGCCAATGTCCAAAACCCAGCCACATCTGACACGTTTTTCTTTGTTTAACCCTACATCAATTCCTGCGACAACATAGCCGACGGGCTTGTTGTCAATGACTGTGAACCACGCCTTCTTGTGTTGATACCACGGCATTTCCAGCAGCATATATCTGGTTTCCTCAACAGTCACAGGCCTGTAGTTGAAGTGCTCTCTGAAAGCTTCATTGTCAAGCTTGTTAATCAATGCAATGTCTTCGTCCTCTCTTATTCGGGCTTCTCTCAAGCTAGTAGACTCTGTTTCTTCCATATCTGACGGAATATCAGCTAGACTTCCTTTCATCAGACTTGTCGCTCGCACGCAAACAAAACCAAAGCTCTCATAGAGATGCACACAGGCGATTCTGTCAGTTTGCGCCCAAGCAGAAGCCACCTTCATTCCTCTCTCTTTGAAGCGTGCAATCGCTTTCGATACGAGCTTTCTGGCTATTCCCCTGTGTCTGAATTCCGGCAGAACCGCAAGCGATTGAATGAAGCCTTTCTTCTCTTCTCTAAACTTGTCAACAAATGCCTGCACCATTCCTACCGCTTTGCCGTTCCATTCAGCTATCAAGAGTCCATCAAGATTATAACTTGGAGCATCTTCTAGTGTCCTTGCTTCTTGAAGAGTCACGCTTCTTATGTCGTCGTAATCCGAGAATGCCGCGTTGAAGATTCTGACGTAGATTTCTTCGTCGAACCCTTTTCGGAAAGGTCTTATTGTAAGCAAAGCCAGTCACCGGAAAACTCTACAAACAAATGTGCTACAGAATTTAAACATTGTCAATTGAAGGTCGAACCGAGCTCCTGGAGCTTAACAAGCCCTACCATTGCAGGGCATCTCAGTTCTTGTTCACCTTCATCTACTGCGTGTTAAGTATGTGCCTAGTAAACTGCCGGAATCTCCCCCAAATACAAGGCGCATACGCTTCGCGTGCTGGGAAAACAGTCCGCTGAAACATCAACGTGATAGTTTTAATAGCGAATTGGACTATCATGATGCTTGTGGTGTCAATGATGGTTGATGTCAGAGAACTCTTGGAATACAATGAGAATGTCAGGCATAGATATTTCGAGAGCTTCACCAAGCTATCTTGGGGAGAGTTCATTAGGAATAGGGAAGCGAGTTTTCACTCAATTAGGAACATATTTGTCCATACTCTGGGCGCAGTAGACTACTGGTTGGATTTCTTGCAAGGACAAAACCTTCATTCCAAGAGAGAATACGACGAATACGAAGCCTTTGAGCAAGTCAGAGCTTACATGGAACATGTTGAGAAACGGATGCAGGATTACCTTGACTCATTGCCAAGAAAGGGGCTCAGTAAGACGTATTCGATCAAGGCTGATGACGGCAAGACCATTAAGATCACAGCTGAGGATGTTCTAATCCACGTATTCGAAGAGGAAGTTCATCATAGGGGCGAGCTGATAGCGCTCTTTTGGCAAATGGACATTGAGCCGCCATCGATGGGATGGAAGGGGCTTTAGAACGCATGCACTAAGCACTTTCGAGCTATATCGTACGCGCCAATACTAAACGCCGTCAGCCTCAGTGCGAGCTTTTAAATGTTGATGCTCCAAGATTGTTCAGTTAGAAGAGGTTTATGCAATGAAAGCGAAACCAAAAGACTCGACGATGCTTCTGAGACTCGGTCTTATGTGCCTTCTGCTCGGAATAGTCGCATCTGCCATTTCGCCCTACTCTCCAGCGCAGCTTTTTGCTGCCTTCCTTGGCATGGGAATGTTTCTAGTGGGACTGGGCTTTGGATGTATAATCTTCTCAGTCAGATTTAGTAAGCTTGAGAAGGAAAGCCCACCGCCGCCACCACCACCGTAAGCTCACCATTCCTCTCAAACCGCGTAGCACACGTTACCGGAGTGCGCGCTATTGTCTAAGCCAGAGCGCCCCTTCATTTCAAACAGAAGCTGGGCGTTTCAAATAAAAACTCAGGCGCATAAAGTCTATCTCTCTTTTGCGAAAAACTAGCATACGCAGGCAAAATCTGAACCCCGCAAACGTTTGAAGTTCTATATACGTTTACGAAGAAACCCATTTTGTGGGCTGTAACTTGACAGAATCAGAAGTTGCTCTCCTAATGCGATGGGCAAATGCTGCTGCGTTTTTGATCACTATTGTAGTAAACGCGTTAGCTAACACATCAATGCTCAACGGCAAGAATACTGGTGAAATCTCTGATTTGTACCCAACTTTAGTAACACCTGCAGGCTACGTTTTCGCTATTTGGGGTTTGATTTACATTCTGCTGTTGGTCTACGTTGTTTTTCAGGCGTTCCCCAGTCAAAAGCAAAAGGCGTTTCAAAAGGAAGTTGGCGTTCTTTTTGTGTTGAGCTGCGTCTTTAACGTTGTATGGCTCTTTCTCTGGCAGTATGGATACATCACTCTGTCTGTTCTCCCAATGTTTGCGCTTTTAGCAACTTTGATTACGACCTATCTGCGTTTGAACATCGGCAAATCGAATGCTTCATTGAAAGAGAAGTTGAGCGTTCATCTACCCTTCAGCGTCTACTTAGGCTGGATTACCGTAGCATCCATTGCTGATGTTGCCGCCGCATTAGTTTCTGTAAACTGGGACGGATTCGGCCTCAGCAGCGTCACATGGGCTATTCTCGTCATTGCAGTCGCCTTGATTATCACGTTGTTGGTCATATTTACAAGAAGGGATATCGCGTACAGCCTTGTCCTTGTATGGGCCCTAGTCGGCATTGCCGTCAAGCAAAGTGCGAACCAGAGCATTGTCACAACAACCGAGATAAGTGCGATAGTCATCCCTATCGCATTAATCCTATCAATTCTAATCTCAAGGCTTAGACGACAAAAACCGTGATTGTCATGAGCCGAATCAGTAGCCGATCTGTGCTTGCTTACGAATTGATCGGGATGATTTTCATAATCATTGTTGGAACCGCACTTCATTTCACATTTGATTTGTCCGGTCAGCAGCCAATGGTCTGAGTGTTCTCGGCTGTAAACGAAAGTGTATGGGAACATCTCAAACTGGCTTTCTGGCCTGCTTTACTGTTTATGCTTATCGAATATTCGCTATTGAAGAAATCTACCAACAACTTCGCTCTAGCTAAGACAGTTGGCATTTATCTGATGGTAATCATCATTCCAATCGTATTCTATTCCTATACTGCAATCACCGGGAAAAGCGTTCTCATCATATATATTTCCACTTTCATCGTTGCCGTCACAATTGGACAATTATCAAGCTACAAGTTGCTTGCGTACAGAAAGCTCTCAGAGAACTTGAAGAGAATTTCTCTCATTGCACTAACCCTGCTGGGTCTTGCTTT
>CAYYXF010000046.1:0-10520 GCA_964475545.1 uncultured Candidatus Bathyarchaeia archaeon | reverse complement strand
AGAAGCAGGTCTAGCCAAGCATAGAGCCGCCAACAATCCATACATAGCAAACAACAGAAACCAAAAACACAAACACCCATACTAACGCATGCTGGGCACTATTTTCCATGACGTAGTCTTTGATCCTAGGATTAACATGGCTTTTAGTCAAAAATGTCCAATAGACTGATAAACACTGTGTTCCATTGGCCAATTATGGGAGAAGAGCTAAAGATTGCGTGCGGAGTTTTCGCAGCCGCAGATTACAAGAACCAGCCCATATTTCCATACATATATTGGGGTCTGAGAGCTCAAAACCACAGGGGACACCAATCGCATGGTTTTCTCACCTTCAATGATGGAAAGTTTCATGTTCACAGAAGCTTAGACCTTGTGCCGAAAATAAAAACCAACGCAATCCAGGAATGGTTCGGACGGCTGCCTGGAAATATCGGGATAGGGAATGTTCGATATACGACTTCTGGAAAGACTGACGAAAAATCATTGATAAAGGGCACGCAACCAGTCATAGCTTCAAAAGGAAGGCTGAAGCTTGCAGTTTCCTTCAATGGTAACGTTGTTAACACATTCCAAGTTAAGAAGGAGATAAACACCGAGTTCCAAGGTTTTACATATGAATGTGATGCAGACCTGATCTGTCACAAGCTTATGATTGAACTGTTAAAAGGTAAGGATCTGACTTCAGCCGTCGAGACATGCATGGTTGACGTCGACGGAGCTTTTTCAGTAGCCGGTGTGACTCAAGATGGCGAATTCTTCGCCTTCAAGGATCCGCATGGAATAAGACCTCTGTGCGCAGGCCACAGCGAGAACGAGTCAATCTATGCTTTTTCCTCAGAAACCGTCAGTCTTGACATCAACGGCTTTAAAAGGGATTTTGAGCTGAAACCGGGAGAGTTTGTGCGGGTTTCAAGAAACGGGTTTGAAAGACAAGAGCTTGTCAAGAGTGAACGAAAGGCCTTTTGTTCCTTTGAGTTTGCCTACTTCGCAAGACCAGACTCGCATTTTGACGATAGATATGTTTATGAAATACGCGAGGAGTTCGGCAGGAACCTTGTCAGAGAAAATCCTAACATCGTGAAAGACGCGGACATAATTCTATCGGTGCCTGAAACAGGGGACGATCCGGCAATGGGAGTTCATGAGGAGTCCGGACTAAGATGGGAGAGGGCTTCACGCAGGCATCGATATGTTACTGAAAGAGCCTTCTTGCTACTCAGCAGGGAACGCCAACCTACGATAGATCGAAAGATCAACATTCTGGCTCCAAAGATCAAAGGAAAACGTGTTATAGTAACCGAGGACAGCATTGTACGAGGCGATACCACAAAAGTAATAGTGGAAAAGCTTCGGAAAATGGGAGCAGAAAAAGTGTACTTGTTTGTCACATTTCCACGCATCATCGGGCCATGTCTATACGGAATAGACATGGCGACCTACGGTCAACTCATAGGCTCCAAGCATACGCCGGAAGAAATAGCCAAGATAATAGGCGCAGACGCCGTATGCTATCAATCAATAGGGGGCTTGGTAAAGGCAACAGGCTTTACCCGCAACGAGCTGTGCACTGCATGCACCACTGGGGAGTATCCAACGCCAATGGCTCAGAAAATGGCGGATACTATGAAGAAGAGGTTTCAGGAAGGATATGAGGAAACAGGAAGAATCTACGAGATTGAAGAGGCAATCAAAAACACGTAGTGGCAAGGCAAATTAAGCATCTACTTACCTGATTTGGCTGATGGTCAGTTATGGAGAAAGTGGGTGTACTCGTTGTTTCCTATGGAGCTAGGGAAACGGCTATAATTGACACTCTCATCCGAAGCGAAAACTACAAGGTGGATGTTTATGTTGCAGACAAACAGAAGAACCCTTTCAACGCGAAAATAGCCGCCAGACATGTTGTCCTCAAAGATCTGAATGTACAAGAAATCTGCCGATTCGCCGAGGCTAACAAAGAGAAGATCAGTTTTGGAATAGTTGGTCCTGAGAAGCCGATAATTGAAGGTGTACGCGACCTCGTAGAAGAGCGGACAGGCATACCGATGATTTGCCCAACCAAAGAATATGCCATAGAGGAAAGCAAGGTCCAGCAGCGACTACTATTCCAGAAGATAGCCCCGGAAGTAAATCCTCGGTTTAAGATCTTCAGTCCTGAAGACTATAAGAATGTGACGGACACGAGGAAGTCAGTCTACAATTGGCTTGACGAACTCGGAAACAAAGCAGTTGTTAAGCCAGACAAGCCAGCGGCTGGAAAGGGTGTGGGAGTTTGGGGAGACCACTTCGCAAATCGTGATCAGCTTTTCGAGCACTTCCTCTCAAACTTCCAGTTTGGCTCAGTCATAATTGAGGAAAAAATCGAAGGTGAAGAATCAAGCTTCCAGGCTTTCTGTGATGGGAAACACTTAGCACCGTTGCCAGACACCAGAGACTACAAGCGGGCCTTTGACAATGACAAGGGACCAAATACTGGTGGAATGGGTTCCTACAAGGGTGTCGGCGACGTGCTACCGTTTCTTAACAACAATGAGAGGGCGAGAGAGATAGAAATTGCACAAAGAATCTTTTCCAAATGGAAAAAAGGAGATGCAGCAGGTTTAAGAGGCATACCACTCTACGTGGCTTTCATGCACGGGAGCAAGCAAACGAAAATTCTGGAGAACAACAGTCGCCCAGGAGACCCCGAAATAATCAACATTCTGCCGATCTTGAAACAAGACTTTGTCGACGTGTGCTTCAAGATTCTGGAAGGAAACCTGACACGCGTAGATCTGGAGAAGGCAGCAACAGTTGTCACCTACAAAGTTCCACCGAACTATGGAGGATATGCCGAAGTTTTTCCAAGCCTTGTGAACACAAGCGAGATTGGCACACCAATCAATCTAACCCAAGCTTACGAGTTGACTAAAAAATACGGCCACAGATTCCGCGTCTATCCCGCGTCAATGGAAGTACGCCACGGCGAAACATATGCCCTCAAATCCAGAACCGTAGCAGTCTTAGGAACAGGCGAAGACATTGAAGCAGCTAGGCAGATCTCGATCGAAGGCACAAAAGCCATCAAGGGCGGGGCACTTTGGTATAGAACAGACATAGCCTCTGAGCAGCACATAGACCAAAGCAAGAGGCACATGGAGAACCTGAGGCTTAGGCAGTGAAAGGAGCTTTCATATCAGATTGTGAAGGCCCAATTTCAAAGAATGACAATGCCTACGAAGTTAGTGCGCACTTCGTCCCCAACGGGTGCAGATTGTACCCGATCATCAGCCGTTACGATGACGTGCTTGCGGATGTTTTGAACCGATCTGGCTATAAAGCTGGCTACACGTTGAAGCTCATTCTGCCTTTCCTAATAGCCTATTCTGTCAAGGATCGGAAAATACAAGAATTTTCTGTCAAAAACCTTGTTCTGGTACCAAACATAAAAGACACTCTGCAACATGTGAGAAGCATAGCAAGTGTTTTCATCGTCAGTACCAGTTATGAGCATTACATAAGCGCTCTGTGCCGAGCTCTAGACTTTCCGTTCGAAAACACCTATTGCACAAGAGTCAGTATCGACAAATACCATATAACAGAGCAGGAAAAAAACCGCTTGAAGGAACTTGCTAAAGAAATCGCAAAAATGCCCCTAATCGAAATTCCGCCAAATGCAGAATCTGCAGGTGATTTTTCAAAGGGCGATCAGAATTCGATTCGGCGACTCGACGAGATCTTCTGGAATGAGATAACGGGCATGAAGTCAGGGAAAGTCTATTCTGAAGTCAGTCCAATGGGTGCCGGTGAGAAGGCTGAAGCTATACAGGATATCGTCCGAAAATTGGGTGTTCGTTTAGCCAAGGTGATGTACGTAGGCGACAGCATAACGGACGAAGAAGCCTTCAAGCTCGTGAGGGAAAATGACGGCTTGACTGTCTCCTTCAATGGTAATCGATATGCTGTGAGAAGTGCTGAAATCGCCGTGTTGTCAGAAAGCAGCATTCCTACGGCGATTATTGCGGATATTTTCTGCAGATTTGGAAAGCAGCAAGCCATAAGAATGGCGAGGAACTGGAACGCCGAAGCGTTAAAGAAGAGCCATGTAAACCCAAGTTTGCTAGAACGTTTCTTTAGACTATATCCTAGTAAATCATCCAAAGTCAGAATAGTAACTGATGAGAGTATTGAGACCCTTGCGGAAGAGAGCTCTGAGTTCAGAAGGAAAGTTAGAGGCGAAGCTGTCGGGAGGCTGGGATAGATGGTTCGGAAGAATCTGATTGAGGACACTTTTGCAGAAGCTTTTGACGGCATCTACTGTCGGCTAATCATCACTGCTGATGACAAGAATACGCTGAAGCAAGCAGCTGAGGACGCTACTGCAACGCCATCGGGGGTTATTGGAAGACTCGACAATGGAATTGAAAGATGGATGAGTGAAAAAGAAACGCCAGACAGGCGGAAAGGAGCAATTCTACAATTTTGGAAAGGCTTGGACAGAGAAAGAGCGATTGAAGATTCAATCAAGCGTTTCGAGAAGGAACTCTCCTACAGAATCCGCCAAGACATTCTCGTGAAGCCTTTCACTTCTGTTTTTGACGCTCTGTCTGTGGAGCCTAAGGGGAAAATTGACATGATGGAAAGAGTCGGACACTGCGGTGATGGATTTGAGTGGGAGAAGCAGGTTTATGGTCGTCACATGATTGTGGTTCCCCTGATGGTTCCGGACTTTCTTATAGAGCGACACGTTGGTTATGCCCTGGGAATATCGGGAGGTAATTTCTGGATGATGTGTAAGACCAAGAAAGCTGTGATGGACGCTGGAAAGGCAGCCCTAGAAGCCATAAGAAAAGTTGAAGGTGTAATCACTCCTTTTGACATCTGTTCAGCAGGCTCCAAAACTGAGACGAAATTTCCGTTGATAGGACCTACGACAAACCATCCTTACTGTCCGTCTCTCAAAGGCAAGCTTGGCCGAGACTCCAGAGTTCCAGAGGATGTGAAGTATATTCCAGAAATAGTGATCAATGGGATCTCAATGAGTGCCGTCAAAGAGGCAATGAAAGCTGGTATAATGGCGGCACTAGACACTGAAGATGTGATGAGAATCTCGGCTGGAAACTATGAGGGGAAGCTTGGGAATCATAGGATAGATTTGCAGGAGTTGTTTCCATGACGGTTTTTGATGCCGTAGGATTTGGAGCGTTAAACGTTGATAGACTCTTCAAGGTAAACCGGATAGCCTTAGCAGAAGAAGAAAGCATCATAATAGATTATACGGAGGCATGTGGCGGCTCAGCAGCTAATACCATGGTGGCGCTTGCAAGGCTCGGCTGCAAGGTTAGTTTTATTGGGAAAGTGGCACGTGACAGAGAAGGAAAAATGTTGCTCAAAGATTTCCGTATGGAAGGCGTTGACGCGACCGGTGTGGTCCCTGCAAAACACGGGAGGAGTGGAACAGTTGTCGGCTTCGTTGATCAAAAGGGTGGAAGGGCTTTGTACATTGATTCAGGCGTAAACGACCAAATAGAACTTGGAGAGCTCGACACGGGGCATGTCTTTCAGTCAAGATTCTTGCATTTAACGTCGTTTGTTGGAGAGAAGTCGCTGCAAACTCAGAAACAACTCCTACAGATGCTACCTGAGAATGTTTTGGTAAGCTTCGACCCCGGCGTTCTATATGCAAGGAGGGGTTTGAATGAGCTGGAACCTGTGATAAACAGAGCATTCGTCGTGATGCCCAACGCAGTCGAGCTTGAGCTTTTGACTGGCAAGACTGACTATCGCAGAGGCGCAGACATTCTGCTTGCGAGAGGCGTTAGCGTAGTGGCGATCAAGCTCGGTGCTGAAGGTTGCTACGTGACTGATGGTAGGGAAAGCCGTCTGATGGAAGCACACAAAACTGAGGTCGTAGATACGACTGGTGCAGGCGACGCCTTTTGTGCAGGCTTTCTTTATGGCCTGATTAAAGGGAAAAAAATCTTTGACTGTGGGAAGATAGGGAATTTTGTGGCGTCAAAGTGCATAGCAAAGGTCGGCGCTAGAACAGGGCTTCCACATCTTAAGGACCTGATCTCTTACTTAGGAATCTGACTAGGCTTTCAAAGATCAGTTTGCCATCACCGTATCCAGCTCTCTGCGACTGTCTCGTCCAGTCGGGCTGCTGCCACCAATAGAATGCTCTTTCAGGATGTGGCATTAGACCAAATACTGTCCCCTCGGGATTGCATATTCCTGCTATATCGTAAAAAGAACCGTTTGGGTTGGTTGGGTAACTGCCACCTGCATGTTCACCATCTTCATCGCAGTAGCGAAAAACCAGCTGATCATTCTCACAGAGCTTCTTCAAAAGCTGCTTCTCTTTTTCCTTCGAGAACATGAACATGCCTTCTGAATGCGCTACTGGCATTCGCAAGACTTTTCCTTTCGGTATTCTCGATGTAAAAACGCATTTTCCATTGCTTTCATGCTTTAGCAGAATCCATCTGCAGTTGTAGCCAGGTGGAGCATTTGGGGCGAGTGCAGCATCTGGGTAGGCACTAGTCCCTTCAAAAGCTGGCAGCAAACCAGCTTCGACAAGAACCTGAAAACCATTGCAGATTCCGAGCACTGGGCGGGCATCGTCAACAAAAGCCTGTAGCTCTTTACCTAATTTGGCAAGTATCCTCTTTGCCCATATTGCCCCAGCACGCACATAATCTCCATAAGAAAATCCTCCTGGAAACACCAGCGCATTGTATTCAAGAAGGTTTCGCCGCCTCACTATTTCGTTCACGTGGACGATTTCAGCCCGCACACCTAGCTCCTCAAAGGAACGTTTTGTCTCCGCATCGCAGTTTGTCCCGCCGACACGCAACACGCAGATCTTAATATCGTGTTCTTGCATGGATCAAGCCTCACTGCTGAGCGTCTGCTTCCAACTTGCCCGCAGATCCTTAATTGGAACTCCAAGGGCAGCCTCTCCATCTAGCCCATTGACACATAGTCGAGAAGTCTTGGTAACCGTGCCGATTTTCGCACAGATTTTTCCTCTCATCAGGGCCTCAAAATCATGTTCAGCCTTGTCTGAAATTTCCACTAGAAAGCGACTGTTGGATTCAGAGAAGAGCACAAAGTCGTCGCGATCCACGGCGCTTCTTGGGACTCTTCGCAGGTCCAACTCGATTCCGTAGTTTCCCGAGATTGCCATTTCAGCCGCTGTCACGGCTAAACCTCCTTCTGAGAGATCGTGGCAAGCCCTAACTAGACCTCTATCAATCGCCTTTGTAAGGGCATTGAATCCCTCTTTGGCTGTTTTGGCTCTTGTCTTTGGCACGCTTCTTCCCAAGAGTCCATTAAGCTTATAGTATTCTGAGCCGCCTAGTTCCTTGTAGGTCTGTCCCACAATATAGATAGAATCGTCTGCTGCCTTCGCGTCAATAGAAACTGCTTGGCGAATGTCCGGAATGATACCTAAAGCTGTGATTAGAAGAGTAGGTGTTACGGGGCCAAGCGGGGACTCGTTGTAAAGGCTGTCTTTGCCTGAAATGAACGGCGTTTCATAAACCTTCGCAGTATCATAGCAGGCAATGCAAGCCTCAACTAGACTACCAAGCCTTTCAGGCTTCTCCGGGTTGCCCCATGTGAAGTTGTCAAGCAACGCTATTCTCCTCCCGCCGACTGCGACATTGTTCCTTACGGCCTCGTCTATTGCTGATGCGGCCATACAATAGGCGTCAATCTTCCCATAATTAGGGTTCATTCCGCTCGAGATCGCTATCCCCTTCCAAGAGCTTCTCAGAGGCTTCAATACGGCTGCGTCGTTGGGCCCAGCATAACTACCCTGCAGTGGCTTGAGCACTGTGTTCCCTTTGACCTCGTGATCGTAGGTGTGCACTACACTTTCCCTGCTTGCAATGTTAGGTGACGACAATAGCTGTAGCAATATTCCGTCTAAGTTTTCTGGCTGTGGAATGCGCGGTTCGCTGGATTTCGCTGGTTCGGGTTTTGCGGTTTTCCGAGACTCTGGAGGTTTGAAAAGAAATGGAATGTCTATGTTTGCGACTTCTACGTCTCGATAATTAATCTGCAATGCTTCATCTTTTGTGAGTTTTCCAATTGCAGTAGCTTGAACGTCTTCATTCTCGAAAACACTTTGCACGCGTTCAAGATTGTCTACGGGCACAACTAGAAGCATTCTTTCCTGAGATTCGGAAACGTAGATTTCCCAAGGGGTCAGGCCAGCATATTTTAGCGGAACACTTTCAAGATCTACGGTTGCGCCGCATCCGAATTTTTTGGCAATTTCCCCGACTGCTGATGATAAGCCGCCTCCGCCTAAGTCTGTTATAGCTGAGGCCAATTCCAGGTCTCGAATTTCGATTATGGCTCTCTTCAGTTTTTCTTCTTCTATAGGGTTGGCGATTTGCACTGCAGGACGGGAAATTTCCTCTGATTCTTTGGTCAATTCGGCTGACGCGAAGGTCACGCCATGAATGCCATCTCGGCCGGTTTTGCCGCCTGCCAGGACTATCATGTCGTTTGGTTTGGCGTTTCTTCTGAACTTTTTTAATGGAAGAAGCCCCAAACATCCGCAGTAGACCACGACATTTGCGACATAGCTTTCATCGAAGAATATGGCTCCGTTTACTGTTGGAATTCCCATGTTGTTTCCGTAGCTTCCGATGCCAGCCACCACGCCCATGTAAACGTATTTCGGATGCTTCACTCCTTGAGGCAGTTTTCGATAATCGAAATCCAGTGGTCCGAAACCCAAAACATCAGTGCACGCTATCGGGTCTGCCCAAACGCCTAAAACGTCGCGGATCACTCCTCCGACACCCGTGGCTGCTCCGCCGAAAGGTTCCACTGCTGAAGGGTGATTGTGAGTTTCCACTTTGGCTGCGATTCCATAGCCTTCGTCGAATTCAACTATGCCTGCGTTATCTTCAAAGACTGAGAAGCACCAAGAAGCGTCGATCTCCTTCGTGGCTCCTGCAATGTATGTTTTGAAAAGGCTATCAATGTCCTTTCCCTTGTACCTTATTTTGCCTTTGAAGGTTTTGTGAAAGCAGTGTTCCGACCACGTTTGGCCAAGTGTCTGGAGCTCTATGTCTGTCGGGTTTCTTTCTTTCATTTTGAAGTAAGCCTTGACAGCGTTCATTTCTTGGAGGTTTAAGCCTATCCCAGTCTGTCGGCTTATTTCTTCGAGCTGCTCGTCTGAGGCCTCAAGCACGTTTGCTTCGAACAGCAAGAACGTGGTGTTCTTGCGGACGAAGACGCTAGTCGTCATCGCCCTTCCTCAATCGCTATTGAATAGTCATCTTTGGTCGGATTTGCCAGAAGCCTCTTGCACATTTCTTCAGTTTTGGCTTCAGCCTCTTTATGTGATGTCGCATCAAGAATTACCTTATACAACTTGCTCACATCTATGGATCCAACTTTGTAACCGAGTTCTTTCAACAGCCGCGCAGTAGTCTCACCTTCCGGGTCGCTGTATCCCGGCTTCAGTTTGATCTCGATTCTTATCTGATATTTCATGGATTAAGTGTGAATTTCCAAGGAATTTAAACACTTTCATCAGCAATAAAGCAACGGCTATTTCAGAACGATTTTTCGATTCTTATAGAGGATTTCGATTCGTTTGGAGCTCGTGATGCTGCCAATCTGCTCGGCGTGAATCCGCGTTCTTTCCAGCACATCAATCGCTTCATCGGCGTCAGAACTGTTCACGACTATTGCGAATCCCCATCCCATATTGAAGGTTCTAAACATCTCCTCATCAGTGATCATGCCGCCGATTTCTGATGCGGTTTTCTGGATGAGGTCAAAGATCAGGTGCGGATAGAAGTTGGAAAACTTGAACCCTACACCTTTTGAAAACTTTGCCAGTCTGTCAAACTTCAGGTAGGCGTCGCCAGTGATGTGCACTGCTGCCTTTAGTTGAACCTCATCAGTAACTCTGAGCAAAGGTGTTACGTAGATTTTGGTCGGTTCCAAAACACTATTAATTATTTCTCTTTCTAGTCCTTCTGGGACATCGTGGGGTTCGTATTTTCCGCCCCACTTTTTAAAAAGGATTCTTCTCGCTAAGGATATGCCGTTGCTGTGGAGTCCTGAGCTTCGTAAGCCTATGATGGTGTCGCCGGGTCTTATGTTTCTTCCAGAAATCATCTTCTCTTTGGTAACTTCGCCTATTGCTGCGACTACCATGTCAAAGCCTCTGCCCTCGCTTAGACCTCTTATCAGTTCTGCTACGTCCCCAATTTCCCCGCTTGGCACAATGCATTCTGCCTCAGCCGCTCCTTCGGCAATGCCTTTGATCCATTGCTTGACTAAGCAAGGGTCGGAGATCTGCGCGTGAATGTTGTCCGTGATTGCGAGTGGTCTGGCTCCTGAGCGTATGACGTCATTTACGGCCATCGCTACGCCATCAATCCCTATTGTGTCGTATTTTTCCGCTAGTTGTGCCACAAGCACCTTTGTACCTACGCCTTCAATCTGCAAGTCCAAGTAGCGGTCTTTGCTTAAGGGAAAAATGTTCCCGTAAGGGAGTTGAACGA
>CAYYXF010000045.1:0-10836 GCA_964475545.1 uncultured Candidatus Bathyarchaeia archaeon | reverse complement strand
TGGGCAAGGAAACATTCAAGTATGCATGGGTTCTCGACAACCTGAAGGAAGAACGGGAAAGAGGAGTAACAATCGACCTCCGATTCGTGAAATTCGAGACTAAGAAATATTATTTCACCGTCATAGATGCTCCAGGCCACAGAGACTTCGTCAAAAACATGATTACCGGAGCAAGCCAAGCTGACGGCGCCATACTATTCTGCTCTGCCAGAAGAGGAGAGTTTGAAGCAGGCATCGGCCCAGGCGGCCAAACAAGAGAGCACGCATTCTTAGCGTTCACTCTAGGCGTACGCCAACTAGTTGTCGCAGTAAACAAGATGGACGACATCTCAGTCAACTGGAGCCAAGACAGGTATAATGAAATCAAAAACGAAGTTGGCAGAATGCTGAAAATGGTAGGCTACAAGGTCGAGAAGATTCCGTTCGTCCCAACCTCAGGATGGACAGGCGACAACCTCACTAAGAAAAGTGAACATATGCCATGGTACACCGGGCCGACTCTGATTGATGCCCTTGACGTATTCGAAGTGCCTTCAAAACCCACGAACAAGCCGCTGCGAATTCCGATTCAAGACGTATACAGCATTACTGGAGTAGGCACAGTTCCAGTTGGCAGAGTTGAAACAGGAGTAGTCAAGGAAAATGACGTGATCATTTTTATGCCTTCCAACAAGCAAGGTGAAGTCAAATCACTAGAAATGCATCATGAAAGAATCCCGAAGGCTGAACCGGGAGACAACATCGGCTTCAATATAAGAGGTGTAGCCAAAACAGACATTCACAGAGGAGACGTTGCTGGACACCTAAACAACCCGCCCACTGTTGCCAAAGAATTCATTGGTCAGATAATCGTGATCTATCATCCAACTGCCGTCGCAGCTGGATACACGCCAGTGCTTCACTATCACACGGGGCAAATTGCATGCAAGTTCACCGAGCTGGTGAGGAAGATCGACCCACGTTCAGGACAAGTTGTTGAAGAGAAGCCGACCTTCCTGAAGACCGGAGACGCCGCCGTAGTGCGAATGGAGCCTTTGCATCCAATTGCTGTTGAAACCTTTTCCGAGTTTGAAGAGCTTGGACGATTCGCAGTTCGAGACATGGGCACAACTGTGGCTGCTGGTATCATAAAAGAGATCACTAAGAAAGGACCCTAAACTCCTATCTCTCATTTTTCGGTTCCAACCAGCTTTTCATTATCTGCTTTTTCCAAACTTGCTTTTATGAGCGGAAAACATAGTTGCTATCGTTAAGACTGTACAACATGAGGCTGGAAGCATGTCTGGAACTGAAACTCTACTTCCTTATCTGAAAGAGAAGAGAGAGAACGGGCAAGAGCAGCCCACGATTATCATCGATAGTCGAGAGGCCAACTCGGCGCCGAAAATTGTCAAAGGGCTCAGAGAGCGCGGCGTGAACATTAGAACTGAACGACTGGAGAAAGGCGATTACATTTTGTCTGACGTCTGTGCTGTAGAGCGGAAAACCGTTCAAGACTTCGTATATACTCTCACGCGGCGTTTCCTCTTTGAACAATTGTTTAGGCTCAAGGAGGTTTATCCCAAGTCCCTAATTCTTCTGGAGGGCTATCTGCCGATAATCTACAGGTATAGTAGGATTCAGCCTTCCTCTGTCTGGGGGGCAATGTTCAGCTTGGCAAGGAACGGGATAGCTATAGTGAACACGACGTCGTACAAGGAGACCGTCGATTTTCTATACGTAGCCGCGCATCAAGAGCAAATCGTCGAGAAACGCAGTGCAACTGTCCACGCTTTCAAGAAGATCGACAGCATATCTGACGCTCAAGTATATTTCATAGCAAGCCTGCCGAACATAGGAAGAGAAAAGGCCGTAGCAATCCTCAAATCCTACCAGACTCCCATAAATGCACTGATGAACGCTAACGATTGGCCTGAAACCGTTTATGGTCTCGGTCCAATCATAAGCAATAAGGCAAAGGAAGTGCTGAGCAGTCAATTCAAAGGGTGAGAAAAATCATGGATGTGGAGATCTCTCCAACAAGGAAAATTATTGTACTCGGTTTGGACAAGCGTTCAGTGAACAATGCTGCGTATTGTGCTGCCACTTACGGTGTGAACAGACTTTATTGGATAGGCGGCTATCTGCTATGTTTAGAGGTCTACGAGAAATCTTTCGAGCACGAATTGAAAAATAAGGAGTTCCCAGTAAGCCAGATCTGCTACGCTGAGTTTCCGAAGTATGAGAAAATCTTGGAAATTGACAAGAGCTTCCAAATCCCACTAGTGAATGTTTCAGACATGGAAATCTTCCAGAGCATACTGAAAGCAATTTTGGAATACGAAGGACAAGCAGGTTCAAAAGCTAAAACTGGCTAGCTTTTTGTTCCGCGAAATGAAAGCCCAATTTGAACGCTTTGAAGTTCATTTCCAAGTGTTTTGCTGGCACTAGCTCTTTCATGGCTTCCATAAGACTTTCAGTCTTGATGGGCATTTTTTCAATTGCTGCCAAAGCCCCCAGCAGAATAACGTTGCGGGTAAGAATGCTTCCCGCTTCTTTGGCCAGTTTTTCTGTTTGTACAATGATCACTTTTTTTGTGAAGCGATTAATCTTCTCAACGATTTTATCCATAGATGGGTAGCTGATGTTCTTTGCTGCAAGTTCTGATGGTGGGATTCGTTCGTCACTCATTATCACTAGCGTCTTTTCTGACGAAAATTTCAGGCTGCGTAGGGTTTCAAGGGGTTCAAACCCTAGGAGTATGTCGGCTTGTCCTTCTGGAACCGTTGACGATGAGACTTTGTCACCGATTCTCACGTTAGAGGTTACGGCTCCTCCCCGTTGTGCCATCCCGTGAATTTCGCTTACCCTGACGTTCAGCTTGTCCTTGATCGCTGCGGTACCCAAGATCTCGGCTGCCAGGATCGTTCCTTGCCCGCCAACACCTGCCAAGACTATGTTAAACTCCCTCATCGTCTTCAACTCCTTCATTCTATAGCTCCGTACGGGCATACTGAGGCGCACAATCCACAGGCCGTGCAAGAGGCCTCGTCAATGCACACTTTTCCGTTGTCAAGGATTAACGCTGGGCATCCTAGGAGCTTAATGCAGACCATGCAGTTTGTGCACTTTTCGGATATCTTGCAGGGTACTGTCTTTATGCCCTTTCGTCTCTTTTCCCTGGCATCTATCAGGGTGCATGGGGCTCGGAAGACCACGACTGATGGTCCTGGGTGCTTCAGTGCCTCTTTCAGAATGTCGCTGGTTTCTTTGATTTTGAAGGGATCAGCTACTCTTACGTATTTGACTCCGCATCCCTCTGCGACCTTTGCGATGTCCACTTTCTCGGACGTGCTGCCCATGCCGGTCAAGCCTGTTCCGGGATGTGGCTGGTGTCCCGTCATTGCGGTTGTGAGATTGTCTAAAATGGCCACGGCGATCTTGTGGTTGTTGTAGACAGCATTTATGAGGCCAGGGATTCCCGCGTGTAAGAATGTAGAGTCTCCGATTATTGCCAAAGTATCTGCGCCTGTTGCCTTACTTATGCCTTGGGCAGTGCCCACGCTCGCACCCATGCATATCATGATGTCACCAACGTTGAGTGGCGGAGCAATGCCCAGAGCATAGCAGCCTATGTCAGTTGCACAAATCGCTTTGTCGCCTGCAACCTTTCTAATTATGTAAAAGGAGGCCCGATGCGGGCAACCTGCGCATAGTATTGGAGGTCTTGGCGGTAAATCCTTAGCCACTTCAAGGTATTTTTCGTCAATCTTTTTGAAGTCTACGGGCAACTCCTTACCGCTTATCTTAGATAAGGCGATTGCTACTCTGCGCGTTGAAAGTTCTCCTTCCTTTGGGAAAAAGGGTTTTCTCGTCTTACCGTAGATTTCAACGTTGGAAGCGCAGTCCTTTGCGATGGCTTTGATCTGCATTTCTAAGTAAGGTTCAAGTTCCTCGACAATGACTATTGTTTCACGCTTGTTTAGAAACTCTCCAATCAGTCTTTCTGGGAGTGGATTAGTAATGCCGAGCTTCAGAATGCTTGAATCTAATCCTAACAGATCATCGGCTTCAACTGCGTAATTGTAAGCTGAGCCTGAGGATATTATGCCGTACTTGCTTTTTCCCTCGCGGGCAACCTTATTGTAGACGGACTTTTCGCTGATTCCTTTGGCCTTCTCAATGCTCCTCAATAACACTTCGTGTTTTGGTCTGGAGTTAGCTGGAACCATCACTAAACGTTTCACGTCTCTGATGAATTCGCCCTCCACTTTCGGTTTTGTAAGCTTGCCATAGGTTACTGGTCCTCGAGTGTGGCTTACGCGTGTTGTCGTCCTCAATATTGCGGGCAGTTCTAGCTTTTCCGAGATGTCGATGGCTGAAACCGTCATCTCTTTAGCTTCTTGAGGGTTGGAAGGTTCGAGACAGGGCAGACCTGAAAGCAGAGCGTAGAAGCGATTGTCTTGCTCATTTTGCGAACTGTAGCATTCTGGGTCATCAGCAGTGACAATAACATAACCGGCCCTGACACCTGCATAAGCTAAGGTCATCAGCAGGTCTGAAGCCACATTTAGTCCAACATGCTTCATCGCTGTAAGAGCCCTGACTCCCGAATTCGCAGCTCCCGCTGCAACCTCGGCAGCAACGATCTCGTTGGTAGAATACTCCATGTATAGACCGGCTTCCGTGGCTATTGCCGAGATGGAATCGCCTATCTCCGAGGCTGGTGTGCCCGGGTAGGTAGTAACCACGCCTACGCCAGCCTCAAGAACGCCTCTGGCAATAGCTTCGTTGCCAAGCAGAAGCACTCGATTCCCAGGCTTATCCTGCAACAATACGCGCAAATCGGGCAATAAGTTACTCTCCGACTTCTGGAGAAGTCTCCATAATTTTATGCTTTCACATATAACTTTTGGTACTTCAAGGCGAAAAGAAAACGTGAACCGAAAGTATTATAAAAACGCGAATCGATAGTGGCAACAAAATTCGAGGTCCGTACGATGTCAATAAAGTTGTCTAACGGCAAAGAAATACCTATAGAGATGCACAAGACAAGGATGGTACAGAAGGTTTCATTGGCGCCCGTGGAACAGCGGCTCAAGGCCATAGAAGAAGCGGGCTACAATACTTTCCAGCTTAAGACCAAGGACATATTTCTTGACATGCTTACTGACAGCGGCGTCAATGCTATGAGTGACAACCAATATGCCGCCATGATGAACGTTGACGATGCCTATGCAGGCAGCATGACCTTCTACGATTTTGCTGATGCAGTGAAGGATATCTTGGGATACAAGTACGTGATGAATGTTCACCAAGGCAGGGCGGCAGAACATCTCATAGCGAAAGTGTTCGAGAAGCCAGGCGACGTGGTTCCCACAAACTACCATTTCACCACTACCAAGGTGCATATCGAAGTGACAGGCGGGGGAACATGCCTGGAAATCTACGCTGATGAAGCGCTGAAAACAGCAAGTACGCACCAATTCAAGGGTAACATGGATCCACAGAAGTTGAGGAACACCATCAAGAAGTATGGTAGGGCAAAGATTCCGTTTGTTCGAATGGAAGCAACGACCAATTTGCTCGGTGGACAGCCATTTTCTATGAAAAACTTGAAAGAGATCAAGCAGATTTGCGTCGAGCATCGTATTCCGATGGTTCTTGATGGAAGTCTGATATGCGAAAATGCCTATCTCATAAGGCAACGTGAGAAGGGATACGAGAACAAGACCGTTGCAGAAATTGTAAAGGAGATGTGCAGCATCGCGGATATATTCTATATGAGTGGAAGGAAAAATACGTCTGTCAGAGGCGGCTGCATCGCAACAAACAATAAGAAGTACTTTGGAATGATACAGCCTTGGCTTCCAGTGTACGAAGGCTTCTATACGTATGGTGGCATGTCCCAAAGAGAAGTTGCGGCCATGGCAGTTGGAATGCGGGAAATGGTTGATTCTGATGTTGCCGGATGCGCTGTAGAGCAGATAAAGTATTTCGTCAACAAACTTGTCGAGACGGGGATCCCTGCTCTCACGCCACCAGGGGGACTGGCTGCCCACTTGGACGCGAAGAAATTCGTGCCTCACATCCCTCAATCAGAGTACCCTGCAGGAGCGCTGACGGCTGCACTCTACATAGCCTCAGGAATCAGAAGCATGGAAAGGGGCACAATTTCAATGGAAAGGGACAAGGACAGAAAGGAAGTATACGCTGATTTGGAACTTTCAAGGATCGCACTGCCGAGAAGAGTCTACTCAATATCGCATATCGAATACGCGATCGACAGAATAAACTGGCTCTACAAGCACAGAGACCTAATAAAAGGCCTGAAATTCGTGTTCGAACCACCAGTGCTCAGGTTCTTCATTGGAAAGCTGGAAGCCATCGACAACTGGGGAGAAGACCTCAGCCAAGCTGTCAAGAAAGAGCTAGGTCCTCGTTAAGCTCGCCGGCTCGAGAGCAATCCATCACACACATCCAAACCCACGTGTCTTCGGCTCTATTTTTCTCTTATTCAGATAGTAACATAGTTTCAGACATCAGCAGATGGATGTTGTCCTATGTGTTTTCTTCCAATTTGCCTAGTTCTTCATCAGTAGCTTCTTTTGGATAACCCATTGAGCAAGCATACGGACCTTTGATTACGTGACACTTTCAGTTTTTTGGTTTTCAGTTTCTTCGTATGGGCGAACAGGCCTCGGCGACTACTGGACAAGTTTCAGTTTTCTCAGTCCCTTCATGATTTCCTCCACAGCCGCTTCAGGCGGAAGGTCTAATCGTTCGCACTTAAACTCAACCAGAGGGATTTTCTTTTGTGCATAATGCTGCAGGATTGGCTGGGTCTGGCGTTCATAGACCTGAATTCTCTCCTTTATGACCTCAGCAGTGTCGTCTGAGCGTTGGTAGAGCTGTCCGCCGCATTTGTCACAAACGCCTTCAATTTTCGGTTTCAAGTATCGTATGTTGTAGACTTCGCCGCAGCTCCTGCATATCCTGCGTGTTGACAATCGTTCGATGATTATCCAGTCTGGAACCGTGAGCTGAATTACAACATCTACGTTAGAAATGCAATCCAAAGCTTTAGCCTGTTCAATGGTTCGCGGAAAACCATCCAGTATGAAACCCCTGTTTGCAGATGCCTTGGCTAAGCGTTGTTTCAAGACTTCTATCACAACATCGTCTGGCACGAGCAAGCCTTTTTCCACAAAGCCTTTGACTTTTTTGCCTATGGCGGTGCTTTCCTTCATGATCTCTCGGAAGATGTCTCCCATCGCGACTACGTTTACACCGAGTTTGTCTTGTAACCTTGAGGCATAGGTGCCTTTGCCCGACCCTGGTGGACCGAAAATTATGGCTTTCATGTCTTGTCTAATCCCCGCATGGCTTTGCTTAGTGCGTTGTCATAGAAAAAAGGTTTGAAGCGTGGGGCTATTTTCCTTTGAACGCTGGCTTCCTCTTCTCTGTGAAGGCCCTAACACCTTCCTGCAAGTCCTCTGTTGATGCTACAACGCCGAAGCCCTCGCGTTCCAATGCTAACGCGGAATTCAGACTGATGTCTGCGCCATTATTGATTAATGCTTTAGCCACTTTGATGGCCACTGGGGCTTTTGAGGCTAAATCCAGCGCAAATTGACGAACCGTTTCCCTAAACTTATCAGCCGGAGCAACCATGTTCACTATCCCTAGTTGCTCTGCAGTCTTTGCATCGATCATCCTTCCGGTGAAAACCAGTTCTTTCGCCTTAGTTCTACCTACCAGACGAGTGAGCCTCTGAGTTCCGCCCCATCCGGGTATTAGCCCGATGTTGATTTCAGTCTGTCCCATTCGAGCATTTTCTGAAGCAATTCTGAGGTCACAGGCCATAGCAACCTCGAGACCGCCGCCTAGAGCGTACCCGTTTAACGCGGCGATGACGGGTTTCTCCAAGTTCTCCAGGGCAAGACAGAGTTTTTCTCCCATCAGTGACAGCTCTCTCGCTTTCAGAGCGTTCATGCCTATCATGGTTTTTATGTCTGCGCCAGCCGAAAATGCCTTCTCGCCGGCCCCTGTGAGCACGACTACGCGAACGCTTTCATCATCCTTCACATCTTCCAACGCCTGAAGGACTTCCTCAACAACTTCCTTGCTGAAGGCGTTCAATGTTTCCGGTCTATTCAGCGTGATGGTGGCTATTCCTTCGCTTTTCTCGTAGATTACGAGCTTAGAGGTCACAGGTCATTCACCTTCTATCATTTCTGTGGCCAATCGTAGAAACCCTTGCCTGCTTTTCTTCCAAGCAGTTGGGCTTTGACCATTTGTTTTAGGCCAGTGCTGGGATGAAACTTCGGATCCAACTCTTTCGTGAGAACCTCTGCTATGGCGAGTGTTGTGTCTGAGCCTATGTAGTCCAGAAGCATGAGCGGCCCCATAGGCCAGTTCAGGCCTAGCTTAATCGCTTTGTCGATGTCATCTCTGTCGGCAACGCCTTCCCAGTACAGTTCGGCGGCTTCGTTCAAAGCGGGAATCAGTATGCGATTCACAATGAACCCTGGAGAATCCTTCTTGACAAGAACTGTCTCCTTTTCCATCCTCCGTGAGACTTCTAGAATGGTCTCTACTGTTTCTTCTGAGGTTTTTGCACCTTTTATGACTTCAATGAGCTTCATTAGTTGTGGCGGGTTGAAGAAGTGCATTCCGCAAACTCTCTCAGGCCGCTTTGTTGCCGAAGCAAGTTCCGTAATGCTGACTGACGAGGTATTTGAGGCTACTATCGCATGTGGCGGCGCTAAATCGTCCACTTGTCGGAACACTGCTTTCTTCAACTCTACGCTTTCGGGTGCGGCTTCAATTATCAAATCGGCGTTTGCAACTGCCTCTTTGAGTTCTATTGTTGGATGAATTCTTGCCAGAATTTCGTTCATCTGTGCCTCGGTTAGCTGTGCTTTCTTGACGAAGCGCTGAAGACTCTCGCGTATCATGTTCATGCCACCGTCAACGAATTTCTCGTCAATATCACGCATGCTGACCTCATATTTGCCGACTTGAGCGGCTACTTGGGTGATTCCGTGACCCATCAAGCCTGCACCTAAAACCGCGATTTTTCTGATTTCGGTCAATACGTTCACCTTTTTCATGCTGAGAAACTACTTAGTTTGTGGTATCTCTAAAAAAGGTTTTCCAACTTTTTGATCGTTTGCAGCGAGCGCATAGACGGCTTCCTGATTGTGGTCTTGTTTTTTGGAAGATGGCGAATCAGAAGATGAATTCTTTGTTAAGCCATTCAGGATACCACTTGTAGTTTTCCAGCGGTCCAGCTTTTCGCAATCCCATGTAAGTGGCCTTGACAAGTGCTATTGTCCCGCGTCCATCGTGGTAGAGTTTGATCATGCTTTTTTCTTCGAGGCTTTTGAGAAGCTGGTCCAATTCTCCGTCGTTCACCTCTGTCAGCCTTTCCTTAAGGTCTTCTCGGCTCATGAATAGCCCTGGATTCACTTGATAGTCTTCAGCAAGAGTCTTCAGTAAGTTGTCTTCGCTTGCTTTCAGCTTTTTCAGGGGCTCAGTTGTCGATATTGGGATCCGCAGTTTTTCGTGCACTCGCCTGTAAGGCATTTTCAGGTCTTTGCCCATTGCTTTCAGCCCGCCTCGGAAGATGACTAGCTTCATGATGTCATTTGTTCCGGCTCCTATCTGGTTCACTTTTGCGTCTCTCAGGTAGCTTTCAACAGGGTAGAAGCGTGTCCAGCCGTCGCCTCCCATCACCTGGATGGCGCTGCTGATGAGGTTTTCATACATTTCAGACGTGAACAGTTTGGTTGTTGCGGCTTCTACCATGGCGTCTTTGTGTTCATCCAGCAAGTGTGCTGCGTGGTAGACTAACAAACGTGAAGTGTATAAGCCGGCGAGCATGTCGGCAATCTTGAACTGGTTTGTTGGAATGTCAATTGTGGGTTTGCCAAATTGCATTCGCCTTTGTGCGTAGGCTGATGCATAACGTATTGACTCTCGAATTGGGCCTAGCATGCCTGCTGAGTAGACAACTCTCTCGAAGTTCAAACCTGCCATCATGACTTTCCAGCCTTCACCTTCTTTGCCTATTATGTTTGCCGCTGGCACTTTCACTTCGTTGAAGTCTAAGAAACCATTTGGAAGTCCGAACCATCCTGAAAGCTCATTGATTTTTTCGACGGAGAACCCTCGTGTTCCCTTCTCCACCAAGAATGCTGTGAGGTGCTGGTACTTGCCTTTGTCCTCTGCTCTTTCACTTGTTTTCGCGTACACTACGTGGATATCTGCTAGACCTGCGTTTGTTATGAAGCGCTTCTTGCCGTTCACCACATAGTTTTCACCCTCTCGTCTGGCTGTCGTTTCGATGCCTGCTGCGTCAGAGCCAACGAAAGGTTCTGTTATGCAGACCGCCCCTATGGCTTCGCCTCGTGATATTTTCGGCAGCCACTTTCTTTTTTGCAAGTCGGTTCCGAAGGTCAGAAGTTGCTCAGCACCACCGAACATTGAAACCGAGTACGCTTCACCAAGAGCTGAGCCAACTCTGCTTAACTCTTCAGCGACGATGGCCGTGCCTGTTACTCCAACGTTCATGCCGCCATATTCTTCTGGGATGACGGCGCCGAACCAGCCTTTGCTGGCAACTTGGCGCAATAGTTCCAACGGAAACTTCTTGGTCCAAAAGACTTCCTCGGCTTTCGGCAAGTTCTTATCAGCAAAAGCTTTTGCTTCAGTCATTAGGTTTTTCTGTTTATCATTCCACCACGAAAAAGGCTCCATTGCAAACACCACAAATAGTATTGCCTACGAGGCCATTTGATTTTAAACTTTCGATAACTGCGAGGGATAATTAATGACCTATTCTTCTGAAGA
>CAYYXF010000044.1:0-11008 GCA_964475545.1 uncultured Candidatus Bathyarchaeia archaeon | reverse complement strand
TGCTGAAATCAGGGCGCACTGACGGAACAAGCACGACTTTTTCACCGCTGAAGGGACACGTCATTACATGAGCCTTTTTCGGCCTGAACTTAACTTTTGCAAGCATGTCCGTTCCCAGCATGCTTTTCAGGGGCATAAATGGCACCCCCAATGCCCCGCCTAGGAATCGTAGCGCCATGGCCAGGTTAGAGTAGTCCTCAATCTCTATTGCTCCTTCGCGGATTCTTCTTTGAATGTTGGGCACCAATCCTATGCCTTCAATCGCGTAAAATGCCAGTTCAAGCCTTGACACTACGCAAGCACCTGAGAGAATGTCCAGATCCATCTCTGAGCCGCAGGTGTAAAGAGTCATGTTCCGCTTCTTCTGTCTAACCAGTTCGTGAGCAAATGCCATAGGCGGACGTTGAAAACCAAAGCCGCCCCAAAAAAGATGCGCCCCATCAGGAACAAGCTTGACAGCCTCTTTCAGCGTTATTCTCTTATCCTCGACAGATGCCTCAACCAAAGCTTCACACCAGCCATTTTAGAGTGCATTAACGTCTGCTCCGCTCATAAATGTTTTTCAATTGCTGAAGCGGTTATTTGAACTCAGATCCACCGGTATATTCTAGCTTCTTTTTCCATTTCAAGCTTGATGCCCATCGGTTCAAAGACCTGATTTAAGGCAGTCAGGAGGTTTCGAGCGTAATCGTCCGGATTTATTTCAGCCCAGCTTGTTACGGCTTCCGAAGGTTTTACTGTGAAGATTTTTCCCTTGTACTTGAAAGGTTTCACTTTGACATACGAAACGACATCTCCCCTTTTCAGTTTCTTGCCAGCGTCCATAAGTTGCAGCGCACATTGGTAGGGTTGATGTACAGTTTTCATTATTCCCACCTTTTCATCAGGATCGAAATAGAGTCGCACTGAATAAGCCAGATCCTCCAGTCTAGCTTCTCTCCTCTTCAACTCTGCTACGCCCTTTCGCACGACATCTCTGATTCTTTCTCTTGCTTCAACATACTGCTCATGATTCCTGACAGCGGAAAGTTCCTTGACACATTCCTCAAACACCTTGGTTACGTATCCAGGAGAATTGGATTTGATGGCCGTAACCCCTTTTATGTCAGGGTTTCCATCAGCCAATATTCCGAAATATGCCTTCTTTGCTTTGGGCAAAACGCACAGATTGTAACGTTTGTCCACAGCCAGATCCAAGCGAAATCGTTCCTTAACCGCTCTGATCAACCATTCAACCTGCTCATTTGATGGATTATCTAAGAACAAGGAGTCAGTATCACCGTACAGCGGACTCAGCCCCTTCTCTTCAGCCATCCGCCAACTCTCCTTCAACACGTAGCGACCGTAACCCGTTATGGCCTCAGCCAAGGGCGGGCAAGCCAATCCGTGAATTCTAACCGTCACGCCGTAGCTGGAAACCAGAATCAGCTTCAACAGTTTTGAGGCTGAACTTGCGATCTTCCTGTTCTCATCAGGCAGCGCGGCGTTCCTTGAGGCGGGTTTGAAGATTCTGATTCGCAGTTCTTTCAATGCTCCAACAAGCACTGCATAAAATCCCCTTCTCTGAGTGCAGACGTGGCCATCAAAATCTGGAATTCTGTTCCTTTCACATTCAGGATGGTCACAGTCGACTGTCTCATAAGACAGATTGAAGCTGTCAATGCAGCCTGCATATAGGCTTTCGAAATCGCAAACAACCGTGTTGAAATAGGTTCCAGCTTTGGGTGCAACGGTTAGGGCTCCTGTAACCGTATGCGTAGGTTTGCCTCTCGTCAATTCGTGGGCTGATGGAACAAGGAAGTTGTTTCTCCTGAGATGCGTGTTGATAATGGATTTCCACCAGTCGCTTACACGTCTGCTTTCAAATGCTTCGCTCAAGGGAAGGTTGGCTATTCGAGAAAGCATCCAAGCTGTGGTGATCTTTTCTTGATCGACCCGTTCAGCGTTGAGGAATCTCATGTCAAGGTTTGGAATTGGCTGATTCAGCAGCTCTAACCAGTGTGAAATACGAGCATGCTTTTGCGGGTCCTTTTCTTGGACTTCCTTGAAGCCCTTCTCAAATCCCCCAATTAGCTCAGTTGGCGTGTTTCTAATTGGTTTCAGGCTGTTTTCGGAATGTAATGCCCCGAAGTTTAGTCCATGGTCATACACGTACGATTTCGCGAATTCGATTTCATTTTCCCAGCACAAGCGGAATTTCTCAGCGGCTTTTGAAGCAACTCCCATGCTCGGCCAAGTGACTCTTCCGCATGTTCTTTTTTCACCTGTGAACAGGTCAGACTTTTCCACAGGTTGCACGTCGCCACTAAAGTAACGCACGATTTCTTCGTCTTCATGTGTTAAGGGATAAGTTGTTAGAAAATATGGTTTGTATTTGTCATCGACAACTTCTCGGACATCCCCATTTTCGTCCAGAAATCTCAGTTTTACGGCGTTCGTTTCGGTCACATTAGCATCGAGAAGATACAGCCCACTCAAGGCCTTATGCTCCACTTGGACTCAACTGCTCTTGAATTTCACCAAGCTCTTTTTCTGATGGGTCTCTTGGAAAGTTGTAGATTGGACCACGAGGTTTCTCGTTATAGTAGGGGCGGTTGCAGTCCGGACACCCAGAAGTAAGGAATGGCTCACCTGACCACAGAATTCTCTTCAATGTTTGCTTGCCTACGCCAAAATTGATCACTTGACCTTCTTCACTGAAATTCATCTTGCCGATTCTTGTTGCCCCGTGCACGATCAAGCTTCTGGCCATTTGCACTCGTCTATACTTGCTGATGGGTGGTTGACCGCTCTTCTCCAGCCCCGTTCCGGAAACAGGTGTGAAAGCGAAAAGTGCTGGGAGAACACCCATGTCAACACATTTTTGAATGATCCGGACAATTTCGTGTTCAGTCTCGCCTAGCCCAACAATCAGATGCGTGCTAACTCTTCCCTTTCCAAAAATGCTAACGGCGTCTTCTAATAGTCCGAACTGTTTTCTCCAGTTGTATGGTCCTCCTGCAGATGCCCCTTTTACTTTGTCAAACAGCTCTTCTGTCGCAGCATCCAAGGGTATCCCTATCCTTTCAGCACCTGCATCGGCCAACAGTTTGAGGTTTTCTTTGACTAGAGGTTGGCATGAAATTGAAATTGGCACATTTGTCCCTTTTTTTATCATTCTCACTAGAGCTTCTAGATGGGCAAAAACTTTATGATAGTTTAAGGCCTGTATGCAAACGCGCCTTATTGCATCGTTCTCGGCAGCGTCTTGAATCTCGTCTAAGACACGTCTAGTTGCGAAAACAGGCCATGTAATTCTTGAAAGCACGTCAGTTCGGCTGCGGCTTTTTCTCGCTTGTGGACAGAATTGGCAATTGGCCGTGCATTTTCCTCTTCTGTAAGTCATCAGGTAAGCTGTCATGGGTGGGGCATCAAGCTTCCCGTTTAGAAGTCTGAGAGCGATGGCTGAACCGAGAGAAACACGAACCTGTGTTGGCAAATTTTCGTCGACGTTTTCAATGGGCATATGAACCCTCAGAGTGTTAAGGTTGCAGGAGCACGCTTTCTAGATGAAGCATAAGTTGTTTAGTGAGATTAAGGTTTTTACGGTAAGAAATAATGAACCTGAAAAGAGACTTAATAGGCTGGGCCAACTTTTCAATGCTTCATGAGATGCTGAAGGAGAGCATGGACGGATGTCTTTAAAGGAAATGACTAGGCAGGAAATAGAACAATTCCTGACCTGCGCTCGCGTAGGTAGGCTTGGATTGTCTCTTGAAAAGGGCCCGTATATCGTACCTCTTGGATACGCATATGCTGACGGAGAAATATTCTTTCATACCTGCAACAAGGGCCTGAAAGTGCAAGCTATGAGAAAGAATCCGGAAGTCTGTTTTGAAATAGATGAAACCCTTTCTGACGCGTCAATGTACAAGAGCGTGGTTGTATTCGGCAAAACAGAAATCATAGAGAACAAAGAGGAGATGATTCCGTATCTCCAGAAGCTGATCGACAAATATCGTGTTCCAGAAGCCTTTGATGAATATATGAGCAAACCAGGAAGAGATCGAGAGAAAGAGCTGAAAGCGGTACGGATCTGCGTAATAAAGCCAACAAAAGTCACAGGTAAAAAGTTTGTGCGTTGATGCAATGGTTTATGTCTACACGGCGTCAGGCGCAAAGGAAATCTAAACATGGCAAACGAGAAAATCCGAGTGGAGAACTGTGAAGAAACTCTCGCCTGAAGCAGTCTGGCAAATGTCAGATAAGGATCTTCTAGGCATCCTTGGCAGTGAGTCTTTTGGTTCGAAATCTGGAAGAATCCACTTCTATGCTCCGAGCTTCATGTACTACAAGACAAGCTGCTATTGTTCTTCACCAATGGATTTTCCGACCATTTCTATAACAGCGGGAAATTGTGCATTGAAGTGTGGACACTGCGGTGGGAAAGTGCTCGAGACAATGTACCCGGCTACGACGCCAGAGAAGCTTCTTGAACTGTGCAAGAAGCTTAAGCTTGGAGGCGCTTTGGGCTGTCTAATAAGTGGCGGCTGCCTTCAGGATGGTTCTGTGCCTCTTGGAGATTTTGTTGATGCAATTGGAAGAATCAAGCGCGAGCTTGGGCTCACCGTTGTTGTCCATACGGGCATAGTGGATTTCGATACTGCTAAAGCCCTTGAACAGAGTGGCGTGGACGCCGCTTTGATCGATGTAATCGGGTCAGATGAGTCAATAAGGGAAATATGCAACATGGACGTGACGGTGAATGACTATGCACGTTCACTTGAAGCTTTGGACAAAGCCAACATTGACTTCGTGCCTCACGTGATTGTCGGGCTTCACCATGGCAGATTGAGGGGTGAGCTGCACGCGCTAGAGATGATTTCAAAATCTGAACCCTCAGCTCTCGTGATAATAGCTCTTATGCCCATTCATGGAACTCAAATGCAGGACGCTCAACCACCAAGACCACTGGACATAGCTAAAGTAATTGTGGCTGCCAGACTCCTGCTTCCTGAAACACCGCTGGCCCTAGGTTGCATGCGACCGAAAGGTAAGCATCGCAATGAAACGGATGTCTTAGCAATAAAGGCCGGTGTTGACGCGATAGCCTTTCCCACAGAGGAAGCCATTGAATTCGCGAAAAAACAAGGATACGAAGCAAGTTTCTCTTCGTTATGCTGTTCCCAAATCTACGCTGCTGTTAGAGACCTACGGAATCGTGTATAGCAAAATCTTGACTTTTTCGAAGTCAATCGAAGCCGTGGCCTAAGAGGAGCTTTCGCAAGTCGAACTAGTATTCAAAGCTAGCTATGTTGCCGTGCGACCTTACTGAGAATGCTTATTCCTAGAACTATGGACCACGCTGAGGCTGAAAGTGCCGATATTGTTTCGGGAATGGCGACGTTTGGAACGTATCTTATCGAGAACTGCATTGTCCAAGGAACTACGGCGATGATCGCCGTTATCAACGTGAACAAGCCCATTTTCACTTTCTGAGCATTGAAGAAAGCAGTGGCTATGACTAGCATCGCTATTGGAGAGAACGCGAAAAAAGCCACTGAGGCATAGTAATGCATCGGTTTGGCACTTTCAGGGAAGATTCCCATTGCGAGCAGAGCCAGGCTTGCCAAAGCGAAGAGCGAGGCACCAATTCTGCCTACTGTCTTTTCGTGCAAAAGCTCGAACAAGCCTGTCGTGAAAACGAGTGCTAGAATGCCGCTTGCCATGAGTCCGCAATTAAATAATGTAGATGTGATGCCCTCTACTGCGCCTAAGTCGCTCAAGGCGTTGTCAGTCCAGCTGAACAGTGGGTAGGAATCTATCGAGAGTAATATGCAGGTGAAGGCAATTATGGGCGTGATTATGCCTGCGGTTCCAGACAATTTGAGCCAAACGCGATCTTGATCCATTCGTGATCCTCCGTGTGCTTAATGCTTGGTTAAATCTGGCTGTCTATGTCTGGTGGGATGAGCTTTCTGAGCCTTTGCAGGGAATACATTTTTTCTTTGTCTCCTATTCTTGCGTCTCCGATGATCTGCTTAAGCATTTGGATTGACTCGTCCATGGCTTTTCGGTTTACCGAATAAGGAACCCCATCTTTTCCTCCGTATGCAAACGAGTATTTCACTGGGTCTTTCCAGCTTGGCTTTGCACCGTAGATGAGATCCGCAATCAATGCTAGACCTCTTATGGCAGCTGGGCCTACTCCCTTAAGCGCTAGCAGTTCTTCGTAGTTTTTAGGCTGAAAGTCGTAGGCTTCTCGCATGGCTTTCCAATTTATGTTTATTGGCATTGACAGAAAGTCTATCTTATGCTTTCCTTCGTGTTCGTCCGCCTTCAGTGGAAGCCATTCGTCCAGCATCTTCTGATTGGTCGGGCTAATCATTCGCATTACTTTCGCGGGTGATTCACTCGCTACGTCTACTGAGGTTCTTCTGCAGTCTTCACTTTCTTTTGCAGTCATGTCCAAGACAATGCCGCGTCTTGCGTCTCCGACTATGGCGTTGTGCGGTACAACAACAAAGCTTCCAACATTTTCGGAGAGCCAATGGTACCGCCTAGCCGTCCGATCTTGCAGACACATGCCTTGCTGGACTACTGCCCACTTTTTGTCTTCAGCTATGAAGAATGCATGGTGATAAAGCTGATAGCCAGCTTGAACAGCCGTGTTGTCGACTTTGGCGCTCATTTTGCTCGCATAGCGCATACTGTCAATGTCGCGGTCTGAGAAGTCGAACTTGTTGCCAATGCTTTCGATCTCCAGAGGTGTTTGTCTTGAAATTTTACCCTTTCCTCCGCATACTGCAATGCCGTGTTCCTCTGGTATTATGGCTTCTTTCAGAACGCCAGTAAGAACTGTGGTTACGCCTGATGAGTGCCAGTCGTAACCTAGGACGCAGCCAAGGGCTTGAAACCAGAATGGGTCAGAGATTCGTCTCAAAAAGCTGTCTGTGCCATATTCGTCTAGAAATAGGGTTACCATTTCCTTTGCAAGCTTCTTCATGCGCACAGTGAGCCAGCTAGGCGCCTTGCCATAGTGAAGCGGTAGTTTAGCCATGCCCGTTCTGTGCAACTTGCGTCTCTCGGCACATGAAAAGTAGAAAGCAGCTTAAATATTCTCTTTTGAGTGTTTCACGTTTTGAGCAGATGCCCTTCTCGGTCAATTTCTCCGCAGCGAATTCGTGTGGTGGAGATTGGAAAGTGGTTCTCAGATGGGACCATGTCGATGGTGACTATTTGAAGCGGAGGGAGCCCTGATCCTTTTCTCTTCTTGTTGATCAGTACGGCTGTGGGTTCTGTTTCCTTGCTGACAATCAAAGCTTCAGTATTTCCGCTGGATAAAGTCACACCGTAGGGATCATCTAGGCGGAATATCTCGGCTCTTTCGTGAAGCCCATTTTTGCGGAGGAAATTCTCAAGCTCTTTCAACCTCTGGTTGTAAGAAGCCGTTATGTGGGGTTTGCCAAGCTTCTTGACAAAGTTGTCTGAACATAAACCGATTTGCACATGTTGCCCAGCTTCAAAGGCTTTCATTAGCAAGGTCCTGTGGCCCTTATGGAGCTCGTCGAATGTGCCGCCAACAGCCACAGTTTCGTATCTTTTCATCTTTTGCTTCATCCTACCAGCCTAGCGCCCTGAATATCTACTCTTGCGACAATGATTTTTTCTCTAGGTAAGACCCGCTTAAAAGCGTGAACCACGTTCTGGACGTTTTCTAGCGTAGTCAAAGCATGAATTGCTTCCCCAACCATGTTTTGAGCCGCTCCTATCGCGCCTGCTTTCTCAGCCAACTTGACTACCCCGCGTAGCCTTGGTGTCATGAAACCGGCCTCTTCTGCAAAACTGAGGCAGCAAGCCAGAAAATTCTCAAGTGATGGTTCAGAGAGAATGCACGCTAAGGTTTTTCTACCGTATTTGTTGACTTGGCGACGTTTTTCTGGAGATGACAGCACTTCCTTAGTCGGTATTGGGTCGAAAACTCCAGCAACCACAAAGTGATCTGCGGATATCGGTATGCGATCCAACAGAGCTATGCCTGGTGCCCCAGGCTCTAAGGTTAGTACGCAGCCTCCGAGCATCAATGGCCCCACGGTCCCCAAGCCTGTTTTGCACTTAACCTCAGCAACATGCGCGAGCCTGCCCAGTTGATTATACGTCAAGCTTAGATCCAGCGCTCTTGACAGTGCTAAAGCCGTGGTAAGGGCACCAGCTGCACTTGACCCAAACCCTGCCCCGATTGGTACGTCAACTTTGTGCATGACGGTGACATCGTATGCTTTGTCAACTTGCTCCAACAGCATCTGCGCAACCAGTTTTGTCGTCTCGGCTTCAGGTGCCTCTCTCCGATTAATGAAGACGCGGATGCAATTTGTTTCTGCACTTAAGACAGTGACTTTTGTGGTGGTTCCTTTCTGGATTCCAAAACCGCCGCCACGGGCACCGGCTTTTTCTAAGTCTAAGATTGGACTACCATTGGACGTTGAGTCACATATCTCGAAGAAGCTGGAAATTCCAGAGGGACTGAATGCCTTCGCAGTCTTCAAACAGACACTACTTCTGTTTGGGTTTTAAAGAGGGAAAAGCCTTGTAGCATGCCTCGCCGATGGGAGGGACAAGTATAACCATGAATGGGATTTCAGTTGCAAATGTCCATGCGAAAAGTATCAATCCAGCGTAAGATGGCAGGTTGTGGGCTCCCCCGACAGATGCAGGCAGTGTGAAGAACTGCGTGTATCCCCAGACTCCGAGGCCTATTATTGCGCTTCCGATGATGGATCCTGCGACTGAAGCTGCGCTGAAACTTCGCCATTTGGGTCGAATTAACCCTACGACGATGACTATAGCATAGCTCACTGCGAATATGACAAGTACGGCGTAAACGTTCCATAGTGCTTGATCAGTTGATACATTGAAGTAATTCACGACGGTTTGAGGTGTAATAAGCAAGTATGCGAGAGTTGCCAATAGTGCAACCCCAACTCCTAGGCTCAGGAAAGTCTTTCTCCAGTTCAGGTTTTTGCGTGACAGGTAGCCAATCAGTGCAAAACATACGAAGTTTGAGGTTACCCCTGCAGTCAAGCTAAGTAAAGGGTCACCATGTGTAAACATGTCGCTGATGAAGATTCCTATTGCGGCACCTACACCGCCTACGACTGGGCCGAAAAGTAACGCGAAAGTTGCTGGAATCACAACGACGGGCCAGAATTTGACCCCACCAATCGTTGGAGTAACTACAGGAAAAATGTAATACAAGAGTAATCCGATGGCAGCGTAAAGAGCTGCATTCATCGCAATCAATGCAACGTCCAAGGCCTTTAGCATGGGCATGTTGACCACGGAGTCTGCTGATGTCTTTGGAAAAATAAAGATTCCGTATGAATTGTTTATACATGTATAAACCTCCCATGTTTGAGTAACAATACTAGACGCATTGCACAGCTGATGATGGAGGTTCTCCAACCACTCTCAGAGACCGTAATGCTAGGGTTATATAGAGATTCGACATATTTGAGTTTTCAAAACTTCGTTTATTAGGATTTGTGATCCTATAATAGAAGGCCAGAGAGGGGGAGGGAGAGGGCTGTCATCACGTCGTGAAATTCTCAACTTTCTCAGCAGGAGAAAAAGGTTGCCAAGCAAACACTTCTTGGAACTTTACGACGTCATTTGGCAAGGCACAGCTTTCGTTAAGTATCAGAACCCAGATAACGTTGTACGAGAACGCGTAGAGACAGCTCAGAAGCAGTACAACTCTCTTTTCTATAGCTCAAACTAGTCACTCCGACATTTCTTGACCTGCGCTTGCGCGCGCTAATACGGGCTTGTTTCCTGAGTGCCGATGCCGCCAAACGAACATTGCCTATGACGGAAGAAGAGCTTCAGGGTGACGGTTGGAGCCTGCCTTCATCGCTGAGGAACTCGGTTGGATGAGACCAAGGGTTAAATATTCGCCTCATGGTTACGTTGCGGAAGAGTGTACTAGCTTGGATGAAGAAGGATTCAGAAAGTTCTGTATCAGCAAAAAGCTGAACGAAGAGACAGTGCGCGCGAACATCAAAATGGTAAAAGAGTTCGAGGCATTTCTGAAAAAGACAAACCCGAAAAGAGATTTGCGCAACGCTACACCCAATGATCTGCAGAGCTTCGTGACACATCTGATGAAAACTAATAAAAGTACATGGGATAATCTGCTCGCCCTCCTTCGATACGCTCGTTTCGCAGGCAATAGAAAAACAGAAGTTGCCTCACTGACACTTCTCGACGGCAGCGACGTCTTGGAGAGCCTTTCCAACACGGTGAAACAGTCTGTTGGCGAGAGAAAGCATAAGGAGATATTTGAAGGAATTGAGCTGCCTCCTCTGGGCACGTCTTCAAAGGACAAGCCGAACATTACTAAGAAATTCATGGAAAGACTTGAGGCCAATCTAGGTGAAAAGGCATGCAGAGAAATCCTGCTGAGCGGGCCTCATGCTGGTCCAAAGGAAGACTATCTGCCCGAGAGAAAGAAGTTTCTAGAGTCAAAAGGCATAGACGATTTTCTGGAGAGACGGCACAAGGAGTATGTTGATGAGCTTGAGAAGCACATGAAAGAGAAGACGTTGTACTTCACTCAGGAAATCGACGAAAAAGTCCTTGAATATGTTAGAGGCACGCCAACCTGTCAAAACGGTGTGAGGAAAGGAGACATAATCTACGTCACGAAGATTCCCTACATGGCGAAAAAATACTTGCGCGAGAAAGACCCGAGGAAGAAGAGATACTACTATTGCCATTGCCCATGGGTGCGCGAAGCAATAAAATCTGGTAACATTGGGATTTCGCCCAACTTCTGCTACTGCAGCGCAGGCTTTGAGAAGCGGCCATGGGATGTCATATTTGATCGGCCTGCAAAGGCAGATGTTATACAGTCTGTTCTGAAAGGCGACCTTGTATGCGAGTTTGCCATACACATCCCTAAAGAATTCCTGAAACCTGGAGACACGACTCAAAAAAAGTGACTCGCTGAAGGAATTCTGAAACGTTTTCC
>CAYYXF010000043.1:0-11050 GCA_964475545.1 uncultured Candidatus Bathyarchaeia archaeon | reverse complement strand
CGGATGGGTTTAGGGTGCTATGTTGATTGTTCACGCGTTTCAGTTGATCTGAACGATGTGGGAGTGGCGGAAGCGCGTCACAGTGACGTTTTGCCTATGCTGTTTTTCGGCTGAAAGAACATGCGGCGTCGCAGGCTCAACATTGAAGTGAGTATCTCCAATGTTGCCTTTCCTAGGAAAAGGGCTGCCATTCCAGCCTTTCTTATAACGCGCGCTGCAAATGCGGACCGCTATCATAGGTGAAACTGCCAGTCAGACTAAGGAGGTGGAGGTGGTGGGACGAAAACCTCTGCGGGAGACGGTGATCCCTGAAGCGATTCGAAGAAGTTCTGGAAGTTGAAATGCCCGCCGAGGAAATCTCTCAATATTATCGCAAAGAGTGGGAAGATGACCATTGCGTTTGTTGCTACTGCGACATATCCTAGACCTGAGAATACAGAGGTCGCATTCCAGACGATGTGATTGGCTATGCCTATGACTATGAAAAGCAACGGTAATGCGGGAGATGTCGGAGAATTCTCCGGCAAAGGTTTTTTGGCGAGCACAGCGAATATTCCAATGCCCATAAATGCAGACCAAAGTGGATGCATAAGAGGTGTGGCAACAACTCTCATTAGGACAAGTCCTGCGCGTGCGCCTTCTAGTTGCGCTGGCAGACTAGCCGACACGATGTTTATTATGTAGATAATGCTCTCGACCACCCCGAAACCTAGACCAGCGGCGGCTCCCAAGGCTGCTCCATAACGCCGATTCGGAACAGCTTTCCATACGAAGAGGGCGACGACAACCACACCTAAGGCTTTTGACGGCTCTTCAGTCAACGGTGCCAACAGTACAGCTAATACTTGAAAACCGACGACAGACAATAATGCCCACTGTACTGCAAGTGAAGCGAGCAAGCCGATGACCCCTGCGACGATGAAAGCTACAGCCAGTCCCCTCTTGATTCCTGCGACGCCTCCAGATCGAGACGATTGCTCCAAAATTGTTAATTGTCTTCCGATGTCCGGAAAGAAGCTAGTTCTTGGGCCGTGAAATCCGTTTTCAAGAGTGGGTGCAGGCGGTGGCGGAGGCGGAGTAAGTACCTCTGTCACATAATTTGCCTTAGGCTAATTCGCTGCAGGTATCTCGATTTTCCTGCCATGAACAAATTCCTTTGTTTGTCAGTCTGCACTACAGTAGGCAGCAGTTATCGATATTCACGGAGGCGGAGGAGGCGGAGGAGGCGCAAACGGTTGTTTTACGGAAACCACGGTTGTTCCTGCGACGCGATCGAAGTATCGCTGACGCGGATCTGGCCCTGGAGTGGCAAAGCCGATTATTATGTCTATTACGAGCAGAGGCCAGAAAATCTTGCTTATGTTGCGGGTAAGTGCCTTGTCGAAAGTTGCCTTACCACCATTGAGCATTTGAACTTTTAAACCTATCACTTTCTTCCCCAAAGATGCACCAGATGATCCTTCCATTACAGCGAAGTACAGTACTTCCAATAGGCCGAAAAGGAAGGGCCATAGGAGGAAGTATCCTAGCCCCCACCCGACCCCACCCCACGATGCGCCCGGAGTCAAGATAAGAAGCCAAAGAATAACATAAACTATGATGATCCAAGGTATACTATCTATGATGGCCGCAACTAGTCGTAAGAGCCAATGATTCGTCATATCAACTTGTGTTCCTGTACTTTCGTATCCTGTCGACATTTTTTCATCTCGCATAGATAATTCAAATCCTTCTGTTATTATCGTTTTCTGTTGTTCTCGTCACGCCGCATCATGACTGCTGAACATTGATCCGATGTTCAACGAATATTTATTCACAAGTCTTAAAACTTATAAGATGTTTCGCAATTAAGATTCCCAATAAGTCGAAGTGATTGAAATGTCCAAAGAGAAAGAAAAGAAAGCTATGACAAAGGATCGTCTTATCGGCATGCAGGTGATTGACAGTGAGGGTAATGATGCGGGAACCGTGCAGGACATTGCATTTACTGTGGGAAAGATGGGCATGACATTGATCGTTGAAACAAAAAAGGGCGACAGCAGAGAAGTCGCATGGGAGGAAATTCAGGCGGCAGGAGACTACGTAATATTGAAGCCTTCGTCTGCTCAGCCTCAGGTTCTTGGACCCCAGCCAGTTGTGCAGGCACCTCAATCTCAGCAGCCAGTCTGTCCCACGTGCAAAGGGCCATTATCTTATGTTCAACAGTATCAGAGATGGTACTGTTACAAGTGCCAGAAATACGCCTAGAATAGCCCAACGCACAATAATACTCTACATTTTTTACCTTTGAGTCTTCATCACAGCGAGTTCCGCCACGAATATTTCTTGCAATTAGAGCAAGACCACCTGCCATATTGCTCAACGTAAGTCATTGGTTGTTCACAAGTGGGACAAATTTGGGTAGTGGCGACAGGTGGAGGCGGAGGTGCACGAGAAATCCTGGACAGGTTGAGTATACTTGGCATTGCAAAAGGTTTCCGTTCAAGCATCCCAGATAGGTATCCTCCTATCGCATAGAAGATGAAAGCGAAGACAACAGTGAGGATCCAACCTATAAGGTAGTCTGCAGCTCCAGCAGTGTTGATGATTGCAAAAGACAAGGTGATAACAAGGTCAATAACCATATAGACAAATGCTGCGAAGAACCCGGCGCTTAGGCCTGCCATCTCCATGTTTTCGCCCATTTGATGAAATCTGAAATTGATATAGCTGGCTATGAGTCCGCCAGATATGAAGCCGAATATTCCAGCTACTGCCAGAACTCCCATGTACGGTCCCCAATTCCCAATGACGAAACCCGCTGGTGCAGACATGCCGAGCCCGAAAGCCACTCCTAGGAAACTTGCAACGAGATAGTCGTGCAGGTAGCCCTCTCTAGAGTTATGCAAATCCCTCATGAGTTTCCTGTGCTTGGTCATGTTTTGTCTCCCGTAGATATGTAAGGCTTTATTCTCGTTTTGAACCCCAAAAAAAAGTTAAATACTCATGGACAACGATATGGTGCTCTAGTGATAGTGAGGAAATTGCATGACTGAAAAAGAAGAATCGTATCTCATGGACTACATTGCCGTCGGAGTAATAGGGTTCGCTATCGGACAAGCAATCGCGGGGGTCGGCGGATTCCTGACATTATTTTCAGGTCTAGGATTTACGTTCGGGGGGGTTGACTGGGGCAGAACAATAGGAAGCGACTTCATCACAGGCATCTTCGCGTTTCTCCCAGCAGGTTTTGCAGCCGGATACCTATGCTACAAGCTACTCAAAGGAGAAGGAAAAATGGAAGGCTTAACAGGCGGCGTCATGTCTTTTCTGGCCTACCTGATAATCACGTTGATAATGACGCTCGCCCAGATTGGTATTTGGGGAGGAGACTTCGGAACAGGAATGCAACTATGGGCTGTGTTGATGGTATTCGCTTTGATCTTCTTCCCAATAGGCGGACTGCTCGCAGGAATGCTGCACACAATGAAAACACCACTGCCATCATTTCTAAGATTCCAATTCCAGCGAGGCACTGCAGCACCCCCGCCGCCTCCTCCAGCAGGAACAACTTCAGTTTGCCCCACATGTGGTGCCCCTCTAAGGTATATCCCACAATATCAAAGATGGTACTGCGACAAAGAAAAGAAATACGTTTGATCAAACAATTTCCTTCTCACTTTTTTCTCTTCCGCTCAAGCTGTTTCAACCATCAAATGAGAATCTGGAAGGCACACGTCAAGCCGCACAATTAATAAATAGAGTAAAATTGCCATAGGTTGGCGATTGCCAGTTCAATAGAATTGTTGGTGAATGAACTGAAAAAACACTAGGCAGTTTACTGTCTCCAAGTCTTGAGCCTTATTCTCCTGTTCCTGAGAGTGGTTCCTTTTCAGTCGTTCTGCCAGTCTGCGGACGAGCCAGTCTGGTACGTGCGCGCGCTATATCTTCAAGAATCAAACAGAGAAACCGTTGGAGACTCAAGCCGACATGCCCAGAGTCCATTCTCGAATCTCAAGGCGTCAGCCTGAACTTGTCCCTTGGATAGAATGTTACTTCTCTAATGTTCTTCTTTCCAGTTAGCAGCATAGTCAATCTTTCTAGCCCTATAGCCCAGCCTGCGTGCGGAGGCATTCCATAATCAAATGCCTCCAAATGCCACTTAAAAGACTCAGGGTCCAAATCCTTTTCTTCCAATCGCTTCGTCAAAAGCTCCTTGGACGCGATTCTTGTTCCACCCGAGACAAGTTCTAGCCAACGCCACATTAAGTCGAAGCCTTCAGACAAGTCAGGATTGTCATCGCAGGGCTTTACATAGAATGATCTAGACTGCGTCGGCCAGTCAGTAATGAAGTAGAAGTAAGGATGGATTTTTCCTAACGTTCTAAGAGCCTGCGTTGGTATGTCATCACCCCATGGGATGTCCACTCCTTCATGCTTCAAGTCCTGAAGAACGTCACCGTATGTCAAGCGCTTGAAGGGTAGTTTTGGCACTTTCATGCGATGTCCAAGCGTCGCTAATTCTTTTTGGCATTTCTCCTTGACGCTTTTGCAGATGTATTGAATGAGCTGCTCTAGCAGTTGCATCACATCCTCGGCGCCTGCAAATGCTTGCTCGATGTCTATTGATACGAACTCGCTTAAGTGGCGGCGAGTATGCGACTCCTCAGCTCTGAAAAAAGGTCCAACCTCAAAAACCCGTTCAAGACTCATGACGAGCTGTTCCTTGTATAATTGGGGGCTTTGAGCGAGATACGCCTTACGTTGAAAATAATCGATAGAGAACAAGGCCGCTCCGCCTTCAGTTGCTGACGCAATAATCCGTGGCGTGTGCACTTCCAGGAAACCTCTTTCAAAGAGAAATTCTCGTATTGTCGCCAAGGCAGCGTGTTGGATCTTGAAAGCAGCAATGTTCTTTTCTTGGCATAAGTCCAAAGCTCGTGCGTCCAGCCGAACCTCTAAATTCGCGGGGGTCTTCCCTGTGATGTCAATTGGCAATTGAGGTGAAGCTGTGCTCAGAATTCTGATCTCCTTCGGTATTACTTCGACGCCTCTGGGTGTCATGCCGGTCTTTTTCACAACACCCTTCACACCTATACTGTACCGTTTCTGCAAACTGTCAGACTTCGAAAGAACTTCGCTGCTTACTTTTTTCTTCAGAACTGTAATTTGAATGGTACCCTCTCGATCCTGCAATATCACAAAGCGTAAAGCGCCGAGATCCCGAATCTCTTGAACCCACCCAAACAGGGTAGCATCTTGGCCGTCCATTTCAGGCTTGACATCTGTTGAATAATGAGTTCTGTGCCAATCGCCAATTAGATCCACCTTCATGCTATGCTCACCGTCTGCCTAGTCCGCGAATTCAACGCGCAGAGTTATGTTACGTATCTTTTGGGCAATTTCCTTTAAAGCCTTTACATCAAAAGGCGGTTGGCTTCCACGCCTTTTCCTCAAGATCGCCCTTGTCTCGGTGCTTCCATCAGGCAACCAAATAGTATTGATTGTCACGATACCTAGGGGGGCGAACAAGTCCTCTAGAAATTTCCTCTCATCAACTCCATCTTCCAAAACCCGAATGTTTCTGCCAGTCTCTTCACCCAAAGCTTTCATAATTCGCCCGCCGTAGCCCAGAAGCCTCGGAACATCGCCGGGTCCCACAATTATGGCCAGAGTTTTCCCTGACTCAATAGCCCTGTGAAAATAGACGTTCTGAAGAGACGGGTGCTTCTCCTCTAAGGACTGCAAAAAGCGGGCAACTTTCAAGTCTAATTCGCTTATTTCTCCAGCCTTTAGTCTAGTTGAACACTTTTGGCATAATATGCCGCTTTTCAAACAGAAACTGCAAAGTACAGTTTTCACCTGACGATCCGCCCTCCAATACAAACAAAGGAGGAATGGCGGAACTCTGTAGATTCATGCGGAGACTCTGCTCTAATGTTCAAGCGTTATTTCTATCGTGCTGACGTTTGAAGGCGACCCACCCTCTTCTCTGGGTGTCATCTGCTGTGTTCCAATGCCGACCTTCTTGATCTTGACATCTGGTAAGAATCGGCGCCTGACGACTTCAACGACGTCAACAGCTCGGCTTATGGATCTCCCTCGTGCCTTAACATTCACTTCTTTTGCTCCACCATGAAAGAGGGTTATGCACGCCAGTACATAGTTCATTACTGGCTTGTTTCCGATCAACACTGAATTGCTTTCCGACATTTCGTACCGCCTCGCTCCTATTCTTCGTATTTTTTATAGGCTCGATACCAATTTTTTCCGCCAAATAAATACATTACGGTGCCAGTCCATATTGTTCAAAATTTCAGGGTGAAGCATTCGACAAAACGATTCATAAAGCATTTGCTGAATGTTTAAATAATTAATATTATTGAACAGACAATTCTTGACAAAACATCAGTTGAGGAAACAGTGTTGGAAACTCTTACCAGACGTTCATCGCAATTACTGAGACTGCTTTATGACAAAGGCAAACTCACAAGCACGTATAGCTTACATATGAAACAGGACGCGCTGGCGAAGGAATTGGGCGTTAGCCGGCAAGCATTGAACGTTCATTTGCGGAAGCTTAGAAACATGGGATACATACGCACGGGTAGAGGTTTCATTGATGTAACCGAGAAAGGCCTAGGCGGGCTAGGAATTTCAGTGTCTCCAGCATTCATTCTCGTGAAAATATCGCCTATTAGGAGAATTGAAGTCTACGAGAGAATCAAAGAACTGACCGTCCAAAGGGCCTTCAGAATAGCAGGCGACGTTGACTCAATTTTGATCGTTGAAAGAGAGAAACTCGATGGAGTCTTGAAAAAGCTATATTCCATCGACGGAATACAAGACACAAGATCCTACGTAACCATAGAGACCGTAAAGTGAGGAGCAGACTGCAATGAAACTATTTGAGTACGAAGCAAAGACTATACTTGCGAAATACGGGATTCCAACTCCCCAGGGCGGATTGGCAACAAACTCAAGCCAAGCCGTTGAGGTTGCAGCAAGACTAAGACCGCCATTTGCAATCAAGGCGCAAGTGCTCGTTGCTGGGAGGGGCAAGGCAGGAGGGATACTCTTCGCCAATTCCATTGACGAAGCCGAAAGGGTTGCGCAAAAACTGCTTAATATGCAAATAAAGCGCATACCCGTTAAAAGCCTGTGGATAGAAGAGAAAATAAACATTAGAAAAGAGCTCTACTTTGGCATAACGATCGACAGATTCAAACAAAGCTATGTTGCAGTCGCTTCTCCAGTAGGCGGGATGGAAATAGAGGAAGTGGCAGCAGAAACTCCAGAAAAAGTCATAAAAACCCCGATAAACCCACAGCTCGGGCTTCTTTCATATCACACACGGCAGATAGCGAGAAAAATCGGTTACACTGGCACTCAGATGTTGGAACTGGGAAGATCATTCGAAAGATTGTACAACGTAGGCAGAGACTATGATGCTGAATTGATTGAGATGAACCCTGTAGTGGAGACTATTGATGGAAGATTCATGGCCGCAGACGCTCGCATAATAATCGACGACAACGCGCTGTTCCGACATCCTGAATACAAGAAAAGGCTTCTGGAAGGCGAAAGTGAGCTGACTCAACAAGAACTAGAAGCCATGAAAAACGACTTGGCCTACGTTAAACTGGATGGAACCATAGGCGTCATAGGAAACGGGGCAGGACTTGTGATGGCAACGTTAGACACAATTCGACACTATGGTGGAAAACCCGCAAACTTCCTTGATGTCGGAGGTGGAGCACCTTCAGAAAAAACGGCGTTAGCCTTCAAAATCGTGCTTTCAGATCCAAATGTCAAAGCTCTCTTTGTAAACATACTGGGCGGGATAACCCGCTGCGATGAAGTCGCACAAGGAATCTTGGATGCAAGGAAAAAACTCGGGGTAGCGAAGCCCATGGTCATCAGGCTGGTTGGCACGAATGAAGAAGAAGGAAAGAAGATACTGAAGAAAGCGGGTATCCACGCGTTCGACAGTATGGAAGAGGCAGCTCAGCGAGTTGTGGAAATCTCCAGAGAAGGAGGTAGCTGAAAATGGGGATAATCATTAACAAGGATACGAGGGCAATAGTCCAAGGCATAACAGGAACCCAGGGCAGCTATCACACTAAGTTGATGCTGGAGTATGGAACAAAGATCGTTGCGGGCACGTCGCCTGGCAAAGGTGGAACCCGGATGGAGGATGTTCCGATTTACGACACGTTTGAGGAAGCGCAGGAACACCATTCAGCAAACGCTTCGATTATCTTTGTCCCAGCTCCGTTTGCAGTGGACGCGGCTATGGAAGCTATTGAAAACGGAATAAAGACAGTTGTGATAATAACTGAGCACATTCCGGTCAGAGATTCAATTAGTCTGATGGCATTTGCAAAACAGAACAACGCAACGATAGTCGGACCGAACACTCCGGGAGTAATAACGCCTGGAGAGTCCAAGCTTGGGATAATGCCAGCACACATTTTTAGACCAGGCAGTATTGGTATGATCTCAAGAAGCGGGACCCTTACGTACGAAATAGCGGCATCCTTGACTGGGAAGAGGCTTGGGCAATCCACGTGTCTCGGTCTTGGCGGAGATCCGATAACTGGATTAAACTTCATAGATACGCTGAGAATGTTCAAGGATGACAAGCATACCAAAGCTGTTGTTTTGGTAGGAGAAATTGGCGGTAACCTTGAAGAACTTGCGGCAAGCTATGTCGAAGAAGGTTATCCAAAACCGATTGTAGCCTACATTGCTGGACGATCTGCTCCGCCAGGGAAGCGCATGGGGCATGCTGGTGCAATAATAATGGGTAAAGCGGGCACTGCTGAAAGCAAGATTGAGGCTTTCAAAAAAGCTGGAGTGCAAGTGGCTGAGAAGCCAGGCGATGTGGCAGATCTGATGGCAAGAAGTGTCAGAATTCTGAGCAAGCCCGGGTAGAACTTTAGTGGGGCAAAAAGTATATTTGATGCTCACTCATCTGAGTTGTAGCCACAGAAGATAGAGGTAGATCAGATGCCGATCATGGACCCGTTCAAGAAGGCATTGGCTCAAAAACATAGACTTTACATGAAAATCTGCCGCGACTGTGGGGGACGAAACGCCCCAACAGCAGTGAAATGCAGAAAATGCCGTAGCAAGAATTTGCGCTGGAAGAAAAGAGAAATCGTGAAGTAAACTTTCTTTTCCCTATCAAAGGGTTTTGATCAGCGTTTCAATGTTGAAAATCGTGTTTGCACAACCATTCTTAATCAAAGGAATGGCCTGACCGGTTACGTCCATCTTTTCCAGCAATTCTCCAGACAGCTTTGTTTCTTCGCCGCAGGCGACCCCAACTGCACCCTCGTAGCCTTTGGTTTTCAAGATCTTTGGGATACAGGAACCGCCAGGCAGGATGTAAACGTCATAGCCTTTTCTCTGTGCTATGGAGGATGCCCGGTTGACTAAGCATTCTTTGGAGCAGTGGGCACATATGTAAGATGGAACGCTGGGATCAAAGGTTGCCGCGCATCGATGGTCCATGAATTTTCTCGAACAGTGTGGCAGAAAGAGCGCTCTTTTCGTGGTTTTCACGAATTTTTCTCTTTCGACGAGGTTTCTAGCCTGAATATCTATGAGATCTTGAAGGAGAACCACGGCGTCAGATATATTGAGACCTGTTGCTTCTTGAATCTTGAACTTTCTTATTATCCTCTGAGTGCTCCTTCCGATTTTCTTGTGAACGCCCTTCTGGTAGCTTGCCTTGGTGATCTCGGTGAAGAAGAACCGAGGAATCCTTGATAGGTCAAACGTGAATTTGTATGGCATGGCCTACATTAAGCAGGGACAAACCTTTAAAATTAACTATTGTTTATATAGATGATCTCGAATCGAATGACAGATGATAAGGCCAAAAAGAGGTATGACGTTGGGCTTGCTGAGAAGACTCGGAAAGAAAGAAGTGGAGCTGGTATCTGCAACTTCTGGATCAATAAGCGAACTTGAGAAGCTTTGCGGTGACGACAAGGTATCGTACGAAGCCTTGCAGCACACGATGTTTCTTGATCCCAGAAAAATAAGTACTCCGATGAAAGTAGCCGTGGAAAATGCGAGGAAGTTTGAGAAAGAGAAGAATCTGGGCAGGGCTAGGATCTGGTATGACATTGCAGGCGGTTTGGCGATCTACGAGGGTGATACGAAGAAAGTCCTGGAATTCTTCAACGAATCAGAAAGGATTTCAGGCATGAAATATCCGATCTTGAAAGATGCGGAAAAAGCCGTTGCTAAAGCCCAAGAATATTACAAGAAGAATCTGAAATAGCAGCAGAGTCTGCCAACACTCAACGCGATAACCGGTAACGTCTCATTTTCTTAAATTCCTGGTTCTTTTGAGTACCCTAGGAGTTCCCTGAGTGATTCGACTTCTTCCCGCAGCATGTCCACTTCGCTTTCAAGAGCAGTGGCTCTTGACTCTGCGACTTTCCGCAGTTTGTCGATTTCAATCATCAGATTCGCACGTTCGGTCTCCAGAGTTTTTATTCTTTCGTGGAGGACCTTCAATGTCTGCATAAGCTCTCCCTTTATCCCCCTAATTCTTTCAACCATGTTCTTAATGTTTGCTGTACCTTCCGGTCCTGCTCCAGCTCTTACTGCGGCTCTGAATCTGGCTTTGCATTTGGGGCATTCGAATATTCCAGTAAGCTTTGGGGCTACACCTTCTTTCATAGGTCCTCGAGAAGGGATAGGCCATGTCTTAACTGGGGTCGATACATCTGTACCGCATTTCGGACAGCTTGCCAAGTTACAAGTCCTTCTTCATTTCTAGTTACGCTTTCGGAGTCTAAAATGTGTTTTGCCCTATGCGCTTCCCAAGTGCTCGCTGTAGACTTGGGATGCGCTAGTAGTGATAATGAGAAAAAAGGTGGATGTCAGAGAGACATGTGGAACGTTAGCCGTTCGACAAGTTCTTTGTAGCGATTTCGAATGGTGACTTCGGTCACCTGTGCGATTTCGGCGATTTCGCGCTGGGTTTTTCTTTCGCCAGTCAATACTGAAGCTATGTAGCTTGCTGCGGCTGCGATGCCTGTGGGGCCTC
>CAYYXF010000042.1:6126-11402 GCA_964475545.1 uncultured Candidatus Bathyarchaeia archaeon | reverse complement strand
TTGCTGTGTATTTTTTTACACAACATTAATAAGACTTTCTTGAGGACATACGCGAGAGGCTGCTCTCGGAGGTTGCTTCTGGGGAATGAGCAAGCGTGCAGATCACATTTCCGAATGCTTGGAATTGGCGATTCTTTTGGAAGCCAGCGCACATAAACCCGGTAATGTGAGCATAGTAACCAATTTCGAGAACACACGTTATGAGCATTTTCTTGCCTCTGCTGTCGCTGCGAGGCCATCTCTTGAGTATGCTGCTGAGCGTGGAATTGCAGTTCATGAAAGAAAAATCCGTGCTGCTGATGTTGGTGTTGGGCAGATCATAAAGGATTGTGTCGCGGATATCGACTTGTGGCAACACGGTGGCAACACCCTGCTCGGCACAGTAATTCTCCTTGCACCAATTGCGGTTGCCGCTGGTATGACCCCAAGTCAGGATGATCTGGAAACCAACTTGAGAAAAAACATGAAGACAGTCATACAATCAACCACTCCAGAGGATGCTGTTAACGTCTACGAAGCCATGAAGATCGCTAAACCCAGCGGTCTGGGAAAAGCTCCAAAACTCGACATCAACGATCCAGAGTCTACAAAGAGAATAGTTGAAGAAAAGATCACGCTGTTCCAGGTTTTTCAAATGGCCGAGAAATATGACACAATCTGCTCAGAATGGGTCAACAATTATCCAATAACGTTCGATCTTGCCTACCCGTTCTTGACTAGACTAATAGAGAAAAGAGATGACTTAAACCAAGCCATCATCCACACTTTCCTGAAGGTTCTAGCTGCGTTTCCAGATACATTCATAGCCAGAAAGACAAGCCTTGAAACAGCAAAGGAGGTTTCGTCTGAAGCAGGAGAAATTCTCAGCCTAGGCGGGCTTGAAACTAATGAGGGCAGACAACGGCTGACCGAATTTGACACCAAACTCCGAAGATCAGGCAATCTCCTGAATCCCGGCACTACTGCTGACATTGTTGCTGCTGCCTTAGCCATATGTACTCTCCGTGGATACAGGCCTTAGCCCTTATTTCGTAACCATCTCTTGTGAAAAATGTCTTTTCCGGCGCTTCTCCTTTTTCACGCTAAGAGAGACATCGTTACCCACTTTAGCCTGACCATGGTGCTCAGCCATCCCCTCTAACTCAATTGCCCTTCTCTCACTGGGCGTATTCTTGGCTTAATTGAAAGTAGGTTAGTGATTTCCTCGCCCAATTTGAAAGACATTCTGCAGGAGGCGTTGGTTCCGCACCTGAGCTGTGTTGCTGCCCAAATGCTGAATTACTTGTTAAGATTTAAAGGCAACAATTTCTGTTACAATACAAAGATCGGGACAAGCAGATGAGAGAAAAGCTGAAGTTGCAGGTGACGTTGGTTACAGGACGAACGATAGATCAAGGTGTGGGAAAAGAGCAGGGAAAAGCCTCCAAAGAGTACATGAGCAGCGTTTCAGTCTGTCACGTTGACCCTGAAGACATGAAGAGAATGGGATTGAAAGAGAAAACCAACATCCTAGTCTCGACAGCATTTGGCTCAGTAGTGGTTAAAGCCCTCAAATCCCCCAGGGCTCCGCATGCCGGACTGATTTTCATCCCTTATGGTCCATGGGCGAACGTTGTTGTTAATCCTGACACTCATAGCGTGGGCATGCCCTCCTTGAAAGGCATCCCAGCAGAGATCGAACCCGCACAGGACAAGCCCTTGCTTAGCTTATCTGAGCTTTTGAAGGAGCAGTTCGGGAAGTAGATGCCCCGTGCCTGTTGTCAAAGCTGTAGCCTGTCCGGTTTGCGGATGTCTATGTGACGACATAGAATTGACTCTACAGAATGGGAAAATCGTCAAGGTCAAGAATGCCTGCGCCATGAGTGAATCAAAATTCCTAGGGTACAATCGTCACAGGCTTCTGAAACCACTTGTGAGGAAAAACGGTGACCTCGTTGGAACATCCCTCAAAGAAGCCGCAGGGAAGGCTGCAGAGATCTTGACTAGGGCAAACTATCCGCTGCTGTATGGCTGGAGTTCAACGAGTTGTGAGGCAATAAGAGTTGGCCTCGAGTTGGCAGAGGAAGTCGGCGGAGTAATCGACAACACGTCAACCATCTGCCACGGGCCGTCTGAACTGAGCGTGCAAGACGTGGGCATGTCAACGTGCACTTTAGGGCAAGTAAGACACAGGGCAGACTTGGTGATCTATTGGGGAAGCAACCCATGGGCAGCGCATCCCAGGCACATTGAGAGGTACACAAACTTCTCAGATGGAAGATTCGAGAAGAACGAATGGAAAGGATACCTAAGCAAAATCAAAGCTTCAAACGTCAAAAAGAAAATAGAAAGTGCGCTTAGAAGAGTGCTCCCCAAAGAAGGAACATCAGCTCCTTCAGCCATCAGAAGGGAGCCTTATCCAGCATTGTTAAAAGGAGGCAGAAAACTAGTAGTTGTCGATGTCAGGAAAACGCGGTCTGCTGAAATAGCAGACTATTTCATTCAAGTTGAGCCTAACAAGGATTATGAACTGTTCCAGACTCTCAGAGCCTTGGTTCGTGATGAAGAGATTGATGCTGACGAGGTTGCCGGCGTTCCAATACAATATCTAGAGGAAGTTGCTGACGTCATGATCAACTGCAATTTTGGAGTGATCTTCTTCGGGCTTGGACTCACTATGAGTAGTGGCAAGCTTAGAAACGTAGACGCGGCACTCTCGTTGACTCGTGATCTCAACATGCGGACGAAGTTCATGATAATCCCGATGAGGGGGCATTTCAACGTAACTGGTGCAGACACTGTTTTCACTTGGCAAACAGGTTATCCGTATGCAGTTGACTTTTCGCTGTCCTATCCACGATACAATCCCGGAGAAACAACGGCCGTTGATGTTCTTCTACGCGAAGAATCAGATGCAGCCCTAGTTGTTGCCTCGGACCCAGTCTCTAGCTTCCCAAAAAGAGCAACTGAGCATCTGATCAAAAATCCACTGATCGTTATAGACCCGCACATGAATGCAACCTCCCAAATGGCCGACGTTGTCTTTCCATCAGCGTTTGTTGGAATAGAAGCTCAAGGAACCGCGTATCGTATGGACCACGTTCCCCTCCCGCTCAAAAAGGTCGTTGCGCCCCCCAAGGGAGTGTTGCCTGACAAAGAGATATTGTCGAGAATCCTCTCAGAAGTCAGAAAGATCAAGGCAAGCGGCAAAGCGGAGGCGGAGTAAATGGAGCTTCTAGTGAAGAACGGCTTCGTCTATGATCCTATCAACGGTGTTAATGGCGAAAAGATGGACATCGCGGTGAAAGACCGCAAGATCGTTGAAAAGCTCAACGAACGTAAGGCACGTAAAATAGACGCTTCAGGGATGATCGTCATGCCCGGCGGAGTAGACATCCACACTCACATTGCAGGCTCAGAAGTAAACACTGGAAGACTTCTAAGGCCTGAAGACCATTTCAAGGACGTGGAACCTAAAACACCAAAGACAAGGTCCGGAGTAGGACACTCGATCCCCTCAACCTTCACCACAGGATACAGATATGCAAGGATGGGTTACACCACAATAATGAACCCCTCCATGCCCCCTCTGGAAGCCAAGCACACGCATGAAGAGCTCAACGACACCCCCATGCTTGACAAGGCCACGTATCCGCTTCTAGGAGACTGGTGGTTCGTACTCGAATATCTAGGACAAGGACAGATCGAGGAGCTTGCGAGGCATATTGCTTGGATGTTAACCACAACGAAAGGATACGCCATAAAAATCGTCAATCCAGGCGGCCTAGAGGCTTGGGGGTTCGGGCAGAATGTCCACAGTCTAGATGATCAGGTTCCATGCTTCTGTGTAACTCCCCGCGAAATCATTCGCGGCCTATGCAAAGTGAACAAGCTATTGAACTTGCCACATACGATTCATGTTCACACGAATAATCTTGGGCAACCTGGAAACTACACTACGGCTTTGGAAACTATGAGATGCGTCGAAGATTTAGCTTCTGAAGACAAGCCGGCAATTCACATAACCCACTGCCAATTCAGCTGCTTTAAAGGCGACGATTGGCGAACTTTAGAATCAGGAGCCAGAGAAATCGCTAGTTATGTCAACCGTCATTCCCACGTGACTATGGACATGGGCCAAGTGATATTCGCCGACACTACAACCATGACGGCTGACGGTCCATTTCAATTTGGCCTTTCGGAGCTAACTGGAAACAAATGGGTTAACCATGACGTCGAGACTGAAACAAGCGCAGGCATTGTACCTTTTAAATATCGTCGCAAGAGCTACGTTCACGCGATTCAATGGTCAATAGGATTAGAACTGGCTTTGCTCATTGAAGATCCGTGGAAAATCTTCATGACCACAGACCATCCGAACGGTGGTCCATTCACATACTATCCGAGGATAATTGCTTGGTTGATGAGTAGGAAAGCCCGAGAAGCAACGATGAAAAGAATCAATCCTCGAGCAAGAAGCAGAAGTCTTCTTCCCTCGATAACTCGCGAAATGGGATTCTACGAATTAGCAATAATGACAAGGGCGGGTCAAGCAAGGGCTCTAGGGCTCGAAGGCAAGGGGCACCTAGGCGTTGGCGCTGACGCAGACATAGCCATATACAATGTGAACCCAGAGACAACAGACCCTGCCAGAAAATATAAGACTGTCCGGAGAGCATTCAAACATGCTGCATACACAATAAAGAACGGCGAAATTGTCGTCAAAAACGACGAGATAATCAAACATGTGGAAGGGGCCACGGTTTGGCTTGACGTGCAAACTTCTGAACGTGCAGAGACAACTGAAGAAATGAAGCGGAAATTCAGAGAATACTGGACAGTGGAATACGAGAACTATCCTGTTACCGAGGAATACCTTGGAATCTCACACCCAAAAACGTTGAAGGCCGATGTCTAAATGATAAACCTCTACCCACTGATGCAGTTCAAGCTGCCGATAACTCCTGAAGGTATAAGCCCAGACCTTTTTCAAGGCAAGAAACGGGAAGAAATAGCAGAGTTGAAGATTTGGGAAGGAAACAGACAGAAAACTCTCAAAGAGCTTTTCAAAGTTGAAGAAGCGAAAGCTGGAGAGATGTCGATAGCGATTCACGGCGACGTGAGCAAAGTGCGGAGGATAGGAGCGTTCATGACGGTTGGAGAAATAGTGATTAACGGAAACGCTGGCATGCATCTAGGCGAGGAGATGAAGGGCGGCAAAATAATCGTGAATGGAAACGTCGGAGGATGGGCTGGCTCAATGATGAGAGGCGGCGAAATCGAGATTCATGGCAACG
>CAYYXF010000042.1:0-6026 GCA_964475545.1 uncultured Candidatus Bathyarchaeia archaeon | reverse complement strand
GGAGGATGGGCTGGCTCAATGATGAGAGGCGGCGAAATCGAGATTCATGGCAACGTTAGCGATTATCTGGGCGCTCCGTATCGTGGAAGCAGCGAGGGCATATACGGGGGAAGAATAGTCGTTCATGGAAATGTTGGAAACGAAGCGGGAGCCCGCATGAAAAAAGGCATTCTGAAGATCTACGGGAGTGCAGGGCAATTTGCTGGTTTTCGAATGTATGATGGAACAATCTATGTTCAAAATGACTGTCAAGCAAGGGCAGGGGCCTGTATGGTTAGTGGCAAGATAGTCGTCGGGGGCCTTTTAGAGTCTATTCTGCCAACTTTCACGATAGACAGCATCAAGGCAAAGGTTAAGATTGAGGAAGGCGAAACGGTTGAAGGACCCCTGTACGTTTTTCTTGGAGACCTTGCTGAGAGCGGAAACGGCAAGTTATATGTCTCGAAAGAGAAAAATCCGCATCTAAGCGATCATGAGAAGCTACTTTAAGGAGAAGATCCTGTGGAAAAAAATGTAAGCGTAAACCGACTAGCATCAGGGCTACTGAAGAAACTAGTTGAAAATCCATCACTTTTTCGTGTGAAAGTTGAGAAAATGGACTGCGGAACAACAATTATTGATGCTGGGATAGAAGCCGAAGGTGGATTTGAAGCAGGGAAACTCATAACCGAAATCTGCATGGGAGGATGTGGCAAAGCAAGAATTACACATAGGAAATACGGAGACTTGGAGCTATCTTCAATATTTATCTCTACGGACCACCCGGTTATTGCCACTTTGGGTTCGCAGTATGCAGGCTGGCAGATAAATGAGGAAGACTATTTCGCAATAGGCTCAGGGCCAGCAAGGGCCTTGGCGTCAAAACCAAGGAGGATCTACGAAGAAATCGGATACAAAGACAATTTCGACGAGACCGTGCTAGTTTTAGAGACAGAGAAGCCTCCGCCAACGAGATTGATAGAAAGAATTGCGAAAGACTGCAAAGTTGCATTTGAAAACCTAACAGTGATCCTGACGCCGACAACCAGCATAACAGGCGCTACGCAGGTTTCAGGGAGAGTGGTTGAAACGGGAATTCACAAGCTTAGGTTAGTTGGATTAGATCCCGGAGCTATTTTGCATGCTTGGGGATGTGCTCCTATTCCACCAATTCATCCGAAATTTGTGAACGCGATGGCAAGGACAAACGACGCAATACTCTATGGCGGAACTGCATATTATGCAGTCGAATATGACAATGAACAAAAACTAAAGGAGATTATTGAAAGAGCCCCGTCCAAAGCCTCTAAACAGTACGGGAAACCATTCATAGACATCTTCAAAGAAGCAAAGTATGACTTCTACAAGATCGATCCAAACCTTTTTGCTCCAGCCAGAATAGCAATAAACAATGTAAGAACTGGGAACACATTCATGAATGGGGAAATAAACTCTGAAGCACTGGCAAAATCATTAGGCTTCGACGTCTAATCGGACTGGCTCGCCTTAAGCTTCGAAAGCATTTGCGGTTTTGTGAAGACTCTGCTCACGAATTCGCTGAAGCCATTGTTTCCAACGAGAGCCCCCATGAAAACGGTCAAAATGGCTATTTCGATCCATGCCTTGGCCATTAATGAAATGACAAATGCATGAATAGAGCCAGGTTGGGCCATCAAATATGAGGCGAATCCTGGAAGAAAAATGACGACGAGGCTTTCAAAGTAGAATATTGTGAACAGCGCTTCTGGTATGTATCCTAGCAATGTTGCAACAGGCACCTTCCACGAAGGATGTTCTGTGCTGTGTATCCTGAAAATCCGCGCTAAATAGCCAGCACTCAGACCAGTCAATGCTTTCCCAACAGGGAGACCTATTAACCCGAGTAAGCCTAGGGTCCCTCCCAAATATCCAAAGTACAAACCTGGTCCTATCCCTACCATAAAACCCGTTATGAGACCTATCAATGGGCCTCCGTAAATTGCCGCAATGAATGTTCCAATGTGAGAAAGGTCGAGAGCAATCTGACCCGTCTTGAAGATTGTTTGGGAAATGACAAACATGACATTTCCAAGAGCAGCCATAAGAGCGACGAAAGCTATCCTTCGAGGGCTTCTTGATGTCTCCATCTATCGCCACGCGGTGATGGGTTGGTCTTTTACTCATATATAAGTTTCTACTCAGAAACGCGTGCGCTGCTTAAGACTTGAGAAATAAATATATCCTATGCGCATTTTGTTTTGGGAAGCCTCTTGACTGAAATCATGAGATTCTCTTCGAAGGATGTCAGAAGCTGGCTTGAACGCGAAACAGGACCACTTCTTGTTCCGATCCGTTCGAAGGCCCAGAAACTACTTGAGGAAATGGGCAAAGCGCTTGAGAGTCTATTGGACCATTCCAAGATGCTGTTGGACAACAGTCAGAAAGAAATCGAGAAAAGAAATGCGAAAACTTACCAACGAGCCAGAGCGTTGAACAAGCTTGCCCGTCTCTTCGTAGACAGAATGCGCCACATAGAGGTTCCGGACAAAGTCAACTATGATGACTTCCAGAGATTCGTTCAGGTGACCCAAAAGGCTTTCTTGGTGACCGATGTTGATGTTAGAAACTGGTTTCCGCGAGTTTCACCATTCTTTATCCTTGACAGAAGAAGATTTCAGGTAGTCTTCGAGAAGGCAAAATTGCTGCTCAAAGAGCTTGACAATTTTCTGACAAAGGAGTATGTTAAAGCAAAGACGTTGGAAAAGACGTTTCAGCTCATAGATAGGCTTCAGAATCTTGAGCAGCAGCTCCTAGGCATTGGAGACCAGAAAGCAAGGGTTGAAGGTGAAAAGGCTTACGCTGAGAGCGAAATTGCTGAGACACAGCGAAAAATGGCTGATCTTAGAGGTAAAGGAGGCTTAGATCAGCTAAGCCGAACGGACACAGAGGTACGAAGTTTAAGCAATGAAGTAAGGCAAAACCTGCAGCATCTTCAAAAGCCTTTCATCAAGCTTCAGTCACTTGCACTCCACGGTGAAGGAAGTGGCTTGACGCCAGAAGAGCTTGGCAGGCTCAATAAGTACATTGAAGATCCCTTTCAAGCTCTTGCAACTGAGGAAGCAGGTCATCCACTTTTGAGGCAGATTCTAAAGAAGATGAGCCGTGCAATGTCTGAAGGAAAACTCAAGCTGAAGCCGGAGAAGACGCGAAAGGCAGAACAAGTCATAGAAAACATACTCGCCAAGAGCTCTCTGGCAGGTCTTCATGACAAGAGCACGAAGGCAATAGCATTCCATAGGCAACTCTCCACGTCTGCTGAAGTGACGGAAACTGGGAAGAGCGTAATGAAGCTTGAAGAGCAACTTGAAGGACTGGAAAGGAAAAAGAAGACTATAGAGGGAGAGCAAATAGGTTTAGAACGGGCACACAAAGAAACTGTAGAGAGGATCCGAACTCACAAATCTGAAATCGAGAAGAACGCATTTGACTTCACCAACAAAAGGATTCAGCTTGAATGATCTGGGCGAAACGCTTGTCCACAGATTTGTCTCAAATTGTCAAGGAATCGCTAAAAGCTCGGTCTGCAGTTTTCGACAAACTCGTCGAAGATGCTGAAGAGTTGCTTTGCAAAGAGACTGGAGAAATTGGCAATTTTAACGTTATGGGAAGACTTGTGATGCTAAATCCCACGGGCAGCGCACTCATAATCGGGGATCTGCATGGAGACCTTGAAAGCCTCATTGACATTCTTAATGAAAGCATGTTTCTGAAGCAACTCGACCGGACTGAAGATGCTGCTCTGATTTTCCTCGGAGACTATGGCGACCGAGGCGCGTATTCAGCAGAAGTTTACTATACCGTATTGAAGTTGAAGCTTCTTTTTCCGAAACAAGTTGTTTTGATGCGCGGGAATCACGAAGGCCCTGACGATCTCATGGCTGACCCGCATGACTTGCCATTGCAGTTTCAAATGAGGTTTGGCGGGAAATGGGCTGAAACATATGCGAGAATCCGCAAGCTGTTTAGATGCTTGTACAATGCAGTGCTTGTTGAAGAACGCTACATCATGGTTCATGGAGGATTGTCGCAGAAGATTGAGAAGACTGAGGATTTGGCATACGCCCATCTCACGCACCCCAAACAAGACCTTCTTGAAGACATGCTCTGGAGCGACCCAAATGATATTGTCAAGGAAACATGCGCTTCGCCTAGGGGAGCAGGAAAACTCTTCGCTGAAAACGTAACCAGCAAAGTGCTAGAAAGAATGGGAGTTAAGATTCTAATAAGAGGCCATGAACCCTGCCAAGATGGCTTTAAGATTGATCATCACGGCAAAGTCCTTACACTCTTTTCACGCAAGGGGCCACCATACTTCAATGCTTACGGGGCGTACCTGGACGTGGATCTTTGTCAAAAGCCAGAAAATGCGAAACAGCTGGTTCGATATATCCACAAATTCTAGACCTGATTCTCCACGGAAACTTTAAGAACATAGTCTAGGAAGCATCTTTAAAGGTTCAAGGCAACGTAGAAGGTCTATTTTTGAAGTTCGGAATCGTAACACGTAACAAGAACTCTTGGAGCTCAATCCAACTTCGAAAGGCAATGGTCAAACGCAGCATTCCCCATCTGTGCTTCACCTTTCCAAGGCTAACAGCACGAGTTGGACACAAACCGCACATGAAAGTTGACAATGTTAGCATACTAGAAGACTTAGATGCGCTCATAGTTCGTCCAATTGGCCGCGGCTCGATCGAAGAGTTGGTTTTCAGAATGGATATTCTCTACCGTCTCCAACGTCTAGGCTTATACATCATAAACCCGCCTGAGGCAATCGAACACTGCGTTGACAAGTATGATGTTCTTGCGCTCTTAGAAGAAAGTAACCTGCCTGTGCCCCGAACCGTGACCACAGAAAACGTAGGCGAAGCGTTGAACGCTTTCAATGAACTAAACAAGGACGTTATCATCAAACCACTTTTCGGAAGCAGGGGCATAGGGTCAACAAGAATCAGGGACAAGGAAATAGCCACGTCAGTCTTCAAGGCAACAAAGTTCTACCACGGAGTAATCTACCTTCAGGAGTTTGTGCCCCACGGCTTCTCTGACATTCGAGCGCTTGTCATCGGCGATCAAGTAGCGGCAGCAATGAAGCGCGTGGCAGACAGTTGGAAAACCAATTACAGTCAAGGAAGCCGACCCGAGATGCTAAGACTCTCTAAGAACCTTGAGGATATGGCTGTCAAATCAGCCAAGAGCGTAAAATGCAAAATTGCTGGCGTAGACATTCTTGAAAGCCGAAGCGGGCCAGTCATCGTCGAGGTGAACAGTCAGCCAGGATGGAAAGGCTTGCAATCCGTTACGAACACTAGCATTGCCGATGAGATTATTAGCTTCATTCTGTCGGAGCTGGAGAGGTGATGCCTGCGTGCTAGAGACCGAAATTACGAGGGTAGACGTTCCTTCTAGAAAAGCAAGCAAAGTGAACGATTGCGTCGCGGAGGAAAAGCCCTTGTACATATTTCTCAACAGGAACCACTACGCGACAATCTTCTGTTCCCCTTCAAACCTAAAAGAGCTGACCACAGGGTACTTGCTTGCAGAAGGCATTGTGAAATCAGTTGACGAGATTGATGAAATGAACCTGAACATCGATGAATCCATCTGCAAGGTCAAACTGAAATCAAACAACAACACGGCAAGAAGACAGAGATTCTCAAGACACTTCTCTCGAGTAATTCGTTCAGCCTGCGGCAGTTCATTGCCTTATCAATTCTCTGGAAAGCTTCCCAAGGTCAAATCACGTTTGACAGTTGAAGCTGAAACAATATTAAGGTGTGTCAATCGCTTGAATTTCAGTGCTGAGACTTTCAGAAAGACTGGCGGTGTCCATGTTGCTGCGATATACAACGGCGAGGATGTCGAGGCTTTAGCAGAAGACGTCGGTCGACATAATGCAGTTGACAAGGTAATTGGAATCGGAGCCCTAAATCGCACTGATTTCAGCGCGTGCTTTCTTGCTTTGAGCGGACGGTTGACAGGGGACATAGTTTTCAAGGCAGCAAGAG